>NZ_CATKPO010000040.1:0-437444 GCF_949768395.1 Pseudomonas sp. IT-P260
GCTTGGCTCGCCAAGATCAGATGATACGAGCGTTCCAGCCGTCGCCAGGACTGCCATTGGAGAAAATCCTTCTGAAGTGACCACTCGGTTTTTGGTATGGTGCAGCTCGTTTTTTAACGGATTGATGTCATGCCCACGGATCGGCGCTCAAATTATGTCAAAGAGTTGCTGTAGAAATGCCTGAACCCATCCCGATCAAAGATCATGAAAAAGAGAAGCGCTTGGTCAACAAACGGTTGATCGCCTGCGCTTTGTTTGTCTTTGCTATCAGCTGCGCGCTGGTGGTGCGCTTGTACATCCTGCAAGTGGTTGAATACGACTACCACTCGACCATCTCTGAAAACAACCGCGTGCACGTCTTGCCGATTCCGCCGACGAGAGGCCTGATCTACGATCGCAATGGCGTGCTGCTCGCTGATAATCGTCCCAGTTACAACCTGACCATCACCCGTGAACGCGCCACTGATGTAAATCAGGAGCTGGACGAGGTGATCAATCTGCTGCACTTGCCCGCTGAAGATCGTACAGTTTTCGATAAGGCTATGAAGCAGTCCCGTCACCCGTTCACCCCGGTGACGCTGTTCTACGAACTGACGGAAGAGCAAATCGCCGTGTTGGCGGTTAACGAGTTCCGTTTGCCGGGCCTCGATGTCGAGCCGCAGTTCGTTCGGCATTACCCGTTGGGTCCGCACTTTGCGCATTCAATCGGTTACGTTGGCCGGATTAACGAAAAAGAATCCAAAACCCTCGACTCGGTGGAATACCGCGGCACGCAATCCATCGGTAAAACCGGCATTGAACGCTTCTACGAAGCGCAGCTGCACGGCCACGTCGGTTATGAAGAGGTTGAGACCAACGCCCAAGGCCGGGTGCTGCGAGTGCTCAAGCACACCGATCCGGTGCCTGGCAAAAACATTGTTCTGAGTCTCGACGTCAAACTGCAGGAGGCTGCTGAAGCCGCACTGGGCGACCGCCGTGGTTCGGTGGTGGCTCTCGATCCATCCACTGGTGAAGTGCTGGCCATGGTCAGCAATCCGAGCTTCGACCCGAACCTGTTCGTCACCGGTATCAGCTCCAAGGAATACTCGGCGCTACGCGATTCCATCGATCGGCCGCTGTTCAACCGTGTGCTACGCGGCCTGTATGCACCGGGTTCGACCATCAAACCCGAAGTGGCGATTGCCGGCCTTGATGCCGGTGTTGTGACCCCGCAGACACGAGTCTTCGACCCGGGCTATTACCAACTCCCGGATTTCGATCACAAGTACCGCAACTGGAATCACAGTGGCGATGGCTGGGTGGACATGGACGCGGCGATCATGCGTTCCAATGACACCTACTTCTACGATCTGGCGCACAAGCTCGGCATTGATCGCCTGCACGACTATATGGCGATGTTCGGCCTCGGAGAAAAGGTCTCGCTGGATATGTTCGAAGAGTCGCCCGGTTTGATGCCATCGCAGGCCTGGAAACGCGCCACGCGCCGTCAAGCCTGGTTCCCGGGGGAAACAGTAATTCTGGGCATCGGCCAAGGCTACATGCAGGTCACGCCGCTACAACTGGCTCAGGCCACCGCACTGATTGCCAACAAGGGCGTATGGAATCGACCGCACTTGGCGAAGACCGTCGATGGCGTGGCGCCGGTTGATGAGCATCCGATGCCGAATATCCTGCTGAAGAACCCGCGTGACTGGGATCAGGTCAACCACGGCATGCAGATGGTGATGCACGATGCCCGGGGAATCGCGCGCGCCGCAGCGGCCGGTGCGCAGTACCGCATCGCCGGCAAGAGTGGCACGGCGCAGGTGGTGGCGATCAAGCAGGGTGAGCGTTACAACCGTGAGAAAACCCTTGAACGGCATCGCGACAACGCCTTGTTTGTCGGCTTCGCTCCGGCAGAGCATCCGAAGATCGCCATCTCGGTGATGATCGAAAACGGTGAGGCCGGTGGTCGGGTTGCCGGTCCCGTGGTGCGGCAGATCATGGACGCCTGGCTACTGGATCAGGATGGCCACCTCAAGCCGCAATACGCGGCGCCGGCCAAGCCGCCGGGTGACCCGCACGTGTAGCCGGGATGCGCTTCACTACACCGGCTCACGTTGGCTGCGCCGTGAAGCTGTCGCGGCAGGGGTTTGGGTAATTGACTATTTGCAGCTGTAACCCTCGGGCATCGTGACGCTGTAGTTGCGTTGCACGCGATCCTGGAAGTTCAGGTTCTGCAGGCCCTGCTCGACCAGAAACGCTTCGACCTTGGCGGCCTGACAGTCCTCGTTATAAGACGACGCCCGCAGCAGATACACCGTGCGTTTACTCGCCTCATCCCGGGCGGTGGCAATGAAGGTACTTAGGGTGGTATAGCCGATTCGCTCCGAAGTACCCACCGGACCATAGGTCGTATTGGGCTTACTGGTGCAGGTGAGTCGGTCATCTTTCTTCTTGGTGTTCTTGCAAACGGTCGTAGTGCTGGTTGGCACTTGCCCATAGTCGGTAGCGGTATAACGGTAAGACACTTGCCGGCTGCCGATATCTAGGCTGATAGTCATTTTGATCGGTGCGTGATTTCTAGGCAGGCTGGCGTCGGTATAAACCTCTTGGAAACCCCTGTCTTTCAATGCGTTGACCATGTCGCGAAGATAGTAGCGGGCATTCAGTCCGTTCTCATCGGCGCCTTTCGTCGAGGTCACCAATACGGTTGCCTTTTGGTCGAACTGATAGTCCGGATCAGGGATTGCATTGAGTGCTACGTCAAATTGTGTGGCGCAGCCGCTGAGTGACGCTGTCAGCAATAACAGCGCGCATAACAAATAACGGGACATGACAAAGCCGCCTTGAAACTAAGGATTGAATAAGCGTTAAACGATCGGGACCTGCGATAAACAACTCGCCTTCCGGGGAAAGTCTCAGTCTTTTTGGTATTCCAGCAGATCGCCCGGCTGGCAATCGAGCGCAGCGCAGAGCTTGTCCAGAGTTGCCATCTTCACGCCTTTGACTTTGCCGTTTTTAAGCAATGACAGATTGGCCTCGGTTATTCCGAGCAGGGCGGCTAACTCTTTCGAGCGAATTTTTTGCGTGGCCATGACGACGTCAAGGCGGACGATAATGGTCATTATATTGTTCTATATGTATTGGCTTTGCTCATCGCTGAGTACTTTTGCGTCGCGCATGATAATTGAAAAAATACAGAGTAATACGCCTTTGATTATCTCGTAGGCAGAAGCGGAAGACAGGCCGATCGAGAACTGGAAAATCCGATCTCCCGGCGGCAGATCTATCGACAACGCCAGACCTTGCAAGGTCTCTATTAACGGGTAGGTTGCCGGAGAAACGATGCAGAGCACGCCCACTCGCCAGAGGACTCTGATGTTGCGGTCGGTCCAGGTTTCGCCGCGCGACAAGCGCAGAAAAAACAACCCGGTCAGCCATAACGCGTAAGCCGACAGGACAACGGGCAGGAAATCCAGAAAGACGATCAGCGCAGTGACCGTTGATGACAGCCAGGTGTCAGGATCAAGCAATGCACCTTCGACAAACGGGTCAAGCAATTGCGGCGAGCCTTCTGCAAAGGCATAAAGCAGGCTTGCCAGCATTTCATCCTTCTTGAAGAACCAGATCGTCACGTTGCCACCGACCTCCGTCACCCCCAGAACCCAGACAAGAATCGCAGCCAGGAGACCGATCCAATGCATGCGCTGCGGCGCCAATCCGTTGATGTGAGTACTCATGAAAATTCCTGGTTGTTACAATTTGGTAGCGAATTCTCGATGATAAATTATCTGATTACAATAATTAGTTTGGGTTTTGTTGCTGCGCCACCTTCCTCTGTTCCGGCTCCGCGCAATCGCTGGTAATGGTGCGGAAATCGATTCGCTGGCCAGCGCGCCTAAGGTGCGCCAAGTGTGGATTCAACAAACCTGGCGGCAAGACCGAAGCCACTACAAAATCAGGCTCCGGGCACTGGGCAACTCATGTCACCTTCCTGACACGTCAAATACTGCTTCAGCGCCTCAATCCGTGCCTTGGTCACAGCGGTCAGGCAATTGCTGTAGATCAGCGGATAAACACTCCCGCCCTCGACCCCGGATGCCGAAAATTTGCACTCGGTATCGCGAAACCCGATCCACGCTCGCTGCGCACCCACCAGCAGCTTCTTGCGGTCGGGGTTGTCCTTCAAGCGGCCGGTGATCTGCTGATACACCACGTTCAACTCCTTGTCAGTCGACTTGAATTCCTGCCCGGCACACTGGTTCATGGTGGCCTGATCGCTGGCATTGGCGCAATCGACGGCAGCGTGGGCGTGGGGGCTGAACAGAAAGGGTGTCAGGGCCAGAAGCAGGCGTGGGGACATTGGGTAATCTCACTGAGTCGGATGAAAGTGCAGTGCAGTTTAGCGGCTGTGGAGCTTCTAATCAGGGACGCGTAGCCGGGAGGCTTCGAGCAGGCGATCTGCGGTGGCTGCAATCTCCTCGCCGTCATGGAGCATTTCCAGCCAGTGGGCAGGAATCGCCCGAACGCCATAGTAGGCCCCGGCCAATTGGCCGACGATCGCGGCAGTAGTGTCGGCATCATCGCCCAGGTTGGCGGCTTGCAGAATCGCCGCGGCGAAACCGTCAGTGTGATGAAAACACCACAGCGCCGCTTCCAGCGACTCGACGCTGTAGCCGCTGCCACGGATTTCGCTCGCCGACTTTGCGAGGTAATCACCTCGGGCGATGGCTGCGACTTTAGGTTGAACGAAGGTTGTGTCTGGCAATTTGCGCAATTCTGACTTGGAGGCGCCTAGCAGTGCTTTGCTGAGCACTTCGGCAAATAATTGACAGCATTCGATGGCTTCAGGTGCAGCATGGGTGGTTCGCGAACTGTCACTGGCGAACTGGCGAATCTGCCGGGCATCAGGGAAATAAAACAGCACCACCGGCACCAGGCGCATCAGCGACCCGTTGCCGGCGGTAAACGGGTCGGTAGATCCCGCGAACGGCTGACCGGTTTGCTGATACCGCGACAGCGCCTGGCTGACCGTCATGCCGATATCGAAACAATCACCGGTGGAACTGAGATACCCCCATTGCCACCAATTCAGATAGCGTCCCATCTGGTCCGCCGCATCGAATGTGTTTTTCCTCAGCAGGCTCTCCGCCAGGCACAGCGCCATCGAGGTGTCATCCGTCCATTGCCCGGGTTTCAAGTGAAAGGGGCCGCCACCGACCATGTCCGTCAGCGGCTGGAATGAGCCTCTTGGCTTGAACTCCAACGTGGTGCCGACGGCGTCGCCGCAAGCGAGGCCGAGCAGGGCGCCGCGATAACGTTCGGAGAGAGAGGGCTGCATGCTTCGTCCTTGTCTGTGTCCATTTCGCAGGAAACGGTAACAGGTTCATCGCAGTGGGGCGCTCGTTTCAATGAACGGAAATGCCGCCGAATGTTTCCTTTGGATTGGACAGGTGCAGCCCTTTGATACAACTTCAGGTTGGACATGTGGTCATACAGGCCTACTGTTCAAAACAGGAGGTGACTTATGAAACCGGTACCCAATAGTTTCGAACGCAAAATCGCGCTCAAGGCGCCACGTTCATATGTCTGGCGTGCATTGGTCGATGCCGAGGCGTTTGGTCAGTGGTTTGGTGTGGCACTGGAGGGCAGGCGGTTCATTGCCGGGGAATGGACGCAAGGGCAGGTCACGTATCCCGGTTATGAACACGTGCTGTGGAACGTACTGGTGGAGCGGGTGGAGCCGCAGCAGCTGTTTTCGTTTCGCTGGCACCCGTACGCGGTCAATCCGAACATCGATTATTCCCAGGAGCCGACAACGCTGGTCAAGTTCGAGTTGCAGGACTACGAGAGCGGCACATTGCTCAAAGTGTCCGAGTCCGGCTTTGCGCATATCCCCGATGTGCGGCAGAAGGAGGCTTACTACATGGATAGCCGCGGCTGGGAGGAGCAATTGAGTCGACTTGAACAGTTTCTCGCCGAAAGCGCGAAGACGCGCGAGCGTGATGGTGACTGACATGGCGGCATGCAGGCTGGGTGCCTGACTGACGTAGGGGTTTTCGGAAGGGCTTTTATAGCGAATGTCTTACACGCGGTGGTAGCTTTTGCGACTATTGCCGATTGGATCCACGGCGTAATCTACATCCATCAACTGAGACACAGGGAGTGTTTCAGGATCACGGATGATCGACCATTAGCAAGGATCGCTGCCGACAGGGAGTCGATAATGGTCTTGGGAAAAACCCGCTTCGGCGGGTTTTTTTTCGCCTGCAGAAAAGTGTTTGTGTCGAGCACCGGTAGCGAGGGGATTTATCCCCGATGGGTTGCGAAGCGACCCCAAAAAAGGGCCTGCTGCGTAGTCCATCGGGGATGAATCCCCTCACCACGGGAATCAAGCAATCACGAGGCGATCAGCTGCCGCAACACGTAGTGCAGAATCCCGCCCGACTTGAAGTACTCCACCTCATTCAACGTATCGATGCGGCACAGCACGTCGAGCTTCTCCTGGCTGCCGTCTTCACGAGTGATGACCAAGGTCAGGTTCATGCGCGGTGTCAGCTCGACGCCAGTCAGCCCCTGGATATCAAGGGTTTCCTTGCCTGTGAGGTTCAGGCTCTTGCGGTTCTGATCGAGCTTGAACTGCAACGGCAACACGCCCATGCCCACCAGGTTGGAACGGTGGATGCGTTCGAAGCTTTCAGCGATCACCGCTTTGACACCCAATAGGTTGGTGCCCTTGGCCGCCCAATCGCGGCTGGAGCCGGTACCGTATTCCTGACCAGCGATTACCACCAGCGGCGTGCCCGAGGCCTGATAACGCATGGCGGCATCATAAATCGGCATTTTCTCGCCGCTCGGGATGTAGATCGTGTTGCCACCTTCTTCGCCGCCAAGCATCTCGTTACGAATGCGGATGTTGGCGAACGTGCCGCGCATCATCACCTCATGGTTGCCACGTCGTGAGCCGTAGGAGTTGAAGTCCCGCGGTTCCACGCCTTTCTCGCGCAGATATCGCCCGGCCGGGCTGTCAGTCTTGATGTTGCCGGCCGGGGAGATGTGGTCGGTGGTCACCGAATCACCGAGCAACGCCAAAACCCGCGCACCCTTGACGTCAGTGATCACCGGCAATGGGCCAGAAATGTCGTCGAAGAACGGCGGATGCTGGATGTAGGTCGAATCGTCCTGCCACACATAGGTGGCGGCTTGCGGCACCTGGATCGCTTGCCACTGTTCATCGCCGGCAAACACCTCGGCGTACTCCTTGTGGAACATCGCGGTGTTGACCTGATTCACCGCATCGGCGATTTCCTGGCTGCTCGGCCAGATATCGCGCAGGTACACCGGATTGCCTTGCTGGTCGTTACCCAAAGGCTCGCTGCTGATGTCAATGCGCACACTGCCAGCCAGAGCATAAGCGACCACCAGCGGTGGCGAGGCCAGCCAGTTGGTCTTGACCAACGGATGCACCCGGCCTTCGAAGTTACGGTTGCCGGACAGCACCGACGCCACGGTGAGGTCAGCTTTCTGAATAGCCTTCTCGATCGGCTCCGGCAATGGCCCGGAGTTGCCGATGCAAGTGGTGCAGCCATAACCGACCAGCGAAAAACCGAGCTGATCAAGGTATTGCGTCAGCCCGGCTGCCTTGTAGTAGTCGGTGACCACTTTCGAGCCGGGGGCCAGCGAACTCTTGACCCAAGGCTTGCGCGTAAGGCCTTTCTCCACGGCTTTTTTCGCCAGCAGACCAGCCGCCATCATCACGCTCGGGTTGGAGGTGTTGGTGCAGGAGGTGATGGCGGCGATCACCACCGCGCCGTTTTTCAGACGATAGGTGTGGCCTTCATATTCGTATTCGGTTTCGCCGACCAGATCGGCGTTGCCCACCGCCACCCCACCGCCGCCCTCGCTTTCCAGGCGGCCTTCTTCCTTGCTGGTGGGCTTGAATTGCAGGTCCATGAAATCACTGAAAGCCTGCGCGACATTCGGCAGCGAGACCCGGTCCTGCGGGCGCTTTGGCCCGGCGAGGCTGGCTTCGACGCTGCCCATGTCCAGCGCCAGGCTGTCGGTGAACACCGGTTCCTGGCCGGGCAGGCGCCACAGGCCCTGAGCCTTGGTGTAGGCCTCGACCAGTTTCACCACTTCAGCCGGGCGACCGGACAGGCGCAGGTATTCGAGGGTTACGTCATCCACCGGGAAGAAGCCGCAGGTCGCGCCATATTCCGGGGCCATGTTGGCGATGGTCGCGCGGTCGGCCAGGGGCAGGTCGGCGAGGCCGTCACCGTAGAATTCGACGAATTTGCCGACCACACCTTTCTTGCGCAGCATCTGCGTGACGGTCAGCACCAGGTCGGTGGCGGTGATGCCTTCCTTGAGCTTGCCGGTGAGTTTGAAACCGATCACCTCTGGAATCAGCATCGATACTGGTTGGCCGAGCATTGCCGCTTCCGCCTCGATCCCGCCGACACCCCAGCCGAGCACGCCGAGGCCGTTGATCATGGTGGTGTGGGAGTCGGTGCCGACCAGGGTGTCGGGGAACGCGTAGGTGCGGCCGTCCTCATCCTTGGTCCATACCGTGCGCCCGAGGTATTCGAGGTTGACCTGGTGGCAGATCCCGGTGCCCGGTGGCACCACGCTGAAGTTGTCGAAGGCGTTCTGGCCCCAGCGCAGAAACGCATAACGCTCGCCGTTGCGCTGCATCTCGATGTCGACATTCTGTTCGAAGGCGCTCGGGGTGGCGAATTTGTCGACCATCACTGAGTGGTCGATCACCAGATCCACCGGCGACAGCGGGTTGATCCGCTGCGGATCGCCGCCGGCCTTGGCCATCGCGGCGCGCATCGCAGCGAGGTCGACCACGGCGGGCACGCCGGTAAAATCTTGCATCAATACCCGGGCAGGGCGGTACTGGATTTCCCGGTCGGAGCGGCGCTCCTTGAGCCAGGCGGCGATGGCCTTGAGGTCGGCGCCGGTGACAGTTTTTTCATCTTCCCAGCGCAGCAGGTTTTCCAGCAGGACTTTCAGCGACATGGGCAACTGGTCGATATTGCCCAGGCTTTTCGCGGCATCCGGCAGGCTGAAATAGTGGTAGGTTTTTTGGTCGATCTGCAGTGTTTTAAGGGTCTTCAGACTATCGAGGGACGGCATTACGATCACTCCTTTGAGTCCGCACGGCTACGGACTGAGGGGACGGGCAGAGCTATCAACGTAGCCCTGTTTTCAGTAGCTGGCTAATAACTGGACTCTATCGATAAGTCCAAGGTTCCGAACTCGGCTATCATGCGCCGGTTTTCGTGACAGGCTTTGCTTCACCGCAAGGCTTGAGCAGCGTGCAGGGGCCGAATGTCCGCCCTCTGCCCAGGAGTAAGAATGAACACCCTATTCATGCATTGCCGGCCAGGCTTCGAAGGCGAAGTCTGTTCGGAGATTTCCGACCTCGCCGCCCAACTCAACGTCGCCGGTTACGCCAAGGCCAAACCGGCCACCGCGTACGCGGAGTTTGTCTGCAGCGAAGCAGACGGCGCCGAACGCCTGATGCGCGGCCAGCGTTTCGCCGAGCTGATTTTTCCGCGCCAGTGGGCGCGCGGTGTCTTCATCGATTTGCCGGAAACCGACCGCATCAGCGTGATCCTCGAGCAGATGGCGGACTTCCCGGTCTGCGGCAGCCTGTGGCTGGAAGTGGTCGATACCAACGACGGCAAAGAGCTGTCGAATTTCTGCAAGAAGTTCGAAGGCCCGCTGCGCAAGGCGCTGACCGGTGCCGGCAAACTGGTGGACGACGCCAGCAAGCCGCGCCTGCTGCTGACCTTCAAAAGTGGTCGCGAAGTGTTTCTCGGCATGGCCGACGCCGGCAACTCGGCGATGTGGCCGATGGGCATTCCGCGCCTGAAGTTTCCGCGCGAGGCGCCCAGCCGTTCGACCTTGAAACTGGAAGAGGCCTGGCACCATTTCATCCCGCGTGATCAGTGGGACGAGCGCCTGCACAGCGACATGACCGGCGTCGACCTCGGCGCGGCACCCGGCGGCTGGACCTGGCAACTGGTCAACCGCGGCATGCTGGTGACCGCCATCGACAACGGCCCGATGGCTGAAAGTCTGATGGACACCGGTCTGGTGCAACACTTGATGGCCGACGGCTTCACCTTCAAGCCCAAGCAACCGGTGGACTGGATGGTCTGCGACATCGTCGAGAAGCCGGCGCGTAACGCGGCGATGCTGGAAGAATGGATCGGCGACGGTCATTGCCGCGAAGCGGTGGTCAACCTCAAGCTGCCGATGAAACAGCGCTATGCCGAAGTGAAGCGCTTGCTCGAGCGCATCGCCGATGGCTTCAAGGCGCGCGGGATCAAAGTCGATATCGGCTGCAAGCAGCTGTATCACGACCGCGAGGAAGTGACCTGTCATTTGCGTCGGCATGACATCAAGAAAGCCAAATCCCGCTGAGTCACCACTAAACCCTGTGGGAATGATCTCTGTGGTGAGGAGATTTATCCCCGAATGGATGCAGCGCATCCCCACTCTTTGGGTTGGGGCCGCTTCGCAACCCATCGGGGATAAATCCCCTCGCTACAGATGACTGAGCACCCGGCAATGCGCGACAATGCCGGCCAGTTTCAGGAGTGAATCATGAGTGAAATGATCGATACCCCGGTCGACGGCACCCTCGACGCCACCGGTCTCAATTGCCCGGAGCCGGTAATGATGCTGCATCAGCACATTCGTGATCTGGTGCCGGGCGGCCTGCTCAAGGTGATCGCCACCGATCCCTCGACCCGTCGCGACATTCCCAAGTTCTGTGTGTTTCTCGACCACGAACTGGTGGGGCAGCACGAAGAGGCCGGTACTTATCTGTACTGGATCCGCAAGAAGTCCAATTGAATTCGGACAAAAAAAAGACCTGCATGTGCAGGTCTTTTTTTTATGGCTGATCAGCCCACCGAACGACTGATCCGAATACGCTTGCGCGCACTGCGCGCCAGGCGAATCGACAACATCAGCGCCGCGCAGCTCAGGCCGACAATCAGACCTTGCCACAGACCGCTTGGGCCACGCGGTTCGCCGAGCCAGTCGGTCAGACCGAGGGCGTAACCCACTGGCAGGCCGATGCCCCAATAGGCGAACAGGGTCAGAATCATCGTTACCCGGGTGTCCTGATAACCGCGCAGAGCGCCGGCAGCCGTCACCTGGATCGCGTCGGAGAACTGGAACAGCGCCGAGTACACAATCAGCATTGCCGCAATCTGGATCACCATCGGATCGGCGGTGTAGATCGACGCAATCGGCTCGCGCAGCAACAGCATCATGCTCGCCGACAGGCAGGCATACGCCAGCGCGGTGCCCATGCCGACGCCGGCGGCAAAGCGTGCTTCCCGCGGCTCTTCACGCCCCAGCGCCTGGCCGACACGCACCGTGACGGCCATGCCCAGCGAATACGGAATCATGAACACCAGCGAACTGACGTTCAGCGCGATCTGATGCCCGGCCACCACGGTGGCGCCGAGACTGCCGATCAGCAGCGCGATCACCGCAAAGATGCTCGACTCGGCAAACACCGCGATGCCAATCGGCAGACCGATCGCCAGCAGACGTTTGATCACCGCCCATTGTGGCCAGTCGAAGCGGCTGAAGATCTCACTCGAACGATACGCCGGCGCCCAGCGCTCCCAGCCGGCCAGACCCAGCGCCATGACCCACATCACGATGGCCGTGGCCCAGCCACAGCCCACGCCACCCATGGCCGGTACGCCGAAGTGGCCATAAATGAAGATGTAGTTCAGCGGAATGTTCAGCGCCAGACCGCACAGGCCCAGCACCATCGCCGGGCGGGTACGGCCGATGCCATCACTGGTACAGCGCAACACGTGATAGAACGCCACCGCCGGCAGCCCGCTGGCAATTCCGTGCAGGTATTGCATGCACGGACCGATCAGCTCGGGATCGACTTTCATCAGGTGCAGCACCGGTTCGGCGGCGACCAGCATGCACGTGGCGATCAGGCCGACCACCAGTGCCAGCCACAGCGCTTGACGGACAATCGGGCCGATTTCGCTGTGGGTGCCGGCGCCGAAACGCTGGGCGACTTTCGGCGTGGTGGCCAGCAGGGTGCCAGTCATCAGCAGAAACACCGGAACCCAGATCGAGTTGCCCAGTGCTACCGCTGCCAGGTCACGCGGCCCGACACGGCCGGCCATCACCGCATCGACGAAGCCCATGGCGGTGGTCGCCAGTTGCGCGATGATGATCGGCAGCGCGAGGGCGAGCAGATTCCTGAATTCCAGGCGAATTCGCGCGGGGCGGGTGAGTGAGGCAGCGAGCGGTTGATCAGTAACAGAATTCACAGGCAAAGCGTCCACAGGGATTGATGCGCAGGGCGCCGCATTCTACGCCGCTGACGCTTTGGTCAGGAAAAATCCTCTGTTGCGGATTTGTAATCTGTAGGAGCTGCCGCAGGCTGCGATCTTTTGATCTCGATCTCGATCTTGAAAAACAAAATCAAAAGATCGCAGCCTGCGGCAGCTCCTACAGTTAAACTGCCGATCCGCCCAAGGAGCCCGCCATGCTGATTGTTGCCGACGAAAATATCCCCCTGCTCGATGCCTTTTTTGCCGGTTTCGGCGAGATCCGCCGGGTACCGGGCCGTGCCATCGACCGTGCGACGGTCGAGCAGGCCGATGTGTTGCTGGTGCGTTCGGTGACCAACGTCAATCGTGCTTTGCTCGAAGGCAGCAAAGTGCGTTTCGTCGGCACCTGCACCATCGGTACCGATCACCTCGATCTCGATTATTTCACCGAGGCCGGCATCACCTGGTCCAGTGCACCCGGTTGCAATGCGCGAGGTGTGGTCGATTATGTGCTCGGCAGTCTGATGACCCTGGCGGAAATCGAAGGCGTTGATTTGCCGCAACGTACTTATGGGGTAATCGGTGCCGGTGAAGTCGGCGGTCGGCTGATCAAGGTGCTCAAGGGCCTGGGCTGGAATGTCAAAGTCTGCGACCCGCCGCGTCAGGCAGTCGAGGGCGGCGATTACGTGAGCCTTGAGCAGATCATCGAGCAGTGCGACGTGATCAGCCTGCACACGCCGTTGACCCGTACCGGCGCAGGCGCGACCTGGCATCTGTTCGATGAGCCGCGTCTGCAACAGCTCAAACCCGGTACCTGGCTGATCAACGCCGCTCGTGGCCCCGTGGTGGATAACGCTGCGTTGCGCACCGTGCTGCTGGCGCGTGAAGATCTGCAAGCGGTGCTCGACGTCTGGGAAGCCGAGCCTGAAGTCGATGTCGCCCTCGCCGAACTCTGTGTGCTCGCCACGCCGCACATTGCCGGTTACAGCCTCGATGGTAAACAGCGCGGCACGGCGCAGATTTATCAGGCTTATTGCGAATTCATCGGTCAGACGCCGACCATCCAGCTCAGTGACTTGTTGCCGGCACCGTGGCTGTCAGAAGTGACCTTGCACGCCGACAGCGATCCGGCCTGGGCACTGGCGATGTTGTGCCGTGGCGTATACGACCCGCGCCGCGATGATGCGGATTTTCGTCGCAGTCTTGTAGGCAATGTCGCTGAACAGCGTGCGGCATTCGATGTGTTGCGCAAGCAGTACCCGGTGCGGCGCGAGATCGAGGGGCTGAAGGTGCGGATCGACGGTGATTCGCAGCAGTTGCAACAGATTGTGGCGGCGCTGGGGGCGGTTGCGGTTCAATAACAGGTCGGCCCTTTCGCGAGCAGGCTCGCTCCCACAGTGTTTGCCCTGACCCTGTAGGAGCTGCCGAAGGCTGCGATCTTTTGATTTTGTTTTTTGAAGGCAAGATCAAAAGATCGCAGCCTGCGGCAGCTCCTACAGAGAGCAGAACGGCAGGCAGAAAAAACCCGGCCAAACAGGGGCCGGGTCAGGAAGACGGTGGCTATATCACTTTTGTTCGGCAGGCTTGACCAATCGCTTCTCCAGCTCGCGGCACGCGTCCTGGATCATGTCTTCAGTGATCGGTACTTCACGCCCATCCTTGTCGATAATCGAGCAACCCAGAGGTTGGCCGGGCTTGGTGCGGATCACTTGAATCTTGTCATCGCTGCTGTGTTGCAAGGACATGGCCTGTCTCCTCATCAGGTTGTGCACGTAGATTAAAACCGCCACGTGACCAGGCTGTGACAACACCCTTGGGTCTGTCAAAAGCGGCATCTCCACTCCAACAGAAATGACCGCTCGTCTCAACCGGGACATTAGACCAATAGCAACTATGGCCTAGTCTTTGGGGGCATATTTAACCTGACTCATTGTGATTTACAGAGTTCCGCCCCATAGAAGGTTTAGGCTAGCCCTTTCATCAACACGGATGTGTACCTGAATGATCTCGAAGCTTTCTTCCCGGCACCGTCGAGCGCTGAGTCTGACCAGCCGGTTTCTGGCGCCTTATCGTTGGCAAGTCTGCGCTGCGCTGTTGGCGTTGATCGTCACGGCGGCCGTTACTTTGTCGATGGGGCAGGGGATCAAATTGCTGGTCGATCGGGGCTTCATGACGCAGTCGCCGCATCAACTGAACCAGAGCATCGGTATCTTCATGCTGATGGTATTGGGCCTGGCGATTGGCACCTTTGCGCGGTTTTACTGGGTGTCGTGGATCGGCGAGCGAGTTGTAGCGGATATCCGGCGCGAGGTGTTCAACCATCTGGTCTATCTGCATCCCGGCTTTTACGAGAATAACCGCAGTTCAGAGATTCAATCACGGCTGACCGCTGACACGACGTTGCTGCAATCGGTGATCGGCTCGTCGCTCTCCATGTTTCTGCGCAACCTGTTGATGGTGATCGGCGGAGTAGTGCTGCTGTTCGTGACCAATCCGAAACTCACCAGCATCGTGGTGATCGCTTTGCCCTTCGTGGTCGCGCCGATTCTGATTTTCGGGCGTCGCGTGCGCAATCTGTCACGGTTGAGTCAGGATCGGGTTGCGGACATCGGCAGCTACGTTTCCGAAACGCTCGGGCAGATCAAAACCGTGCAGGCCTACAACCATCAGGTGCAGGATGAACGCCGTTTCGCCACGACGGTCGAGGACGCGTTTGATACTGCGCGCAAACGGATCTTTCAGCGCTCCTGGATGATTACCGTGGTGATCGTGCTGGTGCTCGGCGCGGTGGCGGTGATGTTGTGGGTCGGCGGCATGGACGTGATAGCCGGGCGCATTACCGGGGGGGAACTGGCGGCGTTCGTTTTCTACAGTCTGATCGTCGGCAGTGCCATCGGTACGTTGAGCGAGGTCATCGGCGAGTTACAGCGTGCGGCGGGTGCCGCCGAGCGCATTGCGGAGCTGCTCAGTTCGCAGAACATCATTCAGCCACCGACCCTCGGGCTGGTGACGTTGCCAGAACGGATCAAGGGCGAGCTGCAATTGCAGAATGTGCACTTTTCCTACCCGTCACGTCCGGACAGCTATGCCATCAGCGGCTTGAGCCTGACCATACGGGCTGGTGAAACCCTGGCCCTTGTCGGGCCTTCCGGTGCCGGTAAATCCACGGTGTATGACTTGTTGTTGCGCTTCTACGACCCGCTGGAAGGCCGGATCCTGATTGACGGGGTGCCGCTGACCAGCCTTGATCCGCTGGATCTGCGGCGCAATTTCGCCTTGGTCTCGCAATCGCCAGCGCTGTTTTTCGGTAGCGTCGAAGAGAATATTCGTTACGGCAATGCCGACGCGACGCTGGAACAGGTCAAGGAAGCGGCAAGAATTGCCCACGCCCATGACTTCATCGAGAAGATGCCCAACGGTTATCAGACTCATCTGGGGGACGCTGGTCTCGGCCTTTCCGGCGGCCAGCGTCAACGTCTGGCGATTGCCCGCGCGTTGCTGGTGGATGCGCCGATTCTGCTGTTGGACGAAGCCACCAGCGCTCTCGATGCCCAGAGCGAACATCTGATCCAGGAAGCGTTGCCAAGCCTGATGCACAACCGCACCACGCTGGTGATTGCGCATCGCCTGGCCACGGTGAAGAACGCCGACCGGATCGCCGTGATGGATCAGGGCCGATTGGTCGCAATCGGTACGCATCAGGAGCTGATCGTGAGCAATCCACTGTATGCGCGGCTGGCGGCGTTGCAGTTCAACGACGGGCATGCGATGGCGGTGTAGAACCGCCGAAGGCTTTTCTGGCAGCAAAAAAATGCCCGCATCGATGGATGCGGGCATTTTTCATTTCAGGTATTCAGCACCTGTCATTGATCGTCGAAATACCGCTCGTGCCAATCCACCAGCGGCTGCGGCGAATTGAGTTTCTGCCCGTAGATTACCGAGTACGACAGCACGTTCTGCACGTACTGGCGGGTTTCGTCGAACGGGATGCTTTCCACCCACACATCGAAGCTCAGGTGATCGGCACCGCGCAGCCACTGGCGCACGCGGCCAGGGCCGGCGTTGTAGGCGGCGGAGGCAAGGACGCGGTTGCCGTTGAACTGACTGTGCACCTGGCTCAGGTAAGCGGCGCCGAGCTGGATGTTCTTGTCCGGATCGAGCACTTGCTGCGGCGAGGCCAGCGGGATGCTGAACTTGCGCGCGGTTTCCTTGGCGGTGCCCGGCATCAATTGCATAAGGCCGCTGGCGCCGACGCCGGAGCGGGCGTCATCCATGAACGCGCTTTCCTGACGGGTGATGGCGAACACCCAGCTTGAATGCAGGCCGCGTGTCTTGGCTTCACGCACGAGGGTGTCGCGGTGGGCCATCGGGAAGCGGATATCCAGGTCGTCCCAGTATTGCGCCTGACTGATGGTGCGAATGGCCGGGAAGTACCATTTCAGGTCGTAAGCCAGTCTGGCCTGGGCGACCATTTCGTCACGATTGAAATGCCGGCTGACGTGATACCACTCGCGGCGCCCGTCGACGATCTGCCCGCGCGCATGGAATTCCAGAGCGCGACGCACACCGGGGGTATTACGCACTTTGTTGACGGTGGCCTGGCTGAGTACCAGCGGCTTGTTCATCAACGAGTAAGGCAGTTGCGAGCGGTCGGCGGCGAGGAAGCCGTAGAAGTCGCGTTCTTTCGCCAGATTCTTGTACAGGGTCTGCGCTTCCGGGTTCTGTGGTTGCGCCAGTTCCAGGCTGCGGGCCTGCCAGTAACGCCAGCGGTTGGTGGTCGCCAGATCCTGCGGCAGCCGACGGGTCAACTGATACGCATCGTCCCAGCGTGCCAGACGCAACAGCAGGCGCAGGCGCCATTCGGACACGGTGTTGTCACGCAGTTCCGGATCGTATTTGGTCATCACGTCCAGCGCACGGCTGTCGAAACGCCGGGCCAGGGTCAGGCCGATTTCCCGGGCAATCGCGACTTTTTCGTCACGGGAGAAATGCATGCTGCTGGCGTATCCGTCGAGCAGGGCCATGGCCTTGTCCGGGTCCTGACGGGCGAGGCGGCGCAGGCCGAGGCTGACCACGTCGGACATCGGCTCGTCAGCGGGAGTGAAGCGCGACGGCTGATTGAGCAGTTCGGGTTTCTGCGCCACATCCACCAGCAGCCGACCGCGCGGGGCGAGGGTGGTGAGGCCGTTGACCAGGCTGTTGGCCAGTGGATAGTTGCGCGCCTGGGCGGCGAGTTTGGTGCGTTCCCAGCGTTTCTGTTCGGTCAACTGGCCGTCGGCGGCCCAGATCCCGAACAGCCCGTCACAGGCGGCCGGTTGCGATTTGCCGGTCAGCCACAGTTTGTCGGCATTGGCATAGCCCTCGGCCTTGTGGCCGCTGCTGATCTGGTACTGCGCATTGAGGCAGTCCAGTTCGGTGAAGTTGAGTTTCGGGTCGTAATACTTGACGAAAGTTGCCCAGTCGCCACGGTCGGCGAGCCAGCGCAACCAGCGCAGTTTCATCCAGTTGGCCTGTGGCAGGTCGCCGTGCTCGGCGAGGAATTTCTCGATTTCCTCGTTACTGGCGGTCTTCAGACGCGCGGTCAGTTCGTCGTAAGCCAGGTACGGTTCCAGCGGGTAATCGGCCAGGGCCTGGCTGTAACGAAAGTACGGGCCGGTATCGCCCTTGGCCAGTGCGCGCTTGGCTTCATCGTAATACTGGCGTTGGGTCGACAGGTCCACCGCCTGGGCGGATTGAGCGGCAGCGGCGGTAAGTAGCAAACAGGACAAGACACTGAAAAGGCGACTGCGCATGAGACATCCGGGCAGAGAAATCATGACAAGCACCGGCCGCGGCCAGCACTGAATTGTCTGTAGCTTAGCCTTTTGCCAGCAACGGGCGAAAGCTTTGCGGGTCTTGCAGCACAAGTTCGCAACAAATGTTGTGCAGAGTGCTTCAGCAGACAAATTGCCGGCCTGCTGAGGACCTGATTCAGGTAGAATGCGCGCCCGGTTTTTGGAGAAGCTCATGACCCTGCTCAAATTCAGCGATGTGTCCCTTGCATTCGGCGCGATGCCGTTGTTGGACAAGGTGTCCTGGCAGATCGCCCGTGGTGAGCGGGTGTGCATCATCGGCCGCAACGGCACTGGCAAATCCAGCATGATGAAACTGGTCAAGGGCGACCAGAAACCCGATGACGGCTCGGTGTGGCGTGCCCCCGGTCTGAAAATCGGTGAATTGCCGCAAGAATTGCCGGTGGCCGACGGGCGGACGGTATTCGACGTGGTTGCCGAGGGGCTGGACGGTGTTGGCGCCTTGCTCGCCGAATATCATCACCTGAGCCAGAACATCGTCACCGACGCCGATCTGGACAAGCTGATGCACGTTCAGCACGACCTCGAAGCCCGTGACGGCTGGCGTTTGCAGACGCTGGTCGACAGTACCCTGAGTCGCCTGCAACTGCCGGCCGACAAGACTCTTGCCGAGTTGTCCGGCGGCTGGCGTCGCCGCGTGCTGCTGGCGCAGGCGCTGGTGTCCGAACCGGATCTGCTGCTGCTCGACGAACCGACTAACCACCTGGACATCGGTGCGATTGCCTGGCTCGAAGAAGCCCTGAAGGATTTCCAGGGCGCCGTGCTGTTCATCACGCACGACCGTTCCTTCCTGCAAAACCTCGCCACGCGCATCCTCGAACTGGATCGCGGCGGTCTGATCGACTGGAACGGCGACTACGCCAGCTTTCTCGTGCATAAAGAAGCCGCGCTGGCTGCTGAAGAAACCGCCAACGCGCTGTTCGACAAACGTCTGGCTCAGGAAGAAGTTTGGATCCGTCAGGGCATCAAGGCCCGTCGCACCCGTAACGAAGGCCGTGTGCGTGCCCTGAAAGCCTTGCGCGTTGAGCGCAGCGAACGTCGTGAGCGTACCGGCAAGGCGAATATCCAGCTGGAAACGGCCGAGAAGTCCGGCAAGCAAGTGATGGTTCTGGACAACGTCAGCTTCCATCACCCGGACGGTCCGTACCTGATCAAGGACTTCTCGATGGTCCTGCAGCGTGGCGACCGTATCGGTCTGCTGGGCGCCAACGGTACCGGCAAGACTACCCTGCTCAAGCTGATGCTCAACGGTCTGCAACCGACCAGCGGCAAAGTGGAAGAGGGCACCCGGATCGACGTCGCCTACTTCGATCAGTTGCGTCATCAGCTCGATCTGGAAAAGACCGTGATCGACAACGTCGCCGAAGGTCGCGACTTCATCGAAATCGATGGCCAGAGCCGCCACGTCCTGAGCTACCTCGGCGACTTCCTGTTCAGCCCGCAACGTGCGCGCACGCCGGTGAAGGCGCTGTCCGGTGGCGAGCGTGCACGTCTGTTGCTGGCCAAACTGTTCAGCAAGCCGGCGAACCTGCTGGTACTCGATGAACCGACCAACGACCTCGACGTCGAGACTCTCGAACTGCTCGAAGAAGTACTGCTGACGTTCAACGGCACGGTGCTGATGGTCAGTCACGACCGGGCATTCCTCGACAACGTGGTCACCAGCACTCTGGTCTTCGAAGGTGAAGGCAAGGTCCGTGAATATGTCGGCGGTTATCAGGACTGGATCCGTCAGGGCGGCTCGCCGCGCCTGTTGGGTGTGACCGAGAGCAAGTCGGGCAAGGCTGACCTGAACTCGGCGGTGGTCACTGCTGAGCCTGCACCCGTTGCCGCGCCTGCTGCAGCGCCGGCCGCCAAGAAGAAGCTGAGCTACAAGCTGCAGCGTGAGCTGGAAGCGCTGCCGGGCGACATTGATGCCAAGGAACAGCAGATCGCTGCGGTCGAGGCGGAAATGGCCGAAGCCGGCTTCTACCAGCGTCCGCCGGCAGAAACGGCCGAGGTGATTGCTTCGCTGGAGCAGTTGCAGGCTGAGCTGGATGCGCTGGTGGAGCGTTGGGCCGAGCTGGATGCCTGATTGATCCGGCAACAAAAAAGCCCGACGCTCAGTGATGAGCGCCGGGCTTTTCATATGCGGGTAGAGACCTGATATGGGAGCGAGCAGGCTCGCTCCCACAATGATCAGTGTTTTAACGTTTGATCAGGTGTACTGCCAAAACATCGCATGGCGCGCCGTGCAGAACGTCATTCGCGGTCGAGCCGAGCAATAGCGCCAGGCCGTGGCGGCCATGGCTGCCGACCACGATCAGATCGCAGAGGTTTTCCTTGGCGAAATGATGGATTTCCTGACGTGGCTGGCCATAGGTCAGTTGGCAGTTGGCACCCTCGAGTTCGGCATATTTGGCTTTCAGGCGCTCTAGACGTTCCTTGGCCTGATCGAACTGCTGCTGTTGCAGTTGTGACAGATCCATCGGTACATCGCCGCCGAACGCCATCGCCATCGGTTCGACGATATGCACCAGCGACAGCTTGGCGCCATTGCTCGTCGACAGCTCTCGGGCGCGGTGAATCACAGGGTCGCACTCTTCGGTCAGATCTACGGCGACCAGGATATGGGAGTAGGGCATGAGGTGCTCCTTGTGACGGTTCAATAGTGTTAAGTATGGCTGGTTTCAAGCGCATTGGTTCCAGAGTGACACAATGCGCTCACCTTAAGTCGGGAGTAGAGATATGACGGTCTGGTTGGTGGTGTCAATCCTGCTGGTGGTTCTGAGTCCACTGGCATGGTTGCGCCCGTCGCGCGTACAGAGCGGCCGGATGGCCCTGCGCATGGAGGCGCGGCGCATCGGGCTGGCCATGCAGCTGGCGCCTCAGGAGTGGCCGCATTGGCTGTCGCAGGAGCCGCCCAGCCCGTGTGCGCAATATCATCGGCCACGGCGTGGCAGCCAGCCAGCGTGCTGGAGTTACTGGCAGAAATCGCCGGGAGTATGGGTCAATCAATGGCAGGAAGTCTGCGAGGACCGGTTACTGCTCGATTATTTCGAAAAGTTGCCGGGCAATGTGTTCAAGGTTGAGGCCGACAAGCAGATGATCGCCTTGTACTGGGGCGAGAAGGGCGAGGCCAAGGTTTTGCAGGATATCGACGCGACTCTGAAAGCGCTGGCCTGAACCCCGGATTTTTCCCACTGCAACGGTGGGGAGCGTCCGGCAGACGGACAATAAAAAGCCCGACATGATTCATCGGGCGGGGGTGGCCAGGCAGGCCGGAATTCTTTTTGGTGTTGATTCGGAGTGCTCCGGTCAACAAACGTGCGCGTGTTTTCCTTCGTCGTCCAGCGAGCGTAGCCTGTTAAACAAGGCTTGCAGCGAATTAGGGCGACATTTCTAACTATTAATCTTATGAATACCCTCACATGCAAGCATGTGTCGGCGGCTGCGTCTTACAGAAATGACCGCAAAGTCGCATTTCAACCCGTATTTAGGGCGATTGACAATTGTCGGAAATTCCGTGAAGGTGGCGTACCCAAATCAAACGGGCGTATGAATTGAGCGTTTGTCTTACAGACTGCTCCTACAGAATCCCGACTATCGCGTTGGCGGGTGTGCCGGGTGGATTGGCGTCAGCATCGACGAAAAAGCGTCCTGCCGAGCCATTTACCTGCGTCCGACGTGTACTGTTCAGCTTCCATATCGTGGAGATCAGTTGATGATTTACGAAGGTAAAGCCATCACGGTTAAAGCTCTTGAAAGTGGCATCGTCGAATTGAAATTCGACCTCAAGGGTGAGTCCGTCAACAAGTTCAACCGTCTTACCCTGAACGAACTGCGTCAGGCCGTGGACACCATCAAGGCAGATGCTTCGATCAAGGGCGTGATCGTCAGCAGTGGCAAGGACGTGTTCATCGTCGGCGCCGACATCACCGAATTTGTCGACAACTTCAAGCTGCCGGATGCCGAGCTGGTTGCTGGCAATCTCGAAGCCAACAAGATCTTCAGCGATTTCGAAGACCTCAACGTTCCGACCGTGGCCGCGATCAACGGCATCGCCCTAGGTGGCGGTCTGGAAATGTGCCTGGCGGCGGATTACCGCGTCATGTCGACCAAGGCCAAGATCGGTCTGCCGGAAGTCAAACTGGGCATCTACCCAGGCTTCGGCGGTACCGTGCGTCTGCCGCGCCTGATCGGCGTCGATAACGCCATCGAGTGGATTGCCGCCGGCAAGGAAAACCGTCCTGAAGACGCGCTGAAAGTCAGCGCCGTCGACGCCGTGGTTGCTCCAGAGAAGCTGCAGGAAGCTGCCCTTGAACTGATCAAGCGCGCGATCTCCGGCGAGTTCGATTACAAGGCCAAGCGTCAGCCAAAACTTGAAAAACTCAAGTTGAACGCGATTGAACAGATGATGGCTTTCGAAACCGCCAAAGGTTTCGTGGCAGGGCAAGCTGGCCCGAACTACCCGGCGCCGGTTGAAGCGATCAAGACCATCCAGAAAGCCGCGAACTTCGGTCGTGACAAGGCGCTGGAAGTCGAAGCTGCAGGTTTCGTCAAGCTGGCCAAGACCTCTGCCGCGCAGAGTCTGATTGGCCTGTTCCTGAACGATCAGGAACTGAAGAAAAAGGCCAAGGCCTACGACGAAATCGCCAAGGACGTAAAACAGGCTGCGGTACTGGGTGCTGGCATCATGGGTGGCGGTATCGCCTATCAGTCGGCCTCCAAAGGCACGCCGATCCTGATGAAAGACATCAACGAGCACGGTATCGAGCAGGGTCTGGCGGAAGCCGCCAAGCTGCTGGTGGGCCGCGTTGACAAAGGCCGCATGACCGCTGCGAAAATGGCTGAAGTGCTCAACGGCATTCGTCCGACCCTGTCCTACGGCGACTTCGGTCACGTCGACCTGGTTGTTGAAGCCGTGGTCGAGAACCCGAAGGTCAAGCAAGCCGTGCTGGCTGAAGTCGAAGACAAGGTCAAAGAGGACACCATCCTCGCGTCCAACACCTCGACCATTTCCATCAGCCTGCTGGCCAAGGCCCTAAAGCGTCCGGAAAACTTCGTCGGCATGCACTTCTTCAACCCGGTGCACATGATGCCGCTGGTGGAAGTGATCCGTGGCGAGAAGTCCAGCGAGCTGGCAATTGCCACCACCGTTGCCTACGCCAAGAAAATGGGCAAGAACCCGATTGTCGTCAATGACTGCCCGGGCTTCCTGGTCAACCGCGTTCTGTTCCCGTATTTCGGCGGTTTCGCCAAGCTGGTCAGCGCCGGTGTGGATTTCGTCCGCATCGACAAGGTCATGGAAAAGTTCGGCTGGCCAATGGGCCCGGCATACCTGATGGACGTGGTCGGCATCGACACCGGTCACCACGGTCGTGACGTGATGGCCGACGGCTTCCCGGATCGCATGAAGGATGACCGTCGTTCGGCAGTCGACGTGCTTTACGAAGCCAAACGTCTGGGCCAGAAGAATGGCAAGGGCTTCTACGCCTACGAGACCGACAAGAAAGGCAAGCAGAAGAAGGTGGCCGATCCATCGGTGCTGGAAGTGCTCAAGCCGATCGTTTACGAGCAGCGCGAAGTCACTGACGAAGACATCATCAACTGGATGATGATCCCGCTGTGCCTGGAAACCGTGCGTTGCCTGGAAGACGGCATCGTTGAAACTGCCGCCGAAGCCGACATGGGTCTGGTTTACGGTATCGGTTTCCCTCCATTCCGTGGCGGTGCGCTGCGCTACATCGATTCGATCGGTGTTGCCGAGTTCGTTGCCCTGGCTGACCAGTACGCTGATTTGGGCGCGCTGTACCACCCGACCGCGAAGCTGCGCGAAATGGCCAAGAACGGCCAGAGCTTCTTCGGTTAAGCGCCCCCAACTAGAGTGAGAGTGAACTTATGAGCTTGAATCCTAGAGACGTCGTGATTGTCGACTTCGGTCGTACTCCGATGGGCCGCTCCAAGGGCGGCATGCACCGCAACACCCGCGCCGAAGACATGTCGGCGCACCTGATCAGCAAACTGCTGGAACGCAACGCCAAGGTCGATCCTGCTGAAGTCGAGGATGTAATCTGGGGCTGTGTGAACCAGACCCTGGAGCAGGGCTGGAACATCGCGCGCATGGCGTCGCTGATGACCCAGATCCCGCACACCTCGGCCGGCCAGACCGTCAGCCGTCTGTGCGGCTCGTCGATGAGCGCCCTGCACACCGCTGCGCAAGCGATCATGACCGGTAACGGTGACGTATTCGTGGTTGGCGGCGTCGAGCATATGGGTCACGTGAGCATGATGCACGGTGTCGATCCGAACCCGCACATGTCGCTGTACGCAGCGAAAGCCTCGGGCATGATGGGTCTGACCGCGGAAATGCTTGGCAAGATGCACGGCATCACCCGTGAGCAGCAGGACGCCTTTGGCGTGCGCTCCCACCAGCTCGCCCATAAGGCGACGGTGGAAGGCAAGTTCAAAGACGAAATCATCCCGATGCAGGGCTACGACGAAAACGGCTTCCTTAAGCTGTTCGACTACGACGAAACCATTCGTCCGGAAACCACTCTGGAAAGTCTGGCGGCCCTCAAGCCTGCCTTCAATCCGAAGGGTGGCACCGTGACTGCCGGTACTTCGTCGCAGATCACCGATGGTGCTTCGTGCATGATCGTGATGTCGGCGCAGCGTGCACAGGACCTGGGGATCCAGCCGATGGCCGTGATCCGTTCGATGGCAGTGGCGGGTGTGGATCCGGCGATCATGGGCTATGGTCCAGTGCCGGCTACACAAAAAGCCCTGAAGCGTGCGGGCCTCGGCATCAACGATATCGACTTCTTCGAGCTCAACGAAGCTTTCGCCGCACAGGCTCTGCCAGTGCTGAAAGATCTGAAAGTGCTCGACAAGATGAACGAGAAGGTTAACCTGCACGGCGGCGCGATCGCCCTGGGTCACCCGTTCGGTTGCTCCGGTGCCCGTATTTCCGGCACTTTGCTGAACGTGATGAAGCAGAATAGCGGCACCTTCGGGGTGGCCACTATGTGCATTGGTCTCGGCCAAGGCATCTCCACCGTCTTCGAACGCGTTTAAGCGTCTCGTCGATGGAAGCCGGGGCCAAGTGCCCCGGTTTTTGTTTTTGTGGATTTATTTTTGTATTTATTTTGAAAAAATTTGAGTGAGGGCCGAAGCATGCCGATACAACCTGGGCTCTACCAACATTACAAAGGTCCGCAGTACCGCGTATTCAGTGTGGCGCGGCATTCCGAGACCGAGGAAGAAGTGGTCTTTTACCAAGCCCTGTATGGCGATTACGGCTTTTGGGTACGCCCTTTGAGCATGTTCGTCGAGTCGGTCGAGGTTGACGGCGAGCAGGTGCCACGCTTTGCTTTGGTGCAAGCCGAACCGAGCCTTTTTTCCAAGCCATGAGGCGAGTGCGCACAGAACCCTGTGCTTGACCTCACCTTGTAGCCACTATATATAGCGGTGCCGCGTCAGGCGCCAACCGCCTTTCACTTCTAGAATTCAGGAATTTTCTGATCCATGGGCAAATCGCTGGTCATTGTGGAATCCCCGGCTAAGGCCAAGACCATCAACAAGTATCTGGGCAACCAATACGTGGTGAAGTCGAGTATCGGCCATATCCGAGACCTGCCCACCAGCGGTTCGGCTAGCGCCAGCAAAGAGCCGGCCGCCAAGCGCGGCAAGGCCGCCGCGGGCGAAGGGCCGGTGCTCACGCCGAAAGAGAAGGCGCGCAAGCAACTGGTTTCGCGCATGGGTGTCGATCCGGAACATGGCTGGAAAGCCCAGTACGAGATCCTTCCGGGTAAAGAGAAGGTCATCGAAGAGCTGCGCCGGCTCGCCAAGGATGCTGACACCATCTATCTCGCAACCGACTTGGATCGCGAGGGGGAAGCCATTGCCTGGCACCTGCGCGAAGCCATCGGTGGTGACGACAGCCGCTACAAGCGCGTGGTGTTCAACGAAATCACCAAGAAAGCGATTCAGGAAGCGTTCTCCGAGCCGGGCGAACTGGACATCGATCGTGTGAACGCCCAGCAGGCGCGTCGTTTCCTCGACCGCGTTGTGGGTTACATGGTCTCGCCGCTGCTGTGGGCTAAAATCGCCCGTGGCCTGTCGGCCGGTCGCGTGCAATCGGTTGCCGTGAAGCTGGTGGTCGAGCGTGAGCGCGAAATCCGTGCTTTCAACCCGGAAGAATACTGGGAAGTGCACGCCGACCTCGGCACCGCCAAGGGTTCGACTGTACGTTTCGAAGTGGCGCGCGAGAAGGGCGAAGCCTTCAAGCCGCTGAACGAAGCCCAGGCCACAGCCGCGCTGGAGAAGCTCAAGTCCTCCAGCTACAGCATCGTCAAGCGCGAAGACAAGCCGACCAGCAGCAAGCCGTCGGCGCCGTTCATCACGTCCACCCTGCAGCAAGCCGCGAGCAATCGTCTGGGCTTCGGCGTGAAGAAAACCATGATGATGGCCCAGCGTCTGTATGAAGCCGGCTACATCACTTATATGCGTACCGACTCGACCAATCTCTCGGCCGATGCCGTGGCGATGGCGCGCACCTACATCGAAGACGAGTTCGGCAAGAAGTACCTGCCGGAAACGCCGAATGTCTACAGCAGCAAAGAAGGCGCACAAGAGGCTCACGAAGCGATTCGTCCTTCCGACGCCAACACTACGCCAAGCAAGCTTGCGGGCATGGAGCGTGACGCTGAGCGCCTTTACGAGCTGATCTGGCGCCAGTTCCTTGCTTGCCAGATGCTGCCGGCGCAGTACCTGTCGACCACTGTCAGCGTCGCTGCTGGCGACTTTGAGCTGCGCGCCAAGGGCCGCATCCTGAAGTTCGACGGTTACACCCGCGTCCTGCCGCAGATCGCCAAGCCTGGCGATGACGACGTTCTGCCCGACATGGCGCAGGGCGATGTGATGAAGCTGATCAAGCTTGATCCGTCGCAGCACTTCACCAAGCCGCCAGCGCGTTACTCCGAAGCGAGCCTGGTCAAAGAAATGGAAAAACGCGGTATCGGTCGTCCTTCGACCTATGCAGCCATCATTTCGACCATTCAGGATCGCGGCTACGTGACCCTGCACAACCGTCGTTTCTACTCAGAAAAGATGGGCGACATCGTCACCGAGCGTTTGTCAGAGAGTTTCTCGAACCTCATGGACTATGGCTTCACTGCCGGCATGGAAGAGAACCTCGATGATGTAGCTCAGGGCGAGCGTGACTGGAAAAACGTGCTGGACGAGTTCTACGGCGACTTCAAGAAGAAGCTTGAAGTGGCGGAGAACCCGGACAATGGCATGCGCGCCAACCAGCCCGTGATGACCGATATTCCGTGCACCACATGCGGTCGTCCGATGCAGATCCGTACCGCATCGACCGGTGTGTTCCTTGGCTGCTCGGGTTACAGCCTGCCGCCGAAGGAGCGCTGCAAGGCCACCGTCAACCTGGTGCCAGGCGACGAGATTGCCGCGGACGACGAGGGCGAGTCGGAGTCGTTGGTTCTGCGTGGCAAGCATCGCTGCCCGATCTGCAGTACGGCGATGGACGCCTACCTGCTTGATGAGAAACGCAAACTGCACATCTGCGGTAACAATCCGGATTGCGCGGGCTACGAAATCGAAGAGGGCAACTATCGCATCAAGGGCTATGAAGGTCCGAGCCTGGAGTGCGACAAGTGCGGCAGCGAGATGCAGCTCAAGACCGGCCGTTTCGGCAAGTTCTTCGGTTGCACCAACCCAACTTGCAAGAACACCCGCAAACTGCTGAAGAGCGGTGATGCGGCGCCGCCGAAGATGGATCCGGTGAAGATGCCTGAGCTGAAATGCGAAAAGGTCAACGACACTTACATCCTGCGCGACGGTGCTTCCGGTCTGTTCCTGGCAGCCAGTCAGTTCCCGAAAAACCGCGAGACCCGTGCTCCACTGGTGATCGAGATTCTGCCGCACAAGGACGAGATCGATCCGAAGTACCACTTCCTGTGCGAAGCGCCGCAGAAGGATCCTGATGGTCTGCCAGCGGTCATCCGCTACAGCCGCAAGACCAAGGAGCAATACGTGCAGACCGAAGTAGACGGCAAGCCTACTGGCTGGAAGGCGTACTACGATGGTGGTAAATGGACTGTTGAAGACAAGCGCACGAAAGCCAAGGCTGAGTAAGCGTTAGTCCGACACACAAAAGGCCGCATGATGCCCCCAGGGTAGTCATGCGGCCTTTTTGTTTTGCTTGCGGTCCGATCCGTTGATCCACGACACTGTCGGGTCTGTGTGACGCAATTATTTCGCTGTGGAGACTGCCGGCATGGCGCACGAACTCTATACCCGCACCAATCAGAAAATCTATTTCGCCGGCCTGTCGCTGGAAGCTCTGGCTCGCGCCGAAGAGGGACGAGCGATGAATTCGCTGGCGCTGATCCAGGCTGGGCGTGAATCAGCGTTATTTCACCTCTATGGCGCGCTTTTGGGGCTCTGCCATGAGATCGCCGGTTTCTATCGTCTGCCTCAGGCCAATGCGTCGCGAGCAGAAGTGTTGTTGACTCGTGACGTCCTGGAATCTATTGCAATCCCTGA
This sequence comes from Pseudomonas sp. IT-P260, assembly GCF_949768395.1. Lineage (NCBI taxonomy): Bacteria > Pseudomonadati > Pseudomonadota > Gammaproteobacteria > Pseudomonadales > Pseudomonadaceae > Pseudomonas > Pseudomonas sp. IT-P260. The sequence continues at coordinate 28,718 of NZ_CATKPO010000040.1, forward strand.
GTTGGCCGAGATGGTGGAGCTGGCCGGTAACCCTGAAACCTGGCTGGCGAAACTGCTGGCGGCGCATTCGGCGTTGTTCCAGCCGCCACGGGTGCCACAGAAGCCCAAGGGCGATGTGACGCAGCCATTGATTCAGGCCATTAATCTCGATGAGGAAGAGGCGCCGCAGGAGTTGAGTCGCGAAGAGCTGGAGAGCTGGCGGCAGAATCTCAAAGGTCTGGCGATCCGCTTTCGCGAAGGTCTGAACGAATGCTGATGGGCATTGGTACGGTGGCAATCTGAAACATGCTGCTGGTCAAGATCCCGAGCGAAGCCCGAATGATGTCTATATAATCCCTGCCTTTCGTGGAGAACAGACCTATATGCCAACGTCCTTTCTAGAAATTGTCGAGTTACCAGACGGCCGAATCGAACTGCGCAGGGCTGAGGACGAGGGTTCTCTGGTGACGCTGGATTTCTCCGAGGATGCCAAAGCGTTCCTGCAAGGCCAGCACGTGGAAATCGCCAAGGCGATGTTAAGCGTCGGCGTACAGATGGCCGGTCGTATGGTCGAAGGCGAGTTTGATAAGGAAGAAGGGCCGCGGGTTCTTCACTGAGCCCCGCCTGTCGGCGATTGCCGCTATCGCATCAGATCGGCTTCTCTGTCCCTGGAGAAGCCATGCGCTTCACACAGCGCGCGTTACCAGTGAATCAACCCAGTCGAATGTTCAGGCTCTGAGCGTCGCCCGTGCGGGCAGCGCCGATCAGCTGTTGCCGGGAACTTGTGTTCAGTGGGTTGAGCCAGGTCACCACTGTGTGGCTGCGGCCCAGACGCAGCGCTTCACACGCCAGTTGCTGAGCGCTTTGCGCGCCACGTGGTTGCAGCAGCAGAATGCGTTCACGGTTCAGGCCGGCCTCTCGCAGCCAGGTCTGGGTCAGGCTGGCGGGTGGGGCGATCAGCGTCAGCCAGCGCGCGTCCTGATCCTCGCTCAGTTCGCGAAGGATCGGGGCAAGCAGGTTCAGGCAGTTCCCGGCCGCACCGCGCAGTGATAGCTCACTGAACACTTCCGGTTCGGCAATCCATGGGCGCTCGACGACATCTTTCAGGATTGGCGCCATCGGTTGCGCCAGAAACGCTTCGAATAAAGGCAGTTGTGTTTGCTGAGGTGTGTGTGGGAACTGCATAAAGCCTCCTTTAGCGGCGGATGACGCCGACACTCAAGCCTTCGATCACCAGTTCCTGATCTTTCAGGTCGACTTCGATAGGGGCGAACTCAGGGTTTTCGGCAATCAGCCAGACTTTGCTGCCTTCGCGCTTGAAGCGCTTGACCGTCACTTCATCGCCGATCCGTGCAACCACGACCTGGCCATTGCGTGCTTCGCGAGTAGTGTGAACCGCCAGCAGGTCACCGTCGAAAATGCCGATGTCCTTCATGCTCATGCCGTGTACGCGCAGCAGGTAGTCGGCTCGGGGATGGAAGAAGGCCGGGTTGATGTTGCAGGACTCTTCGATGTGCTGCTGGGCGAGGATCGGAGCACCGGCTGCGACCCGGCCAATGATTGGCAGGGTGGAGTCATCGGCCTTGGCTTCGAAGCCAGGGATGCGGATGCCCCGAGAAGCACCAGGCGTCATCTCGATGGCGCCTTTGCGGGCCAGGGCCTTGAGGTGCTCTTCAGCCGCGTTTGGCGACTTGAAACCCAGCTCCTGAGCGATTTCCGCGCGGGTTGGCGGGTAGCCGTTGTCTTCGAGGCAGCGTTTGATAAAGGCCAGAATCTCGGCTTGGCGTGGCGTCAGCTTTAGCATATTGATCGCTCTGTCTTTTTATACAGTGACTGGGATTATATACAGTGAAGCGGTCTTGGCAATGCCCGTTTTTTTGCAGCCCGCCGGACGGTCGGCTGCCGTGCTTATTAAAGGAGCGGACGAGTGTGGTTAAATAGCTGACCGACCATTCCCAAAACGAACTGGCAGGCTTGACAAGGCACAGGCTGAAACGTATGTTTCAAACAAGTGTTTGTCAGGCGGAGTAGCCATGGCCCAGTCGGAAACCGTTGAACGCATTCTTGATGCTGCCGAGCAGTTGTTCGCGGAGAAAGGTTTCGCCGAAACCTCATTGCGTTTGATCACCAGCAAGGCCGGGGTAAACCTGGCGGCGGTGAACTATCATTTCGGCTCCAAGAAAGCGCTGATTCAGGCGGTTTTCTCGCGTTTCCTCGGACCGTTCTGCGTCAGTCTTGATAAAGAGTTGGAACGGCGTCAGGCCAAGCCGGAAAACAAGCCGACGCTTGAAGAGCTGCTGGAGATCCTCGTTGAACAGGCGCTGGTGGTCCAGCCACGCAGCGGAAACGACCTGTCGATTTTCATGCGTTTGCTCGGTTTGGCGTTCAGCCAGAGCCAGGGCCACCTGCGTCGTTATCTGGAAGACATGTACGGCAAGGTGTTCCGCCGCTACATGCTGCTGGTCAACGAAGCGGCTCCGCGCATTCCGCCAATCGAGCTGTTCTGGCGCGTGCACTTCATGCTCGGCGCTGCGGCGTTCAGCATGTCCGGGATCAAGGCCTTGCGCGCGATTGCCGAGACCGATTTCGGCGTCAACACGTCGATCGAACAGGTGATGCGCCTGATGGTGCCGTTCCTCGCCGCTGGCATGCGTGCCGAAACCGGTGTTACCGATCCGGCAATGGCAACAGCGCAATTGCGCCCGCGCAGCAAGTCGACTCCGGTGGCTGCCAAGGTTTAACCGCACACGGGTGGGCGCGGCAGTTTACATCCGCTAAGCTAGCCGCCCATGCCGACTCTCGTTCTGAACCCGAAATCCAAAGAAATTGCCGACCTGCCGAGCGTTGCTCACGGTAGCGATTTCCTGCGGATCGGGTTTTTCGTTTTCAAGGAATTTCTATGACTGCTGGCCTGCAAGGCTCGTTGATGGTGGACGTCGCCGGTACCTGGCTGACGGCCGAAGATCGCCAATTGTTGCGCCAGCCCGAAGTGGGCGGCCTGATCATTTTTGCCCGCAACATTGAGCATCCGCGCCAGGTGCGCGAGCTCAGCGCAGCCATTCGGGCAATTCGCCCGGACCTGCTGCTGGCGGTGGACCAGGAGGGCGGTCGCGTCCAGCGCCTGCGTCAGGGCTTCGTGCGGCTGCCGGCGATGCGCGCCATTGCCGACAACCCGAATGCCGAGTACCTCGCCGAGCAATGCGGCTGGATCATGGCCACTGAAGTGCTGGCGGTCGGCCTCGATCTGAGTTTCGCCCCGGTACTGGACCTGGATTACCAGCGCAGCGCCGTGGTCGGTACCCGTTCGTTCGAGAGTGATCCTGAGCGCGCCGCATTGCTCGCTGGAGCGTTTACTCGCGGCATGAACAGCGCCGGCATGGCCGCTACCGGCAAGCATTTCCCCGGTCATGGCTGGGCCGAAGCCGACTCCCACGTCGCGATCCCGAACGACGAGCGCAGCCTCGACGACATCCGCGCCAATGACCTCGTACCGTTCGCCAGGTTGAGCAAGCAGCTCGCGGCGGTCATGCCGGCGCACGTCATTTATCCGCAAGTCGACTCGCAGCCGGCCGGGTTCTCCCGCCGCTGGTTGCAGGACATTTTGCGCGGCGAGTTGCAGTTCGACGGCGTGATCTTCAGTGACGACCTGTCGATGGCCGGCGCCCATGTGGTCGGCGACGCCGCCAGTCGTATTGAAGCTGCGCTCAGCGCCGGTTGCGACATGGGCCTGGTGTGCAACGACCGTGCTGCGGCCGAACTGGCGCTGAGTGCTGCGCAACGGATGAAGGTGAAGCCGTCCGGGCGCATTGCGCGGATGCGCGGGCAGGCGTTCGCCAGTACCGACTACCGCCAGGATCCGCGCTGGCTCACTGCAATCGGTGCGCTCAAAGACGCTCAACTGATCGATTAAGGATTTTTTGCTATGACGGTTTACGCAATCATCGGTGGCACCGGCCTGACTCAGCTCGAAGGCTTGACCATTCGCCAATCGCTGGCGGTAGACACGCCCTATGGCGCGCCATCAGCCGACGTGCAGATTGGCGAATACGCTGGCAAGGAAGTGCTGTTCCTCGCCCGTCACGGCCATCCGCATCGCTTTCCGCCACACAAGGTCAACTACCGCGCCAACCTGTGGGCGCTGAAGCAGGCTGGCGCGGAGGCGATCATCGCGGTCAACGCGGTGGGCGGGATTCACCCGGCCATGGGCACCGGCCACTTCTGTGTGCCGCATCAGATCGTTGACTACACCAGCGGTCGCGAACACACGTTTTTCGCCGACGATCTGGAGCACGTCACCCACATCGATTTCAGCTTTCCTTACAGCGAGCTGCTGCGTCAGCAATTGATTGCGGCGGTGGCTGCCGAAGGTTGCGAATACAGTGATCAGGGTGTGTATGCCTGCACTCAGGGCCCGCGTCTGGAAACCGTGGCGGAGATCGTGCGACTGGAGCGCGATGGCTGCGACATCGTCGGCATGACCGGCATGCCGGAAGCCGCGCTGGCCCGTGAACTGGAGCTGGATTACGCCTGCCTGGCGCTGGTGGTGAATCCGGCGGCGGGCAAGACCACCGAAGTGATCACCATGGCCGAGATCGAGCAGGCGCTGCATGACGGGATGGGCAAAGTGAAATCGGCGTTGGCGCGGGTGCTCAAGGGCTGAGTCTGACCGAGACCGATTTGGCCCAATCGCTGGCAAGCCAGCTCCCACAGGAATCGAGTTGAATCACAGTTTTGTGTTCGATTCATAACCTTGTGGGAGCTGGCTTGCCAGCGACAGCTCTCTCATTGGCAGGGAGGGTCTCAACGCTTGTCGAGCTTATCCGGCAACGGCGCAAACAGCGCTTCGATGTCATCGCTCTGTAGTTTCCAGTCTCCGGCCTTGCGCCCATCCAGCACGCCAGCTGCCAGGTCGGACTTTTCCTTCTGCAGGTGCTGAATCTTCTCTTCCACCGTGCCCCGGGCAATCATCTTGTAAACGAACACCGGCTTTTCCTGGCCGATCCGGTACGCGCGGTCAGTCGCCTGATTCTCCGTTGCCGGGTTCCACCACGGGTCGTAATGAATCACCGTGTCCGCTTCGGTCAGGTTCAAACCAACGCCACCGGCCTTCAGGCTGATCAGAAAGATCTGACGCTTACCGCTCTGGAATTCCTTCACCGGCGTGCGCCGATCGCGGGTCTGTCCCGTCAGCAGGGCATAGGCCACGTTGCGTTTTTTCAGTTCGTCTTCGATCAGTGACAGCATCGACGTGAACTGCGAGAACAGCAGAATTCGCCGACCTTCCTCAAACAACTCCTCGAGCATTTCCATCAGACTGTCGAGCTTGCCAGAACTGCTGCCGCGAGCGGGCAGGGTGGCGTCGTTGACCAGGCGCAAGTCGCAGCAAACCTGACGCAGCTTGAGCAGGGCTTCAAGAATGATGATCTGGCTGCGCGCCACGCCCTTGCGGGTGATCTCGTCGCGGACTTTCTTGTCCATCGCCAGGCGCATGGTTTCGTACACGTCGCGCTGCGCTTCATTGAGCTCGACCCAGTGGATGATCTCGGTTTTCGGCGGCAGTTCGGTGGCCACCTGTTCCTTGGTGCGGCGCAGCAGAAACGGTTTTATCCGCCCATTGAGGTGCTGCAATCTGACTTCGCTGGCGCGTTTTTCGATCGGTACGCGGTAATCGGCATTGAAGCTTTTGACATCGCCCAGCCAGCCCGGCAGCAGGAAATGAAACAGCGACCACAACTCACCGAGGTGGTTTTCCAGCGGTGTGCCGCTCAGGCACAGCCGTTGGCGTGCATTGAGTTCGCGAGCGGCCTGCGCGGCTTTGCTGTTGGGATTTTTGATGTACTGGGCTTCGTCCAGCACCAGCACATGCAGGGGTTGTTGGGCGAGGCGTTCGACGTCCTTGGGCAGTAGCGCGTAAGTCGTCAGGATCAGGTCGAAGTCGGCCAGATGTTCGAAATGCTTTTTGCGACTGGCGCCATACAGCGCAACCACTTTCAGTTGCGGCGTGAAGTGCGCGGCTTCGTCGAGCCAGTTCGGGATCAGGCTGGTGGGCATCACCACCATGCACGGCCGATCCAGGCGCCCGGCGTTTTTCTCGCTGAGAATATGCGCCAGGGTCTGTAGGGTTTTACCCAGGCCCATGTCGTCCGCAAGAATCCCGCCGACCTCAAGCTGACGCAGAGACTGCATCCAGCTCAGGCCTTCGAGCTGATAAGGGCGCAACGTCGCGTTCAAACCCTTCGGTGCCTTGGCCGTGTAATCACGGATGTCGCGCAGGCGTTGGGCAAAGCTGCGGATCTGTTCGCCGCCTTCCCACAGCAGCGGAAGGCCTTCCAGTGAGTTGAGCCGTGTGGCGTCGGCTTTGCTCAGGCGCAGGGTGGTTTCGCCTGGCTCCTGCAAGTAAAACTCGCCCAGTGTCGCCAGTACCGGTTTCAGTCGGCCAAGGGGCAGGGCCACCTGCAGTGGCCCGTGCTCACTGTTGCGTTGCGGAATATTGACCAGAATCAGCTCGTCATCGCGTCGCCGTGCCAGGCGTTCCGGGTTGAGGATTTCGGTGTGCGAGCGCATCAGGTTGAGCAGGATCGGCAGCAGGCTCAGGCGTTCGCCATTGACGATAATCCCCAGCTCCAGATCGAACCAGTCGCGCTCCGGCGCCTGTTCGACGGTGGCGTACCAGTCGTCGACGGCGGTCAGGTCGAAACCGAATTCCTCGTCGATCTGCAATTCCCAGCCTTGGGTACGCAGCTTCGGCAGTTCATTGAGGGTGAAGGTCAGCCACGCGCTGTCGTTGACCATCTCGTACAGCTCGCCGGCGCTTTCCGGCAGGGCCTTGCTTTGGCGGGTGGCGATGCGAAAGCCGAGGATTCTTAACTGCTCGCGGTAGGACTGTTCCACTTCCGGATGGCGTTTTACCCGCAGCGTCTGGGTTTCCTGGCGGATCAGGATGTCGCTGTTTTTCTGCCCGCTGACGTATTCGTCCAGATAGCTGAACGACAGCGCCGCGCGATGCTGGATGTAGCGCTGCATCTTGCCGTTGCGTGGCTCGAATGCGCTGAACTCGACGCTCGCCAGCCACAGGCGCGGCAGCGGTTGCACGTTATCCACCAGCACTTGCGGCGGCGCCTTGGGGCTGCGGTTCTCCAATACGGCCTGGAGTTTTTCCAGCAGTTCGGCGTCTTTCGCGGCGGCCGGGTATTCGAGGGTTTCCTGCACTTGCAGCAGCACTGCTGCGCAATGCTTGCAGTTGCTGCGCACCGGGCACGTACAGCTGGCGTCAACCAGCAGCAGGGTGCCTTTGGCTGACTCGCGCAAGTGAATGGTCTGACGGTAGACGTTACCGCCAGAGCCTTCGCAACTGGCGGTGATGGTCGCATCGCCAACCTGCGCGATGCGTACCCGATTCTCCAGGGCGTAGCGGCGGCCACGCTCCAGGCTCTGTTCCTTGAATCGGCTGACCCAGGAGGGTGCCAACGGTTTGCTCAGGGGCGGGGACATAAGGACTTCGATCAGTCCGGAATCGCTTCAGGAGCTTGCCGAGGGGCGGGCGCCGTCAGGGAAGTGATCTTGATCAGCAGCGCCAGGTGGCCGTTGTCGAGATAGTTGAGCTGGCCGTTTTTAGTGTGGCTGTCCTGCTTCAGACGTTCGCTGGCAGTGACCATGCCGTTGGCGTCGATCTGGTTGACCCAGAAGTCGGCGTTCACGTCGGTGAAGCGCCCGAGTTTCATTTCTAAAGTGCCTTCGATCGGGAACTGGCCGAACTGTTCCTTACCGTCGCTGACGGCCACCTTGGTCGGCGCTTCGCCGAGGGTTTGCTGCCAGGCCTTGTGCAGCAGCACGCTGTACTCGCCGCTGGCGCTGAGTTTGTTGGCCACCTCATTCAAGGCCGGTGTGCGCTGGCTGGCATCGTCGAGGCGTTGAGCGCCGGCCGCCCAGTCTTCCGGGGCAGCGCGGCTGACAATCGCCGGTACGGCGTTCTGCCGCACCAGAATCATTTCGACCATGTAGGTGTCATCGGCAAACGCCATCGGTGCTACGAAGCTGAGTAGTAAAGTCAGTGAGCGAAACAGGCGCATGCGGCGTCCTTCAAACAGTTTTCGGGAGGAGGCGCTCGAACAGCGCCTCTACAGTATTAAAGCGCTCTTCCGGGCGTTCCATCGGCACCTGGAACTTGAACATTGTGGCGCCTTCGAATTTGTAGCGTTTTGGCTGAGTCTGGATCAGTTTGATCAAGGTCATCGGGTCGACCGGCGTCTGCGCGGCGAACTCGATGCGGCCACCCTGCGGGCCACCGTCGACTTTCTTGATGCCCAGTTGTTCGGCCTGCAACTTCAGCGCGGTGATGCGCACCAGATTCTTGGTCGGCTCCGGCAGCAGACCGAAGCGGTCGATCATCTCCACTTGCAGATCCTTCAGGCCTTCCTCGTCGGTGGCCGAAGCGATGCGCTTGTACAGAATCAGGCGGGCATGCACATCCGGCAGATAGTCTTCCGGAATCAGCGCCGGCACCCGCAGGTTGACCTCCGGGCCACCGCCGAGCGGTTGATCAAGGTTCGGTTGCTCGCCCTTGCGGATCGACTTCACTGCGCGCTCGAGCATTTCCATGTAGAGCGTAAAGCCCACGGCCTGAATCTGCCCGCTCTGGCCGTCGCCGAGCAATTCGCCGGCGCCACGGATTTCCAGGTCGTTGGTCGCCAGCACGAAGCCGGCGCCCAGATCCTGAGTATTGGCAATCGCTTCCAGACGCTTTTCCGCATCCGAAGTGATTTGCTGGCGCGGCGGCGTCAGCAGGTAGGCGTAAGCCTGGTGGTGACTGCGACCCACACGTCCGCGCAACTGGTGCAATTGCGCCAGGCCGAACTTGTCGGCGCGCTCGATGATGATGGTGTTGGCGCTCGGCACGTCGATGCCGGTCTCGATGATGGTCGAGGCGATCAGCACGTTGAAACGCTTGTGGTAGAAGTCGCTCATCACCTGTTCGAGTTCGCGTTCGCGCATCTGCCCATGGCCGATGCCGATCCGCGCTTCCGGCACCAGTTCGGCGAGATCGGCAGCGCACTTCTCGATGGTCTTCACGTCGTTGTGCAAGTAGTAAACCTGCCCGCCGCGCAGCAGTTCACGCAGCAGGGCCTCTTTGACCGTGCTCTTGTTCTGCTCCATGACGAAGGTGCGCACCGACAGGCGTCGCGCTGGCGGCGTGGCGATGATCGACAGGTCGCGCATGCCCGACACCGCCATGTTCAGCGTGCGCGGAATCGGCGTGGCGGTCAGCGTGAGAATGTCGACTTCGCTGCGCAGGGCCTTGAGCTGTTCTTTCTGCCGGACACCGAAACGGTGTTCTTCGTCGATGATCACCAGTCCGAGGTTTTTGATCTTCACATCGTCGGACAGCAGCTTGTGCGTACCGATGACGATGTCGATCTTGCCTTCCGCCAGATCGGCAATCGCCGCGTTGACTTCCTTGGCCGATTTGAAGCGACTCATCACTTCCACGGTCACCGGCCAGTCGGCGAAGCGGTCGCGGAAGCTGTTGTAGTGTTGCTGGGCAAGCAGGGTGGTCGGCACCAGAATCGCCACCTGACGCCCGCCGTGTACGGCGATGAACGCTGCGCGCATCGCCACTTCGGTCTTGCCGAAACCGACGTCGCCGCAGACCAGGCGATCCATCGGCTTCGGCGCGAGCATGTCTTCGCGCACGGCTTCGATGGTCGCTTGCTGATCCGGGGTTTCTTCGAACGGGAAGCCGGCGCTGAACGTCGCGTAATCGGCTTTCGGATCGGCAAATGCATAGCCTTCGCGCGCGGCGCGACGGGCATAGATGTCGAGCAATTCAGCAGCGACATCGCGCACCTGTTCGGCGGCTTTGCGCTTGGCTTTCTGCCAGGTCTCGGAGCCGAGGCGGTGCAGCGGCGCCAGTGAGTCATCGCTGCCGGTGTAACGCGCAATCAGATGCAGGTTGGCCACCGGCACATAGAGCTTCGCGCTCTCCGCATATTCCAGAGTGAGGAATTCTGCAGCTTGGTTGTCGATTTCCAGAATCGTCAGGCCCAGATAACGCCCGACCCCGTGATCGATGTGCACCACCGGCGCGCCTTCGCGCAGCTCGGTGAGGTTCTTGATCACGGCATCGTTGTTGGCGTCGGCACGTTTTTCCCGGCGACGACGCTGCATCACCCGCTGACCGAACAGCGGACTCTCGGCCACCAGCGCCAGCGCCGGGTCATCGAGCATCAAGCCCTCGTCGAGCGGGGCAATGGTGATCGCCAGGCGATCCTTGCTCGCAACGAAGTCCGGCCAGCTGTCGACGGTTTTCGGCCGCAGCTTCAGACGTTCCAGCAACTCCAGCAGGACTTCACGCCGGCCCGCGGATTCGGCGGTGAACAGCACGCGTCCGGGGAATTCGTCGAGGAATGTCGAGAGCGCCGCCAGTGGTTGCGTGGCCTTGGCTTCGATCGCCAGGTTCGGTAGCGCTTGCGCCGGGAAGCGCTCGCGACCGGCACCGGATTCGACGTCCTGCTGACTGGCGACGACCCGTGGCCAGCTCTTGAGACGGGCGAAGCAGTCTTCCACCGGCAGGAACAGTTCGGCGGGCGGCAATAGAGGGCGCGATGGATCGACGCGGCGCTCTTCGTAGCGATTGCGCACGTCGTTCCAGAAGTTTTCTGCCGCTTGTTCGATACCCGGCAGCGAGAACACTTGAGTGTCCTGCGGCAGGTAATCGAACAGTGTCGAGGTTTCGTCGAAGAACAGCGGCAGGTAGTACTCGATACCGGCCGGGGTGATGCCGCTGCTCAAGTCCTGGAAGATCGGGCAGCGCCGGAAGTCGACATCGAAACGCTCGCGAAAGCGCGCCTTGAAGCGGGTGACCGCATCTTTCTGCAGCGGGAACTCTCGGGCCGGCAGCAGCTTGACCGAATCGACCTTGTCGATGGAGCGCTGGTTTTCCGGATCGAAGGTGCGCAGGGTTTCGATTTCGTCGTCGAACAGGTCGATGCGATAGGGCAGTTTGCTGCCCATCGGGAACAGGTCGATCAGCGCGCCGCGCACGGTGAACTCGCCGTGCTCGTAGACCGTATCGACGTAGCGATAGCCGCTGGCCTCAAGCCGCGAGCGCATCTGTTCGACATCGAGCTTCTGCCCGACATCCAGCACCAGGCTGCTGCCGAGCAGGAACTTGGTCGGCGCCAGGCGGTGCAGGGCGGTGGTGATCGGCACCACCAGCACGCCGTGCGCCAGTTCCGGCAGTCTATAAAGGCTGGCGATACGCTGGGAGATGATGTCCTGGTGCGGCGAGAACAGATCGTACGGCAGGGTTTCCCAGTCGGGGAAATGCAGTACGGGCAAATCCGGGGCGAAGAAACTCAGCTCCTGTTCCAGCCGTTCGGCACTCTGGCTGTCGGCGGTCAGTAGCAGGGTGAAGCGCTTGGCAGCGCTGGCAGCCTCGGCAATCGCGAGGCTGAGGGCAGCACCGGGCAGGTTGCCCCAATGCTGTTTACCTGCCGCGGCAGGGAGAAGCGGTAGACGCAGAACGGGCACGGAAGGTTGAGCTCCAGGCTTTGCGACAAAGTCGGTAATTGTAGCGGCGTCAGGTGCCGGCTGTCAGTTGCAGACTGCGTCTATCTTCGCGCTTTGCGCAAAATGTAGTGGTAACCATAAAAACGAGCACTTTTTTAGTGGTTATGTAGTGCCGAAATCGACTGGTGTTACGGAGGGTTACAGACATCGTCTAACAGTCGTCGAAAAATTGACTGCGCTGGAAGCCCCGGTTTTACTGGGCTGGCGCGGGGCGTAATTTTTTTGAACGGAATTTTGTTACCGATTGCGCGACAAGCGCGCATTGCTACAAGAGGTTCTCGGCGGCATAATGTAGCCCCTTTTTTCTGCCCCTACATGTGGAAGGTTCCCGTGACTCAGAAGCCCGACCAGTGTCTTGGTGAATGGATCGACCGTGAAGCACTCGCAGAAGCGATGATTCCGCTTATCGGTCAGCTCTACCGCAATAACAACGTGGTGAGCTCGATCTATGGCCGCAGCCTGATCAACCAGTCTGTCATCGCGATTCTCAAAGCTCACCGCTTTGCTCGCCACCGTTCCTCCGACGATAGCGAACTCTCCGTCCACGAAACATTCCCTCTGCTGAAAGCCATGAGCGAGCTCAAGCTCGGTGCGGCTTCGGTAGACCTGGGCAAGTTGGCGTTCAAATTCCGCAGCGAAGGCAATGGCCGCAGCGCCGAGCAGTTCGTGCGTGAAGAACTGGCTGACGTGGTTGGTCAGCAAAACGCTTCGGCCCGTAAAGGCACTGACGTTGTGCTGTACGGCTTCGGTCGTATCGGCCGTCTGCTGGCGCGCATCCTGATCGAGAAAACCGGTGGTGGCGACGGTCTGCGTCTGCGTGCCATCGTCGTGCGCAAGGGCGCCGAAAACGACCTGACCAAGCGCGCCAGCCTGCTGCGTCGCGATTCGGTACATGGTCCGTTCAACGGCACCATCGTCATCGACGAAGAAAACAACACCATCACCGCCAACGGTAACCTGATCCAGGTGATCTACGCGAAGAACCCGACCGAGGTGGATTACACCCAGTACGGCATCAAAGACGCGCTGCTGGTGGACAACACCGGTGTATGGCGCGACGCCGATGGCTTGGGTCAGCACCTGCAATGCCCGGGTGTGGCTCGCGTTGTTCTGACCGCGCCTGGCAAAGGCAAGCTGAAGAACATCGTTCACGGTATCAACCACAACGAAATCACCGCTGACGACAAGATCGTGTCCGCCGCTTCCTGCACCACCAACGCCATCGTGCCGGTGCTGAAGGCTGTGAATGACAAGTTCGGCATCATCAACGGTCACGTCGAAACCGTTCACTCGTACACCAACGACCAGAACCTGATCGACAACTTCCACAAGGGCGATCGCCGTGGCCGTTCCGCCGCGCTGAACATGGTCATCACCGAGACCGGTGCTGCCACCGCTGCTGCCAAGGCTCTGCCTGAGCTGGCCGGCAAGCTGACCGGTAACGCGATCCGCGTTCCGACGCCAAACGTGTCGATGGCCATTCTCAACCTGAACCTTGAGAAAGCCGCCAGCCGTGAAGAGATGAACGAGTACCTGCGCTACATGGCGCTGCACTCCGATCTGCACAAGCAAATCGACTTCGTCAACTCGCAGGAAGTGGTGTCCACTGACTTCGTGGGTTCGCGTCACGCCGGTGTGGTCGACGCTGAAGCGACCATCGTTCAGGACAACCGCGTTGTGCTGTACGTCTGGTATGACAACGAGTTCGGCTACAGCTGTCAGGTGGTTCGCGTGATGGAAGACATGGCCGGTGTAAACCCGCCAGCGTTCCCGCGCTAAGCCTTCGCTGCAAATGAAAACGCCCCGACTTAGGTCGGGGCGTTTTTTTATGCCTGCTGAATCTTTATTGCCTGTACCGGCCTCTTCGGGAGCAAGCCCCCTCCCACAGGTTTGGCGGTGTTCACACAATCATGTTGGCACCACCGGACCTTGTGGGAGGGGGCTTGCTCCCGAAGGCGTTTTATCGGGCGCCGCCTGCCACGGCCGCTTGCGCAGTCCGCAGCTCATGCTTATTGCCACGGAACAGCACCAGCGTCGCAATCAGTCCCAGCACCGCCGCACCGCTGAGCCAGATCCCCGGCGCAGCCTTGTTGTCCAGCACGTGGATAAGGTAAGTACAGGCTGCCGGCGTGAAGCCACCAAAGGTCGCCGTCGCCAGGCTATAGGCCAGCGAGAATCCGGTGGTGCGCACTTCCACCGGCATGATTTCGGTCAGAGCCACGACCATCGCGCCGTTGTACGAACCGTACAGGAACGACAGCCACAGTTCGACGATCAGCAGATGACTGAAACTCGGGTTCGCCACCAGCCACGACAGCGCCGGATAGGCGGTCAGGATCGCCAGAATGGTCGCCGCCAGCAGTAGGGGTTTGCGCCCGATCTTGTCGGACACCGCGCCCATCACCGGCAGCCAGAAGAAGTTCGACAGACCGATGCACACGGTCACCAGCAGCGCGTCGAAATCCGACAGATGCAGTTCAGCCTTGCCGAAGGTCGGGGTGTAGGCGGTGATCAGGTAGAACGAAACCGTGGTCATCACCACCAGCGCCATGCCGGCGATGACGATGCCAAAGTTCTGACCGATTGAGCGGACGATTTCCCGCAGGGTAGGGCGATGTTTACGCGCCTGGAATTCCGGGGTTTCCTCCAGCGAACGACGAATGACGAAGATCACCGGAACGATCATGCAGCCGATCAGGAACGGCACGCGCCAGCCCCAGTCACCCATCTGTTCCGGGCTCAGCCAGTGGTTGAGACCCACTCCGAGCAGGCCGGCAAACACCACCGCCGCCTGCTGGCTGGCGGACTGCCAACTGACGAAAAAGCCTTTGCGGCCCGGCGTGGCGATTTCCGCCAGATACACCGAAACACCGCCCAGCTCGACGCCGGCCGAGAAGCCTTGCAGCAAACGACCGAACAGCACGATCAACGGCGCTGCGACACCCAGAGTGGCATAGCCCGGCACGCAGGCGATCAGGATCGTACCGGCGGCCATCAACGCAAGGGTAATGATCAGGCCCTGGCGACGACCGTGACGGTCAATGTAGGCACCAAGGAAGATCGCGCCCAGCGGACGCATCAGGAAACCGGCACCGAAGGTGGCCAGGGACAGCATCAAGGAAGCGAAGGCGCTGTCGGCCGGGAAGAAGGTTTTGGCGATGGCCGTGGCGTAGAAGCCATAGACCATAAAGTCGAACATCTCGAGAAAATTGCCGCTGACAACGCGAAAAATCGCTTTGCCTTTGCCCGTGGTCGAGGACATTTTCAGTTACTCATTATTGGTTTCTTATGACGCGTTGCATCCGTTGGGGAGCGTGCGGGCCTTTGATCCATAATGGCTGGCGCGCTTTTATGGGGAGATGAAGAATTGTTCACTGGACGGTGGGTTTGGCTTGTGAGTGTGGTGGTTGTCCTCGTGGCCTGTGGCAACGGTGATTCCCTGGAGAGTTTTGGTGGCCCGACCATGGGCAGCACGTATTCGATCAAGTACGTGCGACACGCGGGTATTGCCGAGCCGGCGCAAGTTCGCCGGGAAGTGGAAGGTATCCTCGCTGACGTGGATCGACAGATGTCGACCTACCGCAGTGATTCCGACATCGAGCGCTTCAATGCTTTGCCGGCGAACAGCTGTCAGACCCTGCCTGCCGCTGTGCTTGAATTGGTCCGCGTTGGCGAACAACTGTCAGAGCAAAGCGAAGGTGCCTACGACCTGACTGTCGAACCGCTGATGAACCTGTGGGGGTTCGGCCCGCAAGGGCGTGAAGAGAAAGTCCCCGACCCCGCCGTGCTGGCCGAAACCCTGCAGCGAGTCGGCTACCGCCATTTGCGTATCGACGGCGACCGCTTGTGCAAGGACGCCGCTGTCGAGGTCGACTTCAACAGCATCGCCGCCGGATACGCCGTCGACTCCATCGCCGCCCGTCTCGAATCGATGGGCATCGATGACTATCTCGCCGAAGCCACCGGTGAACTCAAGGCCAAAGGCAGAAAGCTCGACGGCTCGTCCTGGCGCATTGCGCTGGAGGAGCCGCGTGATGACCAGCAGGTGGCCGAACGAATCATTCAGGTCGATGGCTATGGCGTGTCCTCCTCCGGGGATTACCGCAACTATTTCCTGCAGGATGGCCGGCGCTATTCCCACACCTTCGATGCGCGGAGCGGGGCGCCGGTCCTGCACAGCCTGGCGTCAGTCACGGTGATTCATCCTTCAGCGTTGATGGCCGATGGACTATCGACGCTGTTGCTGATTCTCGGGCCTGAAAGGGCTTGGGACTATGCCGAAAAACACGACATTGGTGCATTCTTCGTGATTCGTGCCGATACAGGCTTTGTTATTCGCACCAGTGCGGCTTTCGAGCGCCTGAGTCGCGCAAAAGTTGACTGAAAACAGTACGAAAGCTGGCGTTGTAGTGCAGGCAAAAGTAGCCTACGACGCGACCAAGGGTTAATGTGCGCGGCGTTGACGCTTCTATAGACTGTGTCCGGGTTCTTTACTGGCCCCCAATTGTTCCTTCGCGCCGCGATTCGGCGTGATTTAGCCGCCGGTGCTGCTGGCACCGCGGCCTGTTCTGAGGAGTACGCATGGCTGTCTACAACTACGACGTGGTGGTGTTGGGTTCCGGCCCGGCGGGAGAAGGCGCGGCAATGAACGCCGCCAAAGCAGGGCGCAAGGTGGCGATGGTCGACAGTCGTCGCCAGGTCGGCGGCAACTGCACCCACCTGGGCACCATCCCGTCCAAGGCCCTGCGTCACTCGGTGCGGCAGATCATGCAGTTCAACACCAACCCGATGTTCCGGGCGATCGGCGAGCCACGCTGGTTCTCCTTCCCGGACGTGTTGAAAAGCGCTGAAAAGGTTATCTCCAAACAAGTCGCTTCGCGCACCGGCTATTACGCCCGTAACCGCGTCGACGTGTTCATCGGTACCGGCAGCTTTGCCGACGAGCAAACCATCGAAGTGGTCTGCGCCAACGGCGTGGTCGAGAAACTGGTGGCCAAGCACATCATCATCGCTACCGGTTCGCGTCCGTATCGCCCGGCGGACATCGATTTCAATCACCCGCGTATCTACGATAGCGACACCATCCTCAGCCTCGGCCACACCCCGCGCAAACTGATCGTTTATGGCGCCGGTGTGATCGGTTGCGAATACGCCTCGATCTTCAGCGGTCTGGGCGTGCTGGTCGAGCTGGTGGACAACCGCGGTCAGTTGCTGAGCTTCCTCGACTCGGAAATCTCCCAGGCGTTGAGCTACCACTTCAGCAACAACAACATCACCGTTCGCCACAACGAAGATTATGATCGCGTTGAAGGCGTGGACAACGGCGTGATCCTGCACCTGAAGTCCGGCAAGAAGATCAAGGCCGACGCTTTGCTCTGGTGCAATGGCCGTACCGGTAATACCGACCAGCTGGGTCTGGAAAACATCGGGGTCAAGGTCAACAGCCGCGGCCAGATCGAAGTCGACGAGGCTTACCGCACCTGCGTGCCGAACATCTACGGCGCCGGCGACGTGATCGGCTGGCCAAGCCTGGCCAGTGCCGCCCACGACCAGGGTCGCTCGGCGGCCGGCAGCATTGTCGATAACGGTAGCTGGCGCTTTGTGAATGATGTGCCGACCGGCATCTACACCATTCCGGAGATCAGCTCGATCGGCAAGAACGAGCAGGAACTGACCCAGGCCAAAGTGCCGTACGAAGTCGGCAAGGCGTTCTTCAAGAGCATGGCGCGTGCGCAGATCGCCGGCGAGCCGCAAGGCATGCTGAAAATCCTGTTCCACCGTGAAACCCTGGAAGTGCTGGGTGTTCACTGCTTCGGTTATCAGGCGTCGGAGATCGTGCACATCGGTCAGGCGATCATGAACCAGCCGGGTGAGTTGAATACGCTGAAGTACTTCGTCAACACCACGTTCAACTACCCGACCATGGCCGAAGCCTATCGGGTAGCGGCGTACGACGGCCTCAACCGGCTTTTTTGACGGGCTCCGGCCGGTGGCCTGAGCCGGCCGGGGAGACCGATTTCAGCAATTCTCGAGGGTGGCAGTGGCCAAACCGGGAAAGTCTGTAATCAGGCTGTCAACGCCGAAGTCGGCGAGTCTGCGCATCAGCGCAGGCTCGTTGACGGTCCACACCGACACATGCAGCCCCTGACGCTGCGCCTTCTGCAGGCGTTCCGGCGTACACAGTGTCCAGTTCAGCGCCAGAATCTCACAGCCATAGCTGGCGGCGACCTTCAACGGATCGAGCCAGGCGTATTCGGCGACCAGCCCACGCGACACGTCCGGCACCAGCTCCAGCGCCGCCTTCAGCACTTCCCGCGAACTCGAAGTAATGGTGACCTTGTCCAGCAAGCCATGACGCTGGGCCATTTCGCGAATCGCCAACACGGTGGTGGCGGCGCGGGTGCGTGAAGCGCTTTTGACTTCCAGTTGCCAGTGCTCGAAATCGCACTGCTCGAACAGTTCTTCCAGGGTCGGAATCGGGCATGGCTTGATCCAGCCCGGGCCGCCCTTGCGCGCGTCGTAGGTCACCAGTTCGGCGGCGGTGTGCTCGACCACCTTGCCGCGCCGGTCGGTGGTGCGCTTGAGGGTCGGATCGTGGATCACCATCAGCTCGCCGTCCTTGGACAGGTGCAGATCCAGTTCGCAACGGCGTACGCCGTGCTTGAGACATTCCTGAAAACTGGTCAGGGTGTTTTCCGGTGCTTCGCCCTTGGCGCCGCGGTGGCCGTAGATGAGGGTCACGGTGCTTCCTTAATTTAAATGCCTGATTCGTTCTGTTCACGGGCCAGGCGTCGTTCCTGGGCCTGTTTCTGCAAGATATAGCGGGCGAGCAACTGGCGCTGGGCGTCGGTCAAGTGTTCGAACTCGGTACCGACGTCGTAGCCATCGCCCTTGCGGTCGCAATGGGTGACGCGGGCACGCAGCAGCAGGCCCAGTGCCTGCGGCATCAGCACCAGTTTCACCGACAGGTGCGCGCCAGTGGCGATCAGAGTCGGGTGCTGAAAGTCGATTCCGCCTTCGGAGAGGATCACCGGTTGTGGCTCGCCGATATGGCCGAGCACGGTCAGGGCGACCACCTGGCTGAGCAGGTCGATGCGTTTGTTCTGGGATTTGAGGAACGCGGCAATCGCCCGGTCGCGCTCGCTGATCTGGCGCAACAGGTGCTGCGACTCGAATTCGCTCAGGTGCAGTTCGCTGAGCAGGTTGAACAGCGGGGAAGCATCCTGCAACACTTCCTGGCCTGCGGCTTCGGGAGCGGACAGGGGCCGAATTTCCAGTGCGATCATGTCCTCGATACGGTAGTATTCGCGGCGATCTTCTTCATCTAATGTCGACATGGCGAACCCATGGTAGCGGCGGTGGTCTGAGTGTAAAGCTGGTTATCGACCCCCGCCACAAGGACGTTCCTTTTCCCTCCGAACAAGCCCCGACATGTTCAGACCTCTCTTCGTATTTATCGGCACGCGTTATACCCGTGCAAAGCGTCGCAATCATTTTGTGTCATTCATTTCCCTGACTTCGATGATCGGGCTCGCCCTCGGCGTGATCGTGATGATCGTGGTGCTCTCGGTGATGAACGGCTTCGATCATGAGATGCGCACCCGCGTGCTGGGCATGGTGCCCCACGCGACTCTTGAAACCGGCGAACCGATCAACGATTGGCAGAGCCTGGCCGCCAAGGTCAAGCGCAACCCGGAGGTGACGGCGGTTGCGCCGTTCACCCAGATGCAGGGCTTGCTGACCAACAACGGCCAGGTGTCCAAGGTGTTGCTCAACGCCATCGACCCCGCGCTTGAGCGCAATGTGTCGATCATCGACAACTTCATGAAGCAGGGCAAACTCGACGATTTGACGCCGGGCAGCTTCGGCATCGTCATCGGCGACAAGGCCGCGACCAAGCTCGGCGTGGGCCTCGGTGACAAAGTCACCTTCGTCGCGCCGGAGGTCAGCGTGACCCCGGCCGGGATGTTCCCGCGCATGAAGCGCTTTACTGTGGTCGGCATCTTTCATGTTGGCGCCGGTGAGCTGGACGGCTATCTGGGCGTCACCAACCTGCAGGATCTGGCGAAGATGCACCGCTGGAAGCCTGATCAGGTGCAGGGCATCCGGTTGAAGTTCGATGATCTGTTCCAGGCACCGCGCGTGGCCTGGACCATCGCCCAGCAGTTGGGCGAAGACCATTACTACGCCCGCGACTGGACCCGTACCCACGGCAACCTGTATCAGGCGATCCGCATGGAAAAAGCCATGATCGGTCTGCTATTGCTGCTGATCGTCGCGGTGGCTGCGTTCAACATCATTTCCACGCTGGTGATGGTGGTAAATGACAAGAAGAGCGACATCGCCATTCTGCGTACCCTCGGCGCCACGCCAGGGACGATCATGCGCACGTTCATGGTGCAGGGCACCGTGATCGGCGTGGTCGGTACGGCGATTGGTGCGGTGCTCGGTATTCTCGCTGCGCTCAACGTCAGTGCGGCGATTTCCGCCCTCGAAGGGCTGATCGGCCACAAGTTCCTCAACGCCGATGTGTATTTCATTGATTACCTGCCGTCGCAGGTGCAGAGCCAAGACGTGGTCATGGTCTGCGCTGCTGCGTTGGTCCTGAGTTTCCTCGCCACCCTGTATCCCGCCTGGCGTGCTGCGCGCACCCAGCCGGCGGAGGCGCTACGTTATGAGTGAGTCGGGCATGAGTGATAAAGCAATCTTGAGTTGCCGCAACCTGGGCAAATCCTACGAGGAAGGCCCGGAGTCGGTGCAAGTGTTGGCCGGTCTGCAACTGGAGTTGCACCCGGGCGAGCGTGTGGCGATCGTCGGCAAATCCGGTTCGGGCAAAAGTACCTTGCTCAACCTGCTGGGCGGTCTCGACACCCCAACCGAGGGCAGCGTCTGGCTTGACGGCGAAGAACTGTCAGCGCTGAGCGAAAAGAAGCGTGGCCTGCTGCGTAACCGTGCCCTCGGGTTCGTGTACCAGTTCCACCACTTGCTGCCGGAATTCACCGCGCTGGAAAACGTCTGCATGCCGCTGCTGATCGGCAAGACCGCGATCCCGCAAGCACGTCAACGCGCTACGGCGTTGTTGGAGCGCGTGGGACTGGGCCATCGTCTGGAACACAAACCGGCCGAGCTGTCCGGTGGCGAGCGCCAGCGTGTGGCCATCGCCCGTGCGCTGGTGAACAATCCAGGCCTGGTGATGCTCGACGAGCCAACCGGCAACCTTGATTCGCACACCGCCGAAGGCATCCAGGATCTGATGCTGGAACTCAGCACTTCGATGCGCACGGCGTTCCTGGTGGTGACTCACGACATGAACCTGGCCCGCCAGATGGACCGCGTCCTGCAGCTGCAGGAAGGCTGCCTGACCAGCATCTGACCGACCGAAACCCGGTGCCTGTCCAAGGCATCGGGTCTTTTATTTTTATACGGTGCCCCAGCGAATGTTCAGACCGTTATCGATCTTTATCGGCACGCGCTATACCCGCGCCAAGCGCCGCAATCGCTTTGTTTCGTTCATCTCGATGACTTCGATGATCGGGCTCGCCCTCGGCGTGCTGGCGATGATTGTGGTGCTGTCGGTGATGAACGGCTTCCAGCGCGAGATGAGCTCGCGCATCCTCGGCATGGTGCCGCACGCGACCATCGTTGGCGTCAAGCCGATTGATGATTGGCAGCCGGTGGCCGCCGCCGCGCTGAAAAATCCCGAAGTGACCGCCGCCGTGCCGTTCACCGAGATGGAAGGCATGCTGTCCTACAAGGGCTTGATGCAGCCGATCCAGATCAGCGGCGTCGATCCGGCCCAGGAAGGCAAGGTGTCGATCGTGGCCCAGCACATCGTGCAGGGGCGTCTTGATGACCTGAAGCCGGGTGAGTTCGGGGTGGTGATCGGTGAAATCACCGCGCGCCGCTTCCGTCTCAATGTCGGCGACAAGATCACCCTGATCGTCCCGGAAGTCAGCACCGCACCGGGTGGCATCACCCCGCGCATGCAGCGCCTGAACGTGGTCGGTGTATTCAAGGTCGGCGCCGAGCTGGACGGCTCGATGGGCCTGATCCACGTGGCCGATGCCGCCGCCATGCAGCACTGGCAGCCGAATCAGGTGCAGAGCGTGCGCCTGGCGGTGAAGGATCTGTACGCTGCGCCGAAAGTCTCCTCGGACATCGCAGCGGGGCTCGGTGCCGAGTTCAAGGCTGACGACTGGACCCACACCCAGGGCAGTCTGTTCAGCGCGATGAAAATGGAAAAAACCATGATCGGCCTGTTGTTGCTGATGATCGTCGCGGTGGCGGCGTTCAACATCATCGCCACGCTGATCATGGTGGTGAACGACAAAGGCGCGGACATCGCCATCCTGCGCACCATCGGCGCCACGCCACGGCAGATCATGGCGATTTTCATGGTGCAGGGCACGGTGATCGGCATTGTCGGTACCCTCATCGGCGGCGTGCTTGGCGTAATTGCCGCGCTGAACGTCAGCGAGATGGTCGGCTGGGTCGAGCGCGTTACCGGGCAGCACATCTTCAGTTCCGACGTGTACTTCGTCAGCAACCTGCCTTCGGAATTGCAGGGCGGGGATGTGCTGTTGATCTGCTCGGCGGGCTTTATTCTGAGCTTCCTGGCGACGGTGTACCCGGCGTTGCGGGCGGCGAAGATCGAGCCGGCTCACGCGCTGAGATATTCGTAAACTTCAATACCGCCTTCGCGAGCAGGCTCGCTCCCACAGGGAAATGCATTCCAATTGTGGGAGCGAGCCTGCTCGCGAAGAGGCCGGTCCTATTGACCTTATTCTCCTTTGGGCAACTCGATCACAAACCGCGTCCACCCCGCAGCCGATTCGCAACGGATCTGCCCACCATGCGCCCGGACGATCGACTGGGTAATCGCCAGCCCCAACCCCGCATGCTCACTGCTGCCTTCCTGCCGCGCCGGATCGGCACGATAGAACCGGTCAAACAGCCGTGGTAACAGCTCTGCCGAAATCTCTTCGCCACTGTTCTCCACCGACACCTGCACCGCATGCGGCTGATCGACGATGGACAGGCGCACGCTGCCTCCCGCTGGAGTAAAGCGCAGCGCGTTATCCAGCAGATTCGACAAGGCCCGGCGCAGCATGCTGCGATCGCCTTCAATACGCGCATGACCTTGGCGGCTCAGCGTCACCCCGGCGTCTTCGGCCAGTGGCGCGAAGAATTCGAGCAACACATCGCTTTCATCCGCCAGTTCCAGCGCCTCGCGCTTGGGCATCAGCAATCCATGGTCAGCCTTGGCCAGATAAAGCATGTCGTTGACCAGTTGGGCCATCCATTGCAGTTCTTCGAGGTTGCTGTGCAGGGCTTCGCGGTAATCCTCAAGCGGCCGCGGGCGAGTGAGGGTGACCTGGGTGTGGGTCAGCAGGTTCGACAGCGGTGTGCGCAGTTCATGGGCGATGTCGGCAGAAAACGCCGACAGCCGCTGAAACGAGTCATCGAGGCGTCCGAGCATGGCGTTGAAGCTGTGGGCCATTTCTGCCAGCTCCGGCGGCATTTGCGCTTCCGGCAGTCGGGCATTGAGCGACTGTGCAGAAATCCCACGGGCGACTGCACTCATGCGCCGCAGTGGGCGCAAGCCGCTGCGCGCCGCCCAGGCGCCGAGCAGCGCGGTGGCCAGCGCCGACAGCCCGACGGTCAGCCAGATCAGATGCTGCATGCGTTGCAGGAAGTGCTGGTGATGGGTGATGTCCAGCAGCAGCGTCAGTTGTGGTGTATCGGACTTGTCCGGGTAGAGCGGGGCGTTGAGCACGCGGTAGTCGGCGCCGTCATGGCTGATGGTCGACAGGCCGGATTGTTTCGGCAACTCCGTAGGGATCTGCGTCGAACTGTCGTACCAGCGCTGGCCGTCACTGCCGGTAATACGCAGCGCCAGATCGGCCTGGCGGCTCAGCTCATCCGCCAGCCGTGCCTCACGCTGAGCGGGTTGCACATCCTGCAAGGCCCGGCGCAGGCCGATCAGTTTGCCATCCAGCAATTGCTGATCGAGCTCAATGAAGTGCGCCTCGCTGGCGCGGCTGAACAGCACCCCGGCGAACAGCGAGACCACGGCGGTGCACGCGGCAAACAGCAGAGCCAGACGAGAACTCAGCGACAGGCGACGCATCAGGCTGGACGCTCTTCAAGCACGTAACCCATGCCACGCACGGTGTGGATCAGTTTGTTGGGGAAGTCATCGTCGATCTTCAGGCGCAGGCGACGGATCGCCACTTCGATCACGTTGGTGTCGCTGTCGAAGTTCATGTCCCAGACTTGCGAGGCAATCAACGATTTCGGCAACACTTCACCCTGACGGCGCAGGAGCATTTCCAGCAGCGCAAACTCCTTGGCGGTGAGGTCGATGCGCTGGCCACTGCGTTCGACCCGGCGGCGAATCAGGTCCAGGCGCAGGTCGGCCAGTTGCAGGCTGGTTTCCTGGGGTGTCGCACTGCCCCGGCGTAGCAGGCTGCGCACCCGCGCCAGCAACTCGGAGAAGGCGAACGGTTTGACCAGATAGTCGTCGGCGCCGAGTTCGAGGCCATGAACCCGATCCTCGACTGCATCTTTGGCGGTAAGAAACAGTACCGGCGTGTCGAGGCCGGCACTGCGCACCGCTTGCAGAATCTGCCAGCCACTGCGCCCGGGCAGCATCACGTCGAGGATCAGCAGCGCGTAATCACCGCTCAACGCCAGTTGCTGGCCGCTGTTGCCGTCGGCCACCAGTTCCGTGTTGAATCCGGCCTCGGTCAGGCCCTGGCGCAGGTAGTGGCCGGTTTTCGGTTGGTCTTCGACGATCAGCAGTTTCATGGGCGACTCGAATATAGAGAAACGAAAGCGTTATACCGTGGGAGCAGACGGCGCGCGCCAACCTGACAAAGTTGTAATCTGCCTGTCAGGTAGCTGCCAGCGCAGGCGGGCTAGAGTTTCCCACAGGCTGAACCTTTTCTTGTTGGAGTAAGACTATGTTTTTGCGCAATCCTCTGGCCGTCGCCGCCTGTTTACTGGCGTTGAGTTCACCTGTCTCGGCCGCGCCCGCACACACTTATGATTTTGGCCAACCGGCACCAGCAGCCAAGGCTACTCGCAGCATTGAAGTTGTACTGAACGACATGTCGTTCGACCCCAAGGCGATTCAGGTCAAGGCCGGTGAGACGGTTCGCTTTGTTCTGGTGAATAAAGGTCAGTTGCTGCACGAATTCAACCTCGGTGACGCGGCGATGCATGCCCAACACCAGCAGGAAATGTTGCAGATGCAGCAAAGCGGCATGCTGACGCCTACTGGCTTGAAAGAAATGTCCCACGACATGGCGGGCATGGATCACGGCAGCATGGGCCACGGCATGCAGCACGACGACCCCAACAGTGTGCTGGTCGAGCCTGGCAAGACCGCCGAGCTGACCTGGACCTTCAGCAAGGCCACCGGCCTGGAATTTGCCTGCAATATTCCCGGGCACTACCAGGCGGGCATGGTCGGCAAACTGACTGTCAGTCAGTAAGCACTCAAAGACGGGCGCAAAGGCTGATAGAATCCGCTGATTCTTCAGTCAGGTTTCCGCCATGCATCCCGCAGCCGAACATTCGCCGCTGGGCAAATCCAGCGAATACATCGCCACGTACACGCCGTCACTGCTGTTCCCGATTCCGCGCACCGCGAAATGGGCCGAACTGGGCCTGACCGCCGAAACCCTGCCGTATAAAGGTGTGGATTTCTGGAACTGCTTCGAACTTTCGTGGCTGCTGCCCTCGGGCAAACCGGTGGTGGCGATCGGTGAATTCAGCATTCCGGCGGATTCGCCGAACATCATCGAATCGAAGTCGTTCAAGTTGTACCTGAACTCTCTGAACCAGACGCCGTTTACCGACATCGCGAGCCTGGAAGCAACACTGGTCAAGGACTTGTCGGCCGCTGCCGGCAAACCGGTCGGCGTACGCGTGCGCAGCCTGAAAGAGGTCGAGGCCGAAGGCGTCGTGGCGTTGCCGGGTGTGTGCATCGACGATCTGGACATCAGCGTCAGCAACTATGAGCATCCGCGTCCGGAACTGCTGCGTTGCGATGATGCGCGGATTGTCGAAGAAAGCGTGCACAGCCATCTGCTCAAATCCAACTGCCCGGTGACCAGCCAGCCAGACTGGGGCAGCGTGGTCGTGGAATATCGCGGCGCGGCACTGGATCATGCGAGCCTGCTGGAATACATCGTCAGCTTCCGCCAGCACTCGGACTTCCACGAGCAGTGTGTGGAGCGGATCTTTCTCGACCTGCAGCGTTTGCTGAAGCCGGAGAAGCTCACGGTGTTTGCACGGTATGTGCGCCGCGGCGGGCTGGATATCAACCCGTATCGCAGCACTGAAGCGGTACAACTGCCGAACCATAGACTGGTCCGTCAGTAAACATCTGAATTGTGGGAGCGAGCCTGCTCGCGAAGGCTGTGTGTCATTCAGCGATGATATCGACTGACACGACGCCTTCGCGAGCAGGCTCGCTCCCACACGGGACTGTGTTCAAATTGTGGAAATGAAAAAGCCCTGCCAGCGATGACAGGGCTTTTTTGTATGGCGGGGAATCAGATCCCCAT
This sequence comes from Pseudomonas sp. IT-P260, assembly GCF_949768395.1. Taxonomy (NCBI): domain Bacteria; kingdom Pseudomonadati; phylum Pseudomonadota; class Gammaproteobacteria; order Pseudomonadales; family Pseudomonadaceae; genus Pseudomonas; species Pseudomonas sp. IT-P260. Next base: position 54,841 of record NZ_CATKPO010000040.1, read on the forward strand.
GCTGCCCAGCGCATTGACGATATTGCGCAGGGTGCCGGCAATGGCCGGGTGTTCCACTTCGAAGCGTTCCACCGCCAGGTTCACACCGTCTGCGATGCTGGTTTCCTGCGTGACGCTTTCCAGTTCGATTTCCGATTCAATCTGCGCCATCAGCGCATGCAGATCTTCACGCTCGGCTTCGGACAGCGGCGGATTCTGCTCCAGTTGCTCGCGCAGGGTGTCGAGTTGTTTTTGCAGTTCTTGGGCGGGCATGGTGGTTTCCTTTTATCAAGAGGCACTGGCATTGACCGCAGCCGCGCGCCAAAGGTCTATGGCTGACCTTTAGATTAATCCACTCTGCTGCAACCTGCATGATCCCGGTCAGGGCTTTTCGCCCTTGAGGCGGCGCAGGTTGATGTCGGCCAGGCAGGTGTCGAGTTCGCCCAGATGATCGATCACCGAATGCACGCCCAGATTGAACAACTGCAGGGTCGCCTTGCCACGCCGCTGTTCGCGTTCCTGTTGGCTCAAGGCTTGCCACTCGCTCGGCGACAGGCCGCACAGCGAGCCGCAGGACGCCAGGCCAATGGTCCACAGCCCGGCGTTGAGGCCCGATTGCAGCAGGCGCGGCTCGCCACTGACCAGCACGCAGCCATCCAGACGGCTGACGTTCAAGCCCATCAGCGCCTGCCAGCAGGCATTCGGCGCGGGCCATGGATTGATTGTTGCTGAATATTGCGTAGGTTTGATCCACGCCGGCAGCGAGGCCGCCAAAGGGTGCGCGAGGGCAGGGGGCAACTCATCGATCCACGCACAGGGAATCTCCTGGCGCTGCAGGCTGAGCAGGCTGTCGAGGGCGCCGGGTGTGGCGTCGGCGTGCTCGGGCAGCATGCTGGCGTGTTGCCGGGCACGGGCACCGAAATCCACCAGACAGCCACTGAGTCCGAACAGCACGGCGGTCAGGCCGGGCGCGGCGACAGGCAAGGCTTCAGCGTGGGTCATGGCAACGTCCCTGAAATAGTCATGAGGTTAGGCGACATCGGTGACAGCTGGATGACAGGTGTGTGAAGGCGCTCTCTGGAAACGTCCTGCATTACTCTTGACAGGTAGACTGCCCAAAACGGCTTTTGCGCTTATACTAGCGGTCTTAACGCTTGGGCCGACGGTGCCCGCGCCAGTACGAATCCAAGGAGCTTTTCTATGCGCTGGAGCAATCCTCTCGCTCAGCTATGTGTATGTGCCAGCGTCTTGCTGGTTCCGTTCGCCGCCAATGCTGCAACGGAAGAAGACCCTTGGGAAAGCGTCAACCGCCCGATCTTCCAGTTCAACGACTTCGTCGACACCTACGCGCTCAAGCCGCTGGCGCAGGGCTACGAGTACGTGACGCCGCAATTCCTTGAAGATGGCATCCACAACATGTTCCGCAACGTCGGTGACGTCACCAACCTGGCGAACAATATTCTGCAGGCCAAGCCCGCAGCCGCTGGTGTCGATACCGCGCGCATCATCTTCAACACCACGTTCGGCCTGCTGGGCTTCTTCGATGTCGGCACCAAAATGGGCCTGAATCGCAGCGATGAGGACTTCGGTCAGACCCTCGGTTACTGGGGCGTCAGCAGCGGCCCTTACGTGATGCTGCCGTTGCTCGGCCCGAGCACCCTGCGTGATGCGCCGTCGAAGTACGTCGACAGCTACACCGGTCCGTACCGCTACATCAACGACGTGCCTGTACGTAACTCGGTGTTCGGCCTGAACATCGTCGACACCCGCGCCAGCCTGCTGTCGAGCGAGAAGCTGATCAGCGGCGACAAGTACACCTTCATCCGCAACGCCTACCTGCAGAATCGCGAGTTCAAGGTCAAGGATGGTCACGTCGAAGATGATTTTTAATCTCGACCGATGACAAAAGGCGGCCCGTAAGGCCGCCTTTTTTGTGTGCGCTTATTTCATCTTCAGAATGCTCAGGCCGAGCTTCTGGCTGTCGCCATCCTGGGCCTTGACCCAGACCACTTCGGTCTCCGCTTCCAGCCCGCTCAAGGCGGCATGATCGGAGTCGATGCGCACACTCAAGCGGTCGCCAACCGCGAACTGGCGCGGTGCCTCAACCTGCATGCCGCTGCTCGAGAGGTCGATGCACACGGCTGATACCTCATCACCTTCATGGATCAACACCACATCGGCATCGACCCGCATGCGGATGAAATCACGCTTTTCGCTGTAGTCCCGACCGGTTTGACTCATGGTTTTGACCTTCCATTGGGTTACGGTTTGAGCGGTTCTTATAACTCTCGGTGATTTGACAAGTAAAGTCGTCAAGCGACCATCGGCGCATGCTTGAAACGCCCCGCGGATGGGAGTACCGTCTGCGCCTTAGAAGGGCACCTCTGGTGCAATCGCGTTCCGGGCCACTGCTCGAAAGCGGTGCAGCAGAGAGGCTAGAAAGCGAATCCAGTAGTCTGAGCCGGGCCGATGCCCCGCCTGCTACGCCAACCTAATTCTGGCGCCGTTTGCCCACATGCCAAAAACCAGTGCCACGCTGCTGATAATCGATGATGACGAAGTAGTGCGCGCGAGCCTCGCGGCCTATTTGGAAGACAGTGGTTTCAGCGTCCTGCAGGCCAGCAACGGCCAACAGGGTCTTCAGGTATTCGAGCAAGACAAGCCCGACTTGGTCATCTGCGATCTGCGCATGCCGCAGATGGGTGGTCTCGAACTCATCCGTCAGGTCACCGAGCGGTCACCGCAAACGCCGATGATCGTCGTTTCGGGTGCCGGCGTGATGAACGACGCGGTCGAGGCGCTGCGCCTGGGTGCGGCGGACTACCTGATCAAGCCTCTAGAAGACCTGGCCGTGCTCGAGCACTCGGTGCGTCGTGCGCTGGATCGTGCGCGCCTGCTGCTGGAAAACCAGCGTTACCGCGAGAAGCTGGAGAAGGCCAACCGCGAGCTCGAAGCCAGCCTGAACCTGCTGCAGGAAGACCAGAACGCCGGTCGCCAGGTGCAGATGAACATGCTGCCGGAAAGCCCTTGGCGCATCGACGAGTTCCAGTTTGCCCACCAGATCATCCCGTCGCTGTACCTGTCGGGTGATTTTGTCGACTACTTCCGCGTCGACGAGCGTCGGGTGGCGTTCTACCTGGCTGACGTATCGGGCCATGGCGCCTCTTCGGCGTTCGTCACCGTGCTGCTGAAGTTCATGACCACGCGCTTGCTGTTCGAGTCCAAGCGCAACGGCACATTGCCGGAATTCAAGCCTTCGGAAGTCCTTGGTCATATCAACCGGGGGCTGATCAGTTGTAAGCTGGGCAAACACGTCACAATGGTCGGTGGAGTCATCGACGAGGAGACCGGTTTGTTGACCTATAGCATCGGCGGCCATCTGCCGTTGCCTGTGTTGTACACGCCTGACAGTGTTCGTTACCTCGAAGGCCGCGGTTTGCCGGTGGGCCTGTTCAACGAGGCCACCTACGAAGATCACGTGCTTGAGCTGCCACCGACGTTCAGCCTGACGCTGATGTCTGACGGTATTCTGGATCTATTGCCAGAACCTACGCTCAAAGAAAAAGAAGCCGCTTTGCCCCAACGGGTGAAGTCGGCGGGCGGCAGCCTGGATGGTCTGCGGCAAGTGTTTGGATTGGCCACGCTAGGGGAGATGCCGGATGATATCGCCCTGTTGGTGTTGAGCAGGAACCTTCAATGAGTACCGGTAGAATCCAGTTCGCCGAGCAGGACGGCACCTTCGTCCTGAAGTTCGTCGGTGAAGTTCGCCTGACCCTGTGTTCGGCGTTGGATGCGACTATTGAGAAAATCTTCACTGCGTTGAATTTCAACGCGATCGTGATCGATTTGACCGAAACCCGCAGCATCGACAGCACCACCCTGGGCCTGTTGGCCAAGCTGTCGATCCTGTCGCGGCAAAAGGTCGGCCTGCTGCCGACCGTTGTCACCACCCACGAAGACATCACCCGGCTGCTGCAGTCGATGGGCTTCGAACAGGTGTTCAACATCGTCAACCACCCGGTGCCGTGCCCCGAGTGCCTGGACGACCTGCCGGATCAGGACCAGTCAGAAGAAGTGGTGCGGATCAAGGTGCTTGAAGCGCACAAGATCCTCATGGGCCTGAACGATTCCAATCGTGAAGCCTTCCATGACCTGGTGAATGCCCTCGAGCGGCACTGATTCTTTGGGGTTGAGGTTGTCTGTTCCGGCCTCTTCGCGGGCAAGCCCGCTCCCACAGTGATTGAGTGAACCCGAGATCTTCATTCCACACCTGACCCTGTGGGAGCGGGCTTGCCCGTGAAGGCGTCATTCCAGACGATGCATCTTCCGGCACTGCATAAATAAAAAGGGCGAACCCAACCGGGTTCGCCCTTTTTGCATTTCAACCGCTCAGATCACAGCTTGGCCTGCAACAGCGCCTCGAGCTTCTCCTGGTCACGGGCAAACTGACGGATGCCCTCAGCCAGTTTCTCGGTGGCCATCGCGTCTTCGTTGGACAACCAGCGGAATTGCGCTTCGTTGAGGCTCAGGCGCGCTTCGCCGGCGTGGCCCGGGGCGAGTTTGCGCTCCAGTTTGCCGGTGTCTGCCGCGAGCTTGTCGATCAGGTCCGGGCTGATGGTCAGACGGTCGCAGCCTGCCAGTTGCTCGATCTGGCTCAGGTTGCGGAAGCTGGCGCCCATGACCACGGTCTTGTAGTCATTGGCCTTGTAGTAGTTGTAGATGCGGGTCACCGACTGCACGCCCGGATCATCGGCACCGGTGTAGTCGTTGCCATTGGCCTTCTTGTACCAGTCGTAGATGCGGCCCACGAACGGCGAGATCAGGAACACCCCGGCGTCAGCGCAAGCAGCAGCCTGAGCGAAAGAGAACAGCAGGGTCAGGTTGGTCTGGATGCCTTCCTTCTCAAGAATCTCGGCTGCGCGGATGCCTTCCCAGGTCGACGCGATCTTGATCAGCACGCGGTCACGGCCGATGCCGGCCTTGTCGTACAGCTCGATCAGGCGATGTGCACGCTTGAGCACGGCGTCCTGGTCGAACGACAGGCGCGCATCCACTTCAGTGGAAATGCGGCCCGGAATCACTTTGAGGATTTCCTGGCCCACGGCAACGCCGAAACGGTCGCTGGCCAGGCCCACGTCGCCCTTGCAGTCGCTGACGCAAGCGTTCAGCAGCTCGGCGTAAGCCGGGATGGCGGCGGCTTTGAGCAGCAGGGAAGGGTTGGTGGTGGCGTCGACCGGCTTGACCCGGGCGATCGCTTCGAAGTCGCCGGTGTCGGCAACCACGGTGGTCATCTGTTTGAGTTGTTCCAGCTTGGAAGTCATGGGTGTGCTCTGTCCTGTGGGTTTGACGACATTACCCGAGCGTTGACAGCCACTCAAGGGCATCAAGGCGTAACGGGTTCCCCGGGGGGCAACAACCTGAGAACGGCTGTTTGAAGGGTGGGGCGCGGTATCGATGAATACGATGCCAAAATCGGCCGCAGGTTCAAAGCAACTGACGGCCAGCGCCCCTTGAGCACATTGATGGAGGTTATTGCTGGCTCAACTGGGTTTTGACCGCAGTTTCTGCCGGTTTCGGCTGGCCATCGGAAGTCAACAGACCGAAATTCTTCTCGCGGTCATTGCTGCCGGTGTCGCTGTTTTTCCACTCGTAGATCGAGGTCAGGGCAATGTTGCGGGTTTTGATATCGGCCACGAATGCGCTGATTTTGCTGGCCTGACCCTCAATCCCGCCGTTGGAGGCGAGCGCCGAGATGCCCCATTCGCTGATCACCCCCGGCAGATGGAAGTTCTGCTGGATAAACGCCTGGGCGTTGCTGATCTGGGTACCGGTCATGCCGTACGGATGGTAGGAAACCGCGTTGAGGCACTTGGGGTATTCGCTGACGATTCGGTTAAGCGCCACCGTCGACGCCGAGCCGGCCGTTGGCGGCCGGGCAAAACCAAAACCGATCACCGGGGCGGCTGGCGGCTTGTCCTGCAGGGTCTTGCACGCCGCGCTCATGAACGGCACGAACGTCGTGTCGAAATTACCGGTCGGCCAGTAGGTGCCCAGGTCCGGCTCGTTCCACAGTTCAATCGCCACCAGTTGCGAACCGTAGGTTGCCGCCAGACTGGTCAGCGCGTTGGCGTACGCAACCCCAGCGTTCGCCAGATCACTGGTATTCAACGGCTTGGTCGCGCGCAGGGTCATCAATACCGGCAGACCCGCCGCGCGGGCCACGGCGAAGGCCTCGCTGACCTGTTTCTGATAGGCCGCGCTGCTCAGGCTGTCGGTCCATACGCCGAAGCGTACGAAACTGAACCCGGTGGCTTTGACGTGCTCGGCGTCGGCGGCGGAGAAGGTCTGGACTTTGACCTGAACTCCGATGGTCTTGTTGGTGGGTAATGCCGGGAACAGATCACTGGCGTGGACCTGGCTGGCGCTGCTGAGCAATAACAGGGTCAGGGCGCCCAATCGGTTGAGATGTGCTGACTTCATGTCGGTTCTCCTGGTGAGAAATGACAACGGCGAAAAAAGTATCTCGTGATAACTGCTTCGAAACTAACAAAGGCACTAAGTGCGCCAATGTTATTTTTTGTCAGGAAAGCAAGACCTGAAAATCACAGTTATTTTTAGTCCGGTAATTCTGTTTTGGCGGCTTTTGAGGCTGTGGTACTTAATACGCTGGTACTAACAGGGCGAATCTATTTCTGAGTGCAGGATGATCTAGTGGGTTCATTAAGATTCGCACTAGATGTTGGCAGAATGATATTACACAGGAAAGTAAACCTTGTTCAGAAATATCCTGGTTGTGTGCGTTGGCAATATTTGCCGAAGTCCGACAGCAGAACTTCTGCTGCGTAACGCGCTGACCCCTTCAACCATCTCCGTGACTTCCGCAGGCCTCGCAGCGCGAGTCGGCGAAGGCATGGAAGCGTCGGCGCGCCAAGTGCTGGAAGACCACGGGCACAGTGCCGAGGGGTTCAAGGCGCGGCAATTGACTACCGATATCGTCAATGCATCAGACCTGATTCTGGTCATGGAAAAACAACATGTGAATCAGGTGCTGAAGATTGCCTCGCACGCCCGAGGCAAAGTATTTCTTCTCGGCAAGTGGCAGAGCGAACGAGAAATACAGGATCCGTATCGTCAAGGTAAGGCCGCTTTTATTCATGCCCATGCATTGATTGAAGATGCTGTTAGCTCGTGGGCGCAGCGCCTCGGACATTGATGAACATTCTTCAGATCAGTGAATGGTAAGAAAGACTTATGCAGTTACCGTCAGTAATCGCCAACCGTGATAACGATCAAGACAGTATTGATCTTCTCGGCATATTCGGCAGTTTGATCGACCAGAAATGGTTGATCGGTGCATTCACCGGTGCCTTCATGGCCGCCGGCGTTGCCTACGCGGTATTGGCGACGCCGGTGTACCTGGCGAACGCGCTGGTGCAGGTTGAACCGAAAAAAAACGACATGCTCGGCTTTTCCGACCTCAGCAGCATGCTCGGCGGACAATCGCCGTCGGTGACCGAAATCGGCATCATCAAATCCCGCGCGGTGATCGGCAAAACCGTCGACGACCTGCGTCTGGACATCGACGTCACCCCCAATACCTTCCCGGTCATCGGCGGTTTTCTCGCCCGGCGTTATCGTGGTGAAACCGAGTCCAGCGTGGCGCCGCCGCGTTTTGGCTTCAACAGCTACGCCTGGGGCGGCGAGCGTCTGGAATTTACCCGGCTCAATCTGCCCAAAGAGTTGTTGGGCAAGAAGCTCACCCTGATTGCTGGTGAACAACAGCGCTTTCAGTTGCTCGATGACAACGACAACCTGCTGGTCGAGGGCGTCGCCGGCGAAGCCTTCGCCCAGGACGGTGTCGAAGGTTTGATCGAGCGCCTGCAAGCCAACCCGGGCACGCGCTTTGAAGTGGTGCGCAATCCACGGATCGTGACCATTCAGGGTTACCAGGATGCGCTGGATATCTCCGAGCAAGGTAAAGAGTCGGGGATTATCCGTCTGGCGCTGGCCAGCGCCGATGCGGCCGAGGCGGTGAAGATCCTCAACAAGATCGCCGCGCTCTACGTCGATCAGAACGTGCGCCGCACCTCGGCGGAAGCGGCGCAGAGCCTGGCGTTCCTGCAAAGCCAGTTGCCGCAGGTCAAGCGTGATCTGGCCAAGGCCAGCGATGCGCTCAACGCGTATCAGACCCACGGCAAGACCGTGAACATTTCCCTGGAAACCCAATCGGTGCTCGGTCAGTCCGTGGCGCTGGAAACGCGGATTTCCGAGCTGAAAATGCAGCAGGCGGAAATGGATCGCAAATTCACCAAGCAGCATCCGGCGTATCGCGCCTTGATGTCGCAGATCGGTGAATTGATCCAGCAGCAGAAGTCGCTGGAAGGCAAGGTCGGCGACCTGCCGGCCACGCAGCAGGAGTTGCTCAACCTGACCCGCGATGTGGAAGTGGCTTCGCAGATCTACACGCAGTTGCTGAACAAATCCCAGGAGCTGGACATCGTTCGCGCCGGTGCGGTGGGTAACGTGCGCCTGATCGACCCGGCGGATGTCGACCTGACCAGCCCGGTCAAACCGAAAAAAGCCCTGATCGTGCTGATCGCGACGTTCCTCGGCGCCTTTGTCGGCGTGGCGCTGGTGCTGTTGCGCAAGTCCCTGAGCAAGGGGCTGGAAGGCCCGGAAGCCATCGAACAGCTCGGGCTGCCGGTGTACGCGTCGATTCCTTACAGCGCCTTGCAGCGCGACGAGGACACGAAAAAGGGCCGGGCCAAAGTCACCGCTGAAACACCGGCCTATCTGCTGGCGTTGCGCAATCCGACCGACCTGTCCATCGAATCGATCCGCAGCCTGCGCACTTGTTTGCACTTTGCCGCGCTGGACTCGACCAACAACCGCATCATGATCTCCGGCCCCAGCCCGCAGGTCGGCAAGACCTTCGTCTCGTCCAACCTCGCGGCGGTCATGGCGCAAAGCGGTCAGCGCGTGCTGCTGATCGACGCCGACATGCGCAAGGGTCACCTGCACAAAACCCTGAATGTGCCGATCGCCAATGGCCTGTCGGACCTGCTGGTCAAGCGCTGCAGCATCGAGCAGGCGGTCAACACGGTGGAAATCGACAACCTGCATTTCATCAGCCGTGGCCAGGTTCCACCGAACCCTTCCGAGCTGCTGATGCACGCCAACTTTCGCGATTTGCTCGCCGAGCTGAGTCAGCGCTACGACGTGGTGATCATCGATACGCCGCCCCTGCTGGCGGTGACCGACGCGGCGATTGTCGGGCGTGAAGCCGGTATCAGCCTGATCGTCACGCGGTTTGCGGTAAACCCGGCCAAGGAAATTGAAGCGACCATTCGCCGCTTCGCGCAGAACGGCATCGAGCTCAAGGGTGCGGTGTTCAATGGCGTCGAGAAGCGCGCTGCCAGCTATTACGGCAATGGCAGCTACGGCTATTACAACTACGAATACGCGTCGGACAAATCCTGAGCTTCAGGGACGTTCCAACAGGCATGAAAGTGGGTGGGTTGTGAAGAAAATACTGCACGTGGCTGAAACGATAAAAGGTGGGGTCGCCACCGTTATCCGCACGATATCGGCGTCGCCCGAAGGCCATGACTCGAACTACGAATGGGTCTATCTGGTGCCGCTCGACCAGAAACAGGAGCTGCACGGCATCGATCAGAGCCAGATTCGCACGTTCGTCAGATCCGGGCGTAACGTGCCTTCGCTGCTGCGCTTTGCGTGGGAACTGGCACGGACGCTGTTTGAGGAAAAACCCGATGTGGTGCATCTGCACAGCACGTTTTCCGGGGTGATCGGCCGCTGCGTTTGTGTGCTGCTCAAGCCGTGGCGTCGGCCGAAAATCGTCTACTGCCCGCACGCCTTTTCGTTCCTGATGGAAAGCTCGCCGACCAAGCAGAAGCTCTATGCCTGGATCGAACGGGTCCTGCAGCGAGTCACCGACGTGATCATCTGCGTCAGCCGCTACGAAATGGACAAGGCCGCACGGTTCGGCATTCAGCGCAAGCGCATGAAGCTGATCTACAACGGCATCCACCAGCGCGACGCAGCGCCGAAGGCCGACAACCCCGCGCCGATTCATCTGCTGTTCGTCGGTCGCCTCGACTACCAGAAAGGCTTCGACGTATTGCTCAAAGCCTTCGCCAAGGTACAGCGCAGCGATCTGAAGCTGACGGTGGTTGGCAGTGCGGTCAACGAGGACAAGGTCGAGTGCCCCGAGATGGACGCGGTCGAGTACCTGCCGTGGGTCACGCCGGCCGAAGTGCAGGCGCTGTATCAACAGGCCGACGCGCTGATCGTGCCGAGCCGCTGGGAGGGTTTCGCCATGGTGCCGCTGGAAGGCATGGCCATGGGCTTGCCGGTGATCGCCAGCAACTGCACGTCATTGCCCGAACTGGTTACCCATGAAGTGTCCGGCTACGTCTTTCCCACCGGTGACCACCAGGCGCTGGCCGATGTGCTGGCGCGAATCCAGAAGCCGCGGTTGCTCGACCTCGGCAGCGAAGGCCGGAACATCGTGCGCGAACGCTTCAGCGCCGCGCTGATGATCCGCCAGACCTACGACGTGTATTGCGCTCCCACTTATTAAGTAGAACTCAAGCTTATGAACGTAACGATTTTGCATGGCTACAGTGCGTCCAATTCCGGTGATGGCCTGCTCGTCGATCTGGCCATCGCGTTGGTGCAGCGCAACTTTGGCGAAGACACCGCGATCAATGTCGTGGCGTCCGATCCGCAGTCTTTCGCCTACCTGCCGCACCCGCGTTTCGACGCGCCGGTGATGGCGGCCAAGGGCCTGGGGCGGGTCAAGCAGGCGGTGTTCCTCAATCAGTCGTATGCCGGGCTGGCGGATCTGCTGCGCAAGACTGATCTGATCGTCGGCGTCGGTGGCGGCTACATGCGCTCGAAAAGTGCCTTCGAACACATCAAGCTTAAACTCGGCCACGCCAAGCAACTGGAAACAGCGATCCTCAGCAAGGTGCCGTCGGTGTACCTGCCGCAAAGCATCGGCCCGTTCCACGGCGAGAGCCGCAAGATCGTCGATCACTACGCCAGCGCGGACGCGGTGTTCGTGCGCGATAACCGCTCCTCGGCAATGTTCGATGCCTGCGAAAACGTCTACCGCGCGCCGGATCTGGCGGTGCAGTCACTGGCGAGCAAGATCCTTCAGCAACCGAAGTTCACTCGCTGCGCCTCTTCGCCGGCCACTGTGTGCGTGGTACTGCGCAAGCCGCCGGAGTGGAGCAAGGAAAAGAAAGTCGCCTACGTCGCCAACCTGAAGCTGCTGCTGCAGCGTCTGAAGAACAAAAGCAAAGTGGTTTGTGCCGTACAGAGTGCCGTTCGCGGTAACGACGACGGTGCGTTCTATCGCGAACTGGGCATCAGCGAAGAGCTGCTGTCGTTGAAGGCGACGATTGCCAAATATCAGCCGGACCTGGTGATCTCGGTGCGTCTGCACGGCGCCATCGAATCGCTGTTGTCCGGCGTCCCGGCGTACCACATCAGCTATGAACGCAAAGGCTTTGGCGCCTATCAGGACATGGGCGTGGAAGACTGGGTGATCAATGGCGGCGACATCGATGTCGAGCAGATCATCGACACCGTGTACGCGCCCAATGCCCTGTCGAATTTCGGCAAGCGCCTGACGGATACCTGCCGTGAAATCGAAGCCAAGACGGTGATGATGGACGAGATCATCAAAGGCGTCGTTCGATGATATTTCGCTTGCTGCTGCGCGGCGGAGCCTTGGGCGCGAAGTTCTTGCTGGTGTTGGCCATCACCCATTACCTGGGCTACGAAGCGCTGGGGTTTTACGGGGTGGTGGTCGCCGCGTCGCTGATCGCCTCGAAGTTCTACAGCGTCGGTTTCAGCTCCGAGATCAATCGGTTGATCAGCGTTGGCGGCAGCTCGCGGCGGGTGGTCGACAAAGTCCTGTTGCTCTACCTTGCGGTGGGGCTGCTGCTGTCGCTGGTAACGGTGGGGATTTACTCGCTGTTCCAGCAGGTCGAGGCAAGCACCGCGCTGATCCTCTGCGTGACGCTGGTGCTGCTTACCGAACACCTGTCGTTCGAGATCAACTCGTTCGTGTTTTCTGCACAGAAAGCCACGGCGGGCGCGCTGCTGTTCTTCATCAAGACCGGTCTGTGGGCGCTGCTGGCGGTGGGCGGGATGATGCTCGACTGGGTCTCCGGCATCGCCAGTGTGCTGTGGCTGTGGGTGGCCGCCAACGTGTTGGTGATCGTCGCCGGTTACCTGATTGTGGTGAACGTGCACAAGGGCCGGGTCAGTGCGGCGTTGACGACGGCGACCGTGTGGAAGGCCGGGTTGCCATTCTATTTCGGCACGGGGTTGATCGCGCTCAGTCAGTACGCCGAGCGCTTTCTGATTGCCGATCTCGAACCCTACGCCAGCCTCGGTAAATACGTGTACGCGTGGTCGGCGGCGAACACCTTACAGGCGTTGTCTTACGCAGTAGTGGCGGTGGTCGGTATTCCGGTGTTGGCCAAGCGGTTTCAGGCGGATCAGCAGGCGTTCACCGTCCGGCAATTGTTCGTCAACAAATGGGTGATGCGCTCGTTAGTGGTGTCGGCGGCGGTGGCGGTGCTGATTTATCTGTTCTTTAACGTGGTGCTCGATTACGTCGCCACCAGCGTGCCGCGTCCGGATAACGCGATTCTCGGCGTGCTGATCTTTTCCTTTGCCCTGCGGGCCATCGGCGACATCGTCTGGGGCGGTCTGATCGCTTCGAAAAACAGTCGGGTGTCATTCGCCAGCGCGGCCATTTGCTTGCTGGTGTCGGTGCCGGTCAGCTACCTGCTGATCAAGCACTATTCGATTTATGGCGCGGCGTGGGGCAATGTCTTCGCGATCATCGTGCAGCTCGGGGTGATCGCCGTGTTGACTCGGGCGACCCGTGCCAAAGGGGCGCTGGCATGGGGTTGAAGTTGCCGTGCATCGAGTTTCGCGGACGCAAACTCGATTCTTCGCTGTCGTTCCTGATTCTGTTCACCGGGTTGTTTCTGTCGGTGGCGATGCCGCTGTTGATCCCGCGTGCTCCGGGCCCGGATGCCATGACCTTGTGGTCGTCCTACGCCCGCGCCGACAATTGCAATTTCTGGAACCCGTTCTCGCCGGATCGTTCCTCCTACGAGTGTTCTGCGTTCCTGCTGCGGCCCACCGGGATCAACCTGACCAACGCCTGGGCCTACGGGATGTTCTGCAACTTCTTCCTCACGGCGATTCCGGTGGTGGTGTTCCGGCGCATGCCGCTGGCGATCTTCGGCACCCTGTGCCTGTGGGGTGTGGTGCGTTCGTTTTTTCTGGAAAACCTGACCAAGGAAATCATCGTCTCGGTGGCGGTGCTGAGCATTTTGTTCAGCGCATTGACGCGCAAATACCGCGGCGGTTTTTTTCTCTCGGCGGTGATCTATGGCGTGCTGATCCGGCCTTACTGGATTCTGTTTTCGCTGTCGTGGGTCGGCGTCTGCGTGATGAAAAAGTACGTGTCGCGTTTCACCTTCTTCCTGATGCTGTTCCTGTTTTACCTGGCGGTGGCCATGGCGATTCAACTGGCGCTGGGCTTTCCGGTGTCGTCGATTCGCGCCAGCAACAACGAGTTGCGTACGGCGGGGGAGGAGGGGTCGAAATCGCTGATCGTCTCGTGGCTCAGTGGCAGCGACTTCGTCTCGCAGGCGCTGGACTCGATGATCATTTTCTTCCGGTTGTCGTTTCCGGTGGAGCTGATTCTGCTGTCCGGGCCGGGCCAGGTGATCTTCGTCGCGCTGATGATCATGACCGCGCTGCTGCTGTTCAAAGTCATCACATCCACCGATTACAAAGGTGCGCCGATCGAGACCAAACCCAAGGAACTGATCGCGATCCCGCTGGCGTTTCTGTTGGTGCAAGGCTTGTTCGAGCCGGACTTCGGCTCCTTCGCCCGACACTTTTCCATGGTGGTGCCGGTGCTGTTTGTCGGCCTGGGCCTGATGTTGCGTGCGAACAAGCCGGTGCGGGTTGAATCACGCGTTCTGAATTGAGGCAGGTGCTGTATGTCGAGCAAGAAAAAATCGCTGGAGATCGAAACCCTGCGTGGTCTGGCATGCCTGCTGTTGGTGCTCTATCACGTCATCGGCCCGTTGGGCGGAGGGCTGAAAATCGATCTCGGCTCGCCGTTCCGGGTGATCGCCGACTCGATGGTGTATGTGCGCATGCCGCTGTTCACCTTCATTTCCGGCTACATCTATTCGATCTACAAAATTCGCGGCAATGACTTTTCCGCATTCTTCAGCGGCAAGGTGCGGCGGCTGATCGTGCCGCTGTTTTGCGTCGGTGTGCCGTTCTCGGTGTTGCAGGCAGTGGGGCCCGGGGTGAACAAGGACGTCGGCGTGATCGATGCGTTGTTGTCGTTCTGGGTGCCAGTCAACCACTTCTGGTTCCTGCAGGCGGTGTTCATCATTTTCATGTTCGTCGGTCTGCTGGAATGGCGCGGGATGCTGCGCTCGATGACGCGCTTGTATCTGCTGTTCGCCTTCGCAGCGGCGCTGTTTCTGTTGCCGCCGTTCAAGCTCGATGCGTTCGGCATCAATGGCGCGATTTACCTGCTGCCGTTTTTTGTGGCGGGGATGATCGGCCAGGAAAATGTCGAGGCGTTGAAGCAACGGTTCAAGGTGATCGGGCCGCTGGTGTTTGTGCTGATCTCGCTGACGCTGCTGTACGTGGCGGCGATTGACCGTGAGTTGATTGTCGACCGCCGTAGCCTGATTGGCTTGACCGTGGGTTGCGTATCCTGCATCGCCTTGCTGTCGAGTGACATGCGCTCGAAGTGGCTGACCTGGCTGGGCGGCTACTCTTACGCGATCTTCCTGTTTCATGTGTTGTTTGCGGCGACTTCGCGGTTTGTCATGGGACGGCTGGGTGTAAAAGACGAAAGCATTCTGGTGCTCAGCGGATTGCTGTTCGGCTTACTGGGGCCGGTGGTACTGTCGATGATTTTCAGTCGCTTCAATGTCACGTCGGTGCTGTTTCTTGGGGAGCGTGCGGCGAAGAAAAAACCGGCGGCGGGTATTGCTCCAGCGGTGCCGGCCAATAGCTGAAAAGCTTCGCGAGCAGGCTCGCTCCCACAGGAATTGTGTGAGTTGCCGAGATCCCATGTGGGAGCGAGCCTGCTCGCGAAGGGGCCATTCCAGACTGAAGGAAATAACGCATGTTGGCAGTAAATGACGCTCGGCCGGTCGCAGCGTCGGTAATCGAAGTAGGCGATGCCCGCGAGCGCTTTGCGCAGTGGCGCGAAGGCAAGGCCGGGAAGGTGTTGTCGGTCTCGGTGATCGGCGACAGCTACAGCGCCGGGCAGGATTTCTACCTGAACAAACTGGTGCAGCGCGTGGCCGGCGAGGTCGGATTTGCCGGCCCTGGTTACGTCGGTTTCAACCATGGCGCGGCGCTGGGTGGCACGCATTTCAAATATACCCGCAGCAGCGAAAAATACTTCGGCGGTGGCTGGCAAGTGTCCGGCCTCGGCCAGGCCAGCCCCGACAGCCGCACGGTGACCGGCAAGCCCGGCGCCTGGTTGCAAATCGATGCCAGCCCGACACCCGCCATCGACACCCAAGTCACCCAGGCGAAATTGCTCTACCTGGGCAACGGCGAAGCCAGTGAGCTGCGCTACCGTTGGACACCCTCGGAGGACTGGAAACCATTGACGCTCAAGGGTTCGGGCGTTCAGGAAGTACCGCTTGCAGGTCTCTCTTCAGCGCCAGACTGGTCATTCAAACTGGAAGTGGTGAAGGGCGCACCGACCTTGTTTGGCCTGTGGCTGAGCAACGATCAGCACGGCGTGCGGGTTTCAAAACTGGCGGCCTCGGGCGCGGCCTCGGCGGACTTCTATCATCGCGATCCGCAATGGCAAGTGCAGTGGAAAGCCGCCGTGTCGAAGATCCCCGCCGACGTTTACCTGATCATGCTCGGCGGCAACGACCAGGGTTTCGGGGTCAAACCCGAACAGTACCTGCACAACGTTCAAGGGTTGGTGGCGATGATCCGCGAGATCCAGCCGGCGGCGAGCATCAACCTGATCATGCGTCAGGACACCACGCGGTCCAGTGCCTATCCGATGTCGGCGTATGCACAGGTCCTGCAGCCGTGGGCGCATGAGCAGCAGTTGGGCTTTGCCAATCTGCAATGCGCGTTCGGCCCTGACGTCAAACGCTATGCGGCGGCGATGATCGGCCCGGACAAGATTCATCCGCAGCCCGCGACGGGCGGGAAGGTGATTGCCGACTACTTCTATCGCTGGATCGTCAGTGGCATCAATGCGGACAGTTGCGACCCAACGAAACCCCTGTAGGAGCTGCCGAAGGCTGCGATCTTTTGATCTTGAAAAAGAAATCAAAAGATCGCAGCGTGCCGCAGCTCCTACAGGGTCGTGTTTTATTTGAAGTTATCTATCTGGCTCAGGAGCTCCGCAGTCTTCTGCGGCATCAGTTGCGTCGCACACCGCGTCTCGACATTGATGATGATCGCCGGCTCGTTGCAGCACAGACGTACGCGGAAGCGCCAGTCGCTGAAGATCACTTTCAGGCCATCACGGTCATCCATTTCCAGCGCTTGCTCGGCATACAGTTGTTTCAGATGGGCGAGCAGGGGATAGGGATCCGCCAGCGTGCGGCGAATGTCGCCGGACGAAGGAAACATGCCGATGCGTTCCACCAGCAAAATACTTCCCAGCCATGACTCGTTGGCGCTGGGCAACGGCTGATGGTGTGACAGCCAGCTCACCGTGCCGAGGTTGCCCACCTCCCGTTCAATCTCTGCTGCATGCTGTGCCATGTTCATGGTTGCCTCCTGAAAAGAGAAGTGGGCGGGGGCCGTCTCAGCGGCCCTTGAGGTAGACGTTGTCGTAGCAGAAGTTGGTCGCCTGCAGGTAACCCTCGGCGTCGCCGCAGTCAAAGCGCAGGCCCTTGAACTTGTAAGCCAGCACGCAACCGTTTTGCGCCTGCTTCATCAGCGCGTCGGTGATCTGGATCTCGCCGCCCTTGCCCGGTTGGGTGTCGGCGATCAGGTCGAAGATGTCCGGCGTCAGGATGTAGCGGCCGATGATCGCCAGGTTCGACGGCGCGTCCTGCGGCGCCGGTTTTTCCACCATGTTGTTGACCCGGTAGATGCCGTCGGACATCAGTTCGCCGGCGATCACCCCGTATTTGTGGGTCTGGTCGGCCGGGACTTCCTGAATGGCGACGATCGAGCAGCGGAATTTCTTGTACAGCTGGATCATCTGCGAGAGCACGCCGTCACCGTCCAGGTTCAGGCACAGGTCATCGGCCAGCACCACGGCGAAAGGTTCATCGCCGATCAACGGACGGCCGCTGAGAATCGCGTGACCGAGGCCCTTCATTTCCACCTGACGGGTGTAGGAGAAGGTGCAGGTGTCGATCAGCTCGCGGGTGCCGGCGAGGAATTTCTCTTTCTCGGTGCCGCGGATCTGGTGTTCGAGTTCGTAGCTGATGTCGAAGTGGTCTTCCAGCGCACGCTTGCCCCGACCGGTGACGATGGCCATGTGTTGCAGGCCGGCGTCCCGTGCTTCTTCAACGGCGTATTCGATCAACGGCTTGTTGACGATCGGCAGCATCTCTTTCGGCATGGCTTTGGTCGCCGGCAAGAAACGCGTGCCGTAACCGGCAGCGGGGAACAAACATTTACGAATCATAAAAGTATCCTGGACAGTCATGGAACACAGGCAACGGATGCGCACACTTACGAAGGTGCACAAGTTTCAATGATTATTGAACGAGTACTTTAATACCTGAGTCAGGTTGTTAATGGCAATTAGCGCAGGGGGTAAAACATGACAATGTTATGAGATGTCGGTAACAACGTTATTAGTTATTTTTAGTCGGTATCTGTTGATAGTGATGAGTGTACTTGGGGTGCTAATAAGTACCAGGCAATACAGTTTGACCTGCAAAAATATTTATTGCCAGTGGTTGAACTAATTTTGTTTGAGGCTGTTGTCGTCCTTATTTGTGTGGTGCGCCACAGATTCAATGAAAGGGACTTGACAGGCTACTAGTCACTTATCCAATGACGGACCACGCTATGAAGATTCTGGTAACGGGTGGCGCCGGCTATATCGGCTCGCACACCACACTTGCGCTGCTTGAAGCAGGTTATGAAGTTGTTGTACTGGATAATCTTTGCAACAGCAGCGATGCGGCATTGCACGCGATAGAAGGTATCTGCGGCAAAAGCGCGCTGATGATTCGCGGCGATGTCTGCGACCGGGCGTTGCTGGACCGGATTTTTCGCGAGCATGCGATCGACGCGGTGCTGCATTTTGCCGGGCTCAAGGCCGTCGGCGAGAGCGTGCGCAAGCCGCTGGATTACTACGAGAACAACGTCGGCGGCAGCATCACGCTGTGTCAGGCGATGGCCGCAGCCGGGGTGTTCCGGCTGGTGTTCAGCTCTTCGGCCACGGTGTACGGCGAGCCTGAAGAGATGCCGATCCGCGAGGATTTCCCCACCGGCATTCCAACCAATCCCTATGGTCAATCCAAGCTGATCGTCGAGAACGTGTTGCGCGACCTGAGTCAGGCCGAGCCGCGCTGGAGCATCGCCTTGCTGCGCTACTTCAACCCGATCGGTGCGCATCACAGCGGGCATATGGGCGAAGACCCCAGCGGCATCCCCAACAACCTGCTGCCCTACATCAGCCAGGTCGCGGTTGGTAGCCTGCAGGAACTATCGATTTTCGGTGATGATTACCCGACTATCGACGGCACCGGGGTCCGCGATTACATCCATGTCGTCGACCTCGCCGATGGCCATCTCAAAGCCTTGCAATCGATTGCCGACCGTCCGGGCATTCATACCTGGAACCTTGGCACCGGCGACGGCTACAGCGTGATGCAAGTGCTGCACGCCTTCGAACAGGCCAGCGGGCGACCCGTGCCGTACCGGGTGATGCCGCGGCGCAGCGGGGACATTGCCGAGAGCTGGGCCGACGCCTCGAAAGCGCAAAAAGAACTCGGCTGGAAAGCCACGCGCAGTCTGCAGGACATGGTCACCGATACCTGGCGCTGGCAATCGAATCATCCGCGCGGTTATCTCGAATGATGTCGTTCTAATACTGAATGTTAGTTTCGGTCAGCTGTTAGATATCGTCGGGAAAATACGCTGGAAATGCCTTTTGCAAGTCCGTAGATATAAACCTGCCGTTCGACTTTTATCAGTTGGGTAAGACTGTGAAAGAACGACGGATCTTGTTCGCGCTTTTCGCGGACTTGAACGCTACCACCGCTAACAAAGACCGGTTTTTAACAGGTCGAATGTTAGAAAGGAGTTGATATGAAAAAAGTGATGGCGATTGCCCTGTTGACGATGTTGAGCAACTGGGCGTCTGCTGCTGAAGCGCCGCTTACTGCGGTGACCAATGTATCTGGCAGTGTCGCGGCTTCTACAGCGCCTGCTGCCAGTACTGCAATGGTTGCCAGTGCAGTCGCGGCGTCCAACAGCGGCGGAAGTGCCAACGGCGGTACCACGGGCACCACCGGTACTACCGGCACCACTGGCACGCACAACTAACAGGAACATTTGTTAGTGCAGTACAGGGTCGCCCGACGCAAGTCGGGTGACTTTATTTTTAGATTCGCCCTTGAATAGCGTAGTGCCATTATGACTCGTAGTTTTTCTCTTTTGCTGTTGGCAAGTATCGCTTTGCAAGGTTGCATGTTTTCCCCCGGCCAATACCTGAGCACCGGCGACATCACGCGCCAGGGCGCCAGCGAAAGCAGTCGGGTCGAGCTGATCCCGATCACGCCCAAGCTGATCTCGATGACCCGCGCCACGCAAAAGCGTGAGTCGGTGCCGGCGGAACTGTTGGCGACGCCTGCCGAATACCGCATTGGCAGCAACGATGTGTTGTACATCACGGTCTGGGATCACCCGGAGCTGACCGCGCCATCGGGGGCACAACAGCAGATCGACGCCAACGGTCGACTGGTGCGCTCCGATGGCACGCTGTACTACCCGTTCATCAAGGAAGTGCAGGCGGCCGGCAAGACCATTCAACAGCTGCGCTCGGACATCGAAACCCGCCTGTCGGCATTCATCGCCGAGCCGCAGGTGGATGTCGCGGTGCTGCGTTTCGCCAGTCAGAAAGTGGTGGTTTCGGGCGCCGTGGCCAAGGCCGGTCCGCAGCCGATTTCCACCAACCCGCTGAGCGTGGTCGAAGCCCTCGGTACGGCCGGCATCGACACCAACAACGCCGATCTGTCGGGCCTGCTGCTGACGCGCAATGGCCGGGTGTATCCGCTCAATCTCGACTCGCTCAACCAGCAGGATTCCGAGTTGCAGCACGTCTTCCTCAAGGGCGGCGATCAGCTGTACCTGCCGTACAACGACAACAAGCGCATCTACGTCATGGGTGAAGTCAACCAGCCCCGTGCGCTGAGCTTCAAGACCGCAACGATGAACCTCTCCGACGTGCTCGGTTCGGTCGGCGGCTTGAGCCAGACCACCTCCAACGGCAATGCGGTGTACGTGATTCGCGGGGTGGAAAACCTCGATGTCGAGCCGGCGAAGATCTATCAACTGGAAGCCCAGTCGCCGACCGCCATGGCACTCGCTTCGCACTTTGAAGTGCGCCCCCAGGATGTGGTGTACGTCGGCCCGGCCAACGTCACGCGCTGGAACCGCTTCATCAGCCAACTGGTGCCGTCGGCATCGATTGTCGGGACCGGGGCTTCCGCTGCGAAGAACTGGAGCGAATTCAGTAACAACAGCAAATAAGGCCGACCGTGAAAACCTTGAAAGTTGGCGTCTGCCTGATGGCGGCCTTGATGTTGTGTGGCTGTAACCCGCTGATGACCGCCTCGGTGCGCAACCTCAAGTCGGCGGTGATCGGGCCGGACGAGCTGGACGTGAGCGCGGCCCAAGTGGCCGAGGTCAAGTACCCGCAAATCAAACTGACCACGCCGTCCGGCTCCGGGGTGCTGGCGCTGGTGCGCGAGCGGGAAGACCTGCAGTTCTGGGTCGCCTCCGGCAAACAGGTGTTGCTGCTGCGTGATGGCCTCGCCGTGCGCACCATCGGCCTCGGCGTCGACGGCGACCTGGACGGCACGCGGCTGGCGGACAACGCGCCGTTCAAACGCGGCCTGCATCAAGTCGCCGATGGCTTCACCAGTCAGCGCTGGATCGACCTGTACAAGGGCCAGGAAGTCGGTTTGATCGTCAACAGCCGGTTCTCCCGCCGAACCACGCAAACCCTGCACATTCTCGACAAGGAATACACCGTGCTGCGTGTCGACGAACGCATCGACGTCCCGGCCATCGGCCTGCGCGCGACCAACCATTACTGGGTCGATCCGCTGGACGGTTTCATCCTGCAGAGCGAGCAGCAACTGACCACGCAAATGCGTGTGCGCATCGTACAACTGACCCCTGATCGCAGGCATCTGCCGTGAAGCGCTGGCGGATGTTATCGGCGGGTTTGCTGTTGCTCAGCGGCGTCAGTCAGGCAGCGGTCACGGTCAGTGGTGATGTGGCCAACCCGGGGCCGGTGGAATTGCCGCCGGGCGGGCGCTTGCTCGACGTGATCAGCGTGGCGGTGCCGAATGCCGAAGGTTACTGGCTGGCCGGCGTGTTGCTGCGTCAGTCGTTGCTTGAGGAGCAGGCGCGTCTCAAGGCCGGGGTGTTGTTCGATCTCGATGTGTTGCAGCGCATGGCCTCGTTGTTTGACCGCCCGAGTCGCGCGGCGCTGGCGCTGCGCCTGGCCGAGCAGGTGCGGCAGATGCCGGTCACCGGGCGTCAGGTCGCGGACCTCGATCCGGTCGCGGTGGAAGTCGGTTTCGCGCGCAACATTCGTTTGGACGACGGCGATCGGCTGATCTACCCGAAACGGGTCGACGAGGTGCAAGTGTTGGGCGCGGTCGCCGAAACCTGTCACCTGCCTTATCAGCCGCTGCTGGAGGCGCGTGAGTACCTGGAAAGCTGCACGCCGTTGGACGATGCCGAGGCCGATTACCTGTGGCTGATCCAGCCCAATGGTGCGGTGCGGCGCGTGGGTATCGCGCACTGGAATCGCGAGAGCGGGCAGTTCCCGGTGGCCGGCAGCAAGATTCTGGTGCCGGTGAAAAACGATGATCTGGATCCGCCTGTTCCTGAACTGAATCAGCAGTTGGCCGAATTGATTGCCACGCAGCTGGCTGAGGTGGTTCGTTGAAGTTACGTGTTGCAGCTGTGTTGTTATTGCCGTGCGGTCTGGTGCATGCCGAGCCGCGTATTACTCAAAATGATTTCGGTGGCACCGGTTTGTTGCAGACACCGACCGCGCGCATGGCGCCGGCCGGCGAACTGAGCGTCAATGCCAACCGCACCGAGCCGTACAGCCGCTACAGCGTGTCGTTGCAACCGCTGGACTGGCTCGAAGGTTCGTTCCGCTACACCGCGATCACCAACCGGCCGTACGGCTCCGAGGCGCTGAGCGGCAGCCAGAGCTACAAGGACAAGGCGGTCGACGCCAAAGTCCGGCTGTGGCAGGAAAGCCACTGGGCGCCGGAAGTCGCGCTGGGCTTCCGAGACATCGGTGGTACGGGCCTGTTCTCCAGTGAGTTTTTCGTCGCCAACAAACGCTTCGACAATTTCGATTTCAGCGCCGGTATTGCCTGGGGTTACCTGGGTAATCGCGGCGACCTCGACAACCCGCTGGGCTACGTCAGTGATCGCTTCGATACCCGACCGGCTCTTGAAGGGACCGGTGACGTCAACTCCGGCTCGTACTTTCGCGGTCGGCCGTCGTTCTTCGGTGGTGTGAGCTATCAGACGCCGTGGGATCGACTCAGCCTGAAGCTCGAATACGAAGGCAACGATTACAAGCACGAGCCGAAGGACAACGTGATCAAGCAAGACTCGCCGATCAACTTCGGTGCGGTGTTCAAGGTGGCTGATTCGGTGGACGTCAGCGCGGCGTGGGAGCGGGGCAACACGGCGATGTTCGGCATCACCTTCCACACCAATTTCGTCAGCCGCAAGGCGCCGGCCAAGACCTACGACCCGACGCCGGAACCGCTGCCGGCGAAGATGCCGACCACGCCGATGGAACAGGTCAACTGGGCCGACGTGTCGCAACGTTTGCAGCAGAATGCCGGGTACAAGGTCGAGCGCATCAGTCAGCGCGATTCCGAGCTGATCGTATACGGCGAGCAGCAGCGCTACTTCCATTCGTCCAAGGCTGTTGGCCGCGCGAGCCGGATTCTCGACAACAGCGTGAACGACGACATCAACTGGTTCACCGTGGTCAACAAGCGCTACGACCTGCCGCTGGAAGAAACCAGCGTGCCACGCCAGACCTTCCGCGAAGTGATCAACAACGAGGAACCGCTGGAGTCGTTGCACCGCACCACCGAGATCAATCCGGCGATGCCGCACAACGAGAAAACCCTCTACAGCGAAGCGCCGCAGCACTTCAATTATGGCGTCGGCCTGGGCTTCAAACAGAACGTCGGCGGCCCGGATGGCTTGCTCTATCAATTCAGTGCTGATGCGGACGCGGAGTACCGCTTCAACCGCAATACCTGGTGGAACGGCTTGCTCAGTGCCAACCTGGTGAACAACTTCGACAAGTTCACCTACGACGCGCCGAGCGGCCTGCCGCGGGTGCGTACCGATTTGCGTCAGTACCTGACCACCTCGGAGGTGACCATGCCGTTATTTCAGGTCAGCCATGCCGAGCAGTTGGACAAGGACCTGTATGGCATGGTCTACGGCGGCTATCTGGAGTCGATGTTTGCCGGCGTCGGCGGTGAGGTGCTGTTCCGGCCGACCGGCGAGCGCTGGTCGGTGGGGGCGGATCTGAACTACGTGCGCCAGCGCGAGTTCGACCAGGGTTTCGGCCTGCGCGACTACTCGGTCTGGACCGGGCACATCACCGGCTACACCGATTTGCCGTACGACACACTGGCTGCAGTCAGCGTCGGTCGTTACCTGGCCGGCGACTGGGGCGGTACGCTGGACATCTCCCGCGAGTTCTTCAACGGCGTGCGCTTCGGTGCCTGGGCCACGATCACCACGGCTGGCAGTGCCGAGTACGGGGAGGGGAGTTTCGACAAGGGCATCTACCTGTCGATCCCGTTCGACGAAATGATGAGCATGTCGACCATGCGCCGCGCCAATCTGGTCTGGGCCCCTCTGACCCGTGACGGCGGCGCCAGGCTCAATCGCAGCTTCCAGCTGCACTCCATGACCGATAGCCGCGAGGGTGACATGTTCTACCGCAACTTCTCGAAGATTACCGAGTAAACCCGGAGCCTTCCTGGGACCTGTGGGGGCGGGATGAACTGAATATCCCGGATCCACCCCCAATCCCTGTGGGAGCGAGCCTGCTCGCGAAGGCGCCAGTCCATTCAAAACCCATGTTGCCTGACCCACCGCTATCGCTTGCAGGCAAGCTCCCACAGTGATTTTGTGGTGTGCCCGATAGGAGTGAACGCCGCCGGACCTTGTGGGAGCGGGCTTGCCCGCGAAGGCGTCGGCACTGCAACCATCGCAACCGCCTGACCCACTACCCAAATCCCGCCCACAAAAAAGGGGACTTTCGTCCCCTTGCGCTATCGCCTGGCTTGTCACCAGCCCATCAATAAATATCTTTCGACAACAGCGTAAACGGCGTCTTCACCAGGATCTTCAGATCCAGCCACAACGACCAGTTGTTGATGTAATGCAGGTCCATCTCCACCCGACGCTGCATCTTGTCGATGGTGTCAGTCTCGCCACGGCAGCCGCTGATTTGCGCCAGGCCGGTGATGCCCGGTTTGATTCGGTGACGAGCCATGTACGCGAGGATCTTCCCCGAGTAGTAGTGGTTGTGCGCGACAGCGTGAGGACGCGGGCCGACCAGGGCCATCTGCCCTTGCAGCACGTTGAACAACTGCGGCAGCTCATCCAGAGAGGTGCGGCGGATGAAGCGCCCGACGGCGGTAATACGCGAATCATTGCGGCTGGCCTGGATCACCTCGCGATCATCGTGCACGCGCATCGAGCGGAATTTCCACACCTGAATCACCTTGCCGTTCCAGCCGTGGCGATCCTGTTTGAAGAACACCGGCCCCGGCGAGTTGATCTTCACCGCCAACGCGATGAACAGCAGCACCGGGCTCAACAGAATGATCGCCAGCAGCGCCACGCCTTTTTCCACCAGACTTTTGCTCAGCGCAGCAGTAGGGCGGCTGGTCAGCGGGCTTTCGTTGAGGCAGATTGCCGGCAGACCATCCACGACCTTCACCGAGTGGTTGAGCAGGGTCAGACTGTTCAAGTCCGGCACCCAGACCACATCAACGTTGGCCCCGAGCAAATCGACGTACATCGCTTCGATTTTCGCCGCTTCCGCCAGCGGCAGGGTGATGTACAGACGGCGGATGTCATGATCCTTGATCAGTTGCAGCAGATCTTCCTGATCGCCAACCACCCGCGGTGCATCCGAATCCAGAACCGGTTTCGTGCCATTGCTGACCAAACCTACCAATGGCAGGTTTTCCACCAGACTGATCTTCTGCGCCAGGCCCAGCGCCAACTCACCCGTGCCGACAATCAGGGTTTTCTGCGCACTGGTGCGGGAGCGCTGGTAGTACTTGGAAAACGCATGCAGCGGCGCGTACAGCAGCGCCTGACCGAGGAAACCGTACACCGCCCAGCTCAGCGTCACTTCACGGGAAAACACCTCGTCGGCCTTGCACACGAACGCGATGCCGGCCAGCGCAAGCATGGTCATCGACCAGCCCATGAACAGACGTCCCAGACCCGTCAGGTAATTGTCCTGTTTGCGGTATACGCCGCTGAACGTGTACGCCGGTACCGAAGCCAGTACCGCCAGTGTTGCGCACAGGCGGTAATAGAACTCGACGGTGCCGGTATGGCGTTCAGCAAGTACGAACAACAGCGCGACAATGAAACCTTGCGCCAGCGCCCATTGGCCCCAGAAGGTAAGTCCCTTGAGGCCGTTATTTCGATTGATCCGTAGAGAGAGTTCCATGAGATATCCCCAGAAATACGTCCATTCAGGTTTCGACAGTTAAAGTCCGAGTTGCTAGATAGGCTTGTTGTTGTTATTGGACGAGTGTCCTGAGGTAACAACGTCGATAGGCCGAACTGTCGTCAATCAATAGACTAAGTTATTGCCGGAGAGGGTGTCTGACGAGTTCTAACAAGATGGCACTGTGCCAACTTTCAAATAGTCGAATACAAGGCTGTTAGAAAAGGTCGTGGAGCAAGGGGTGAATAAATGATGTTGTGTTTGTTACTGTAGGAGGGGTGGAGGCAGGGAACTTTTATTTACCAGGGAGGTGAAGTCAAACAGAGTGCTCTTGTTGTTTTTGTAATCGCACTGTTTTCTGTTTGTTTTGTTCGCGGAGAGCGTGCGTGTTTACGCAACGATTTCCTGGATGAGGCAATAACCGCGGTTTCTTACGGCACGGAACAATCGCTCTCCATTACTGGCGCTTTTGAACTTGTCCTGCAGGCGACTCAGGCACATCTCCAGGCCACGATATTGCTCCGGTTCACGGCCGATGCTGAGGATCAGATCGTCGCGGCTGACAACGCGCTCTTCGTGATGGAGCATTTTGCGCACCAGCGCGGTTTCCAGTCCGGTCAGGCTGATTTCGACGCCTTCCTTGATCAGGGCGCCTTGATCATCGTCCAGATGCCAGGTCGTGTTGCCAGTGGCAGCGTCTTCAATGGCGGCAATGCGGTTGTCGCTCTCTGCACTCTGAAACGGCTTCGCCGATTGTGCGGACAGCCATTCCGATTCGAGGGTGGCGAGGATGCGCTGGGTGTCGTGTTCAATCGTGCGGGCCACGTGTTTGCGGGTGCCGCTTGGGTAAGAGAACTCCATCAGCATGGGCGCGGAAGAGGGCGAAGTAGCACCTTCAATAAACATTTGTGCCTGAGACGTGCCAAACGAATTGAAGCGCTCGCTGGACAGAATGCTCTCAAGTTCACGCTGCGACGTTGTACTGTGAGTCACGACGACAAAATATTTTCTCG
Source organism: Pseudomonas sp. IT-P260 (assembly GCF_949768395.1). NCBI lineage: Bacteria > Pseudomonadati > Pseudomonadota > Gammaproteobacteria > Pseudomonadales > Pseudomonadaceae > Pseudomonas > Pseudomonas sp. IT-P260. The sequence continues at coordinate 81,865 of NZ_CATKPO010000040.1, forward strand.
GGAGGGTTGTACTCGTTTCCATGTCTCTCTCCTAAAATGTGCACCAAAATGGGCGAAAAGATAAATCGGCAGGCGAGCAATGACTTCCTCGGAAGTAATCGACAGGCAGGGTCTGGGCTTAAAATGGCCCTCGATAAGTTCCACTCGTTCTGCTGCTATGTTGTGAAGTTTATTGTTATGGTTCGGTGTAGCCGTGCTCATTCAATGGCTTGATTATAATTAGATGTGAAGTACAACTAGAGCGGTATGGTTGCATATGACGATCCTTCGTAATTATGCAAAGAGGATGGCTGCCCGAGAGTCAGGCAGTCGATATCAGACCCCGCATCAGGCGATAGCCGTAGCCGCGGATGCTCTGAATCGCGTTCGTACCATACATGTCCTTGATTTTTCCACGCAAGCGGCTGATGGATTTTTCCAGCGCTCTCGGGTCGTAGAAATGGGTGTTGAGCCCCATGATGCTGGCGATTTCATCATGGCTGAGAATGTGATTGCTGGTCTGCGCAAAGGCTTCCAGGATCTTCATCTCGGCGAACGAGATGTCGAGTTTCTGACGGGGGCTGCCCAGCAGGCAGATACGCGTAGGGTCGAGTGTCAGATTGATATCCCGCTGCCATTCTTCACTGTTGAAGAACTCACCGAGCAACTCGTCGCCCTCGTCGGCAAGGGTATTGAGTTTGATACAGAAGTCGGCGCCGGCCAGAAAATACTTGATCTTGTTGAACGCGCCGCGACCGGTAATGACCGCGCAGATGATCGGCTTCAAGTTGTCGCTGCGCAGGCTTTCGATCAGCGCAAGATTGTCTTCCAGCGCTTGCGGAGTGTCGATAATGATGAAGATGGCGCGATACGGACCAGAAAGTTCATTGTTGAAGGAACTAGTGTACGAACCGGCCTCAAGTGCCATATCAGTGTGTACGTGCTTCGCGATCAGCGCCCTGAAATGTTCGGCCACGCCACGGGTACGACCCAGAGTAAGAACACCGGGTACGTCGTTCGTCGGGCGCGGACTTCTAGTCGCCAAGTTCCCTGAGAGCATCATGCATTGACTCGAATTAGGTGCTGACATCGGGATGTTAAAGCACCGGTTCTCATCTGTGACTGACAATTGGTAACATTCACGCGATTTTTAGACGTGGCTCCCGAGTTTTCTAACAATAATTAAGCATTTCAAGCTTTTAGTTGATTTTCTCGGGGCTGTGAACTAGTCGTTACATGGTGGCAATGTGGAATTGTGCCACTATTTTGAATCTATGGCGATGGCTTTATTCATGTCCAATTGCCACTGTTCACGATCCTGAGACAGTGTGAGCTGGTTCACACTTTATTGGCGAATCGAACTTTTTTCTACTATAGGCCTAAATATTTTTCGGGTAGTTCGTAGGCGGACGTTTATTAACATGGCTTGAGTGTGTCTTTTGATAAGACATATTCTCCGTCGCCTGATCAGGCAATGGGTGTCGCGTTATACCGATTGTTTAACTTCAGATACTCAATTCCTGAATACAGTTGACCGGTCGCTCAGCAAGAGCGCTCTGACGGAGGATTAATGGATTTCTGGACCTTTATCCAGGTGTTGATATTGGGCGCGGTAGAAGGCCTGACCGAGTTCTTGCCGATCTCCAGTACCGGCCACCAGATCATCGTCGCCGATCTGCTGGACTTCGGCGGTGAACGCGCGATGGCGTTCAATATCATCATTCAGCTGGGGGCGATCCTGGCCGTGGTCTGGGAGTTTCGCCCGAAGATCTTCGACATCGTCAAAGGCCTGCCCACCCAGCGCAATGCGCAACGTTTCACCCTTAATTTGTTGATTGCCTTTCTGCCGGCGGTGATCCTCGGCGTGCTGTTCGCTGACAAAATCCATCAATACCTGTTTAACCCGATCACCGTGGCCATGGCCTTGGTGGTGGGCGGCATCGTCATGTTGTGGGCGGAACAGCGCAGCCATGTGGTGAGCGTCGATCACGTCGACGACATGCGCTGGTCAGACGCGTTGAAAATCGGTTTCGTGCAATGCCTGGCAATGATTCCCGGCACGTCGCGCTCGGGCTCGACCATCATCGGCGGTTTATTGTTCGGCTTGTCCCGGAAAGCCGCCACAGAGTTCTCGTTTTTCCTCGCCATGCCGACCATGGTCGGCGCCGCGGTGTACTCCGGCTACAAATACCGTGACTTGTTCCAGGCCAGTGACTTGCCCGTGTTCGCCCTCGGATTCGTCATCGCCTTCATCTTCGCCATGATCGCCGTGCGCGGCCTGCTCAAATTCATCGCCAACCACAGTTATGCGGCGTTCGCCTGGTACCGGATCGCGTTTGGCTTGTTGATTCTGGCGACGTGGGTGTTTGGCTGGGTCAACTGGACGGAAGCGGCGGCGTGATCACTGACTGCTGATCAATGTCGCAACCGCGAGGTCGTTCAACGCCGAGTTGGGCGACTCTTGGCGGTAGTGCTGCAAGGCTGATGTGAAATACGCGGCTTGTAGCATGCCGTCGCTGGCGAGGTAATAGCGCGCCGCTTCGATTTCCTCTGGAGAGTAAACACGTTTCTTGAGTCTGGACACATCCGAGGTCGCATCGAACGAGGCCACCGTCGCCGTGAAAACCAGAAAGCCGGAAAGCTGAGTCGACTCAAAAGGACCACCGTCCCCCTTACCACACCCCTTCACAAAGTCGCAGGAGGCGACGGCGTTGGAAGAGATGGTCGAGATTAAAGCTAGGAGGATAAAACGCTTGAACGAAACACAGCGAAACGCGGGCATAAACAAAAGACATCCTGTCAGCACATCAAAACTCCGGGCAACGCTCATTCGTTGCCCGCACAGTCAAACCATCTATCAACGGCCTTGCAGCAACTCGCCAGCCTGATCCAGCAACGCCAGCGGATCCGTGGCCTTGTGAATGTCCACCGACAACAACTGGCGGAATTTACGCGCCCCCGGGAACCCGGTGCCCAACCCCAGCACATGCCGGGTGATGTGATGCATCGCACCGCCCGCCTGCAAATGCTCGGCAATATAAGGCCGCAACTGCGCCAGCGCCTCGGCACGGCTGATCACCGGTGCGCTGCTGCCGAACAACTGCTGATCTACCTCCGCCAGCAAATACGGATTGTGATAAGCCTCACGCCCGAGCATCACACCGTCAAAGGTCTGCAAATGCTCATGGCAGGCCTCCATCGTCTTGATCCCGCCGTTCAGCACAATCTCCAGCTCCGGAAAGTCCGCCTTCAACTGGGCCGTCACGTCATACCGCAACGGCGGAATATCGCGATTCTCCTTCGGCGACAACCCCTCCAGAATCGCAATCCGCGCATGCACGGTAAAACTGGTACACCCGGCATCCCGCACCGTACCGACGAAATCACACAACTCGGCGTAACTGTCCCGCCCATTGATCCCGATCCGATGCTTCACCGTCACCGGAATCGACACCGCATCGCGCATCGCCTTCACACAATCCGCCACCAACTGCGGATGCCCCATCAGGCACGCACCGATCATATTGTTCTGCACCCGATCACTCGGGCAGCCCACATTCAGGTTCACCTCGTCGTAACCATGCTCCTGGGCCATGCGCGCGCAAGCGGCCAGATCAAGCGGAACACTACCGCCGAGCTGCAGTGCCAGCGGATGCTCGGCTTCGTTGTGACGGAGGAAACGTTCGTGATCGCCGTTGAGGAGAGCGCCGGTGGTGACCATTTCGGTGTAGAGCAGGGCGTTCTTCGACAGGAGGCGTAGGAAGTATCTGCAATGCCTATCAGTCCAATCCATCATCGGGGCGACGGAGAAGCGGCGGGAGAGTGGGGCGGGTGTGGCGGTGATTGGGAACATTGGCGGTTCTGGATTGGGTGGGGCTGGGAGGTGGGGGAGTTTATCAGGAATGGGGGGCGGACGGGTTTGGTAGCTGGCGGAGGTCTATGCTCAAAAATTAGCTAAGCATTGGGGAATGCTTGGCAGTAATAAATCTACCCCCTTTTAATTGAAGAACTGATCGAAAACGATCACAAAAGGACGCTCATGAGCGGTAAATTTCGAATCAGCGTTGGTACCATCATTGCTCTTTTGACGCTTTCTAACAGCGCGCTTGCTGATAACTGCGAGTCAATCCTTTCGAAACTTTATGCGGAGCGTCACTTAACACTGGATAGGCAAACTGAAGGCAAACAGACAACGCACTTTCGTGATGGGCGATACATGACTTTGTCTCTTAGCTGCGCAACCGGCCTACCAAATGTTGCGATCTCATGGGACGGTCCGACCCCGGATCAGCAATTCTATGATCTAGTAGGAAGGGCAGGTAGTTTGGTTTCGACACGATCAGCCGCCGATATTATGAAATATTCGAAGCAGTGTAGGGCGCGGGCGCTTATTGATAGCGGAGAGATCGCTATGGTTGAGCAGAGAGGAGTTGCAATTGAGTGCCAAGCTTTCGTTCGTGACGGTGGTGGGACGATGATTTATATATTCTCTAAGTGAGGTCCGCTTTTGTGAGCGTTCCTGTCTAGAAGTTCTGATTGTCCTTGCCGTTTCTACGGAAGAACCGGAGGCGATGGCTTTGGGGCCGTGCCCGGGCATTGGGCAACTGGTGGGATCGGTGATGCGTGCGGCTGGCTTTGCCATGTTTGACTCCCTGTCAACGAATGAACCGGTGCCGACTTTATCAGACTTGCCTAGATCCGTGCCTTGGTACAGCGCCTTCAATTTAAACGGTTGAGATTCAGTCTGTTTAAAGCGTGGTGGTCAGCACGGATTCGTCCCTACACCACCTTGCGCCACCCCCTACACCTAAGACAGAATCCGCTGGCTTGTGCGTCTAGCTCGCGGGTTCTATCGTCCCTGTGTCACTGCAAACCAGTGATCGGGTTTGGTAGCCCGTTTCGTTTCTAGACTCATGGCATCACCGTGTGCAGTCCTTTCTCAGGGCTCCGATTTCATGGTGGTCATGCGTGGGGCTCATTCGTGGGCGCCGGGTTCTAGTGCGACCGGTCTACCAACCCGCGTATGGCCGCCACCTATCGTTTGGTAGCGAGGGTGATGGCTCCTTTTAGTATTCGCACTAGAGGCTCCATCCATGTTCAAACCAACACCCAACCCACCAGAAACCAACCCCGCATCCCCCTACGAATCCCTCGATTCCCGCAAACTCCACGAAGCCGCCGAGCGCGCCCTCGATCACTACCTCACCCCGGCAAACCAGATCATGGCCAGCGGTGATCAATCCAGACCGATGTTCCTCGCCAACCCGGCCTACGACACTGAATCCCTGCTCGCCAATGCCAGTGAATCCCTGGGTTCCGCCACGACCATGCTCAACGATTTCGCAGCGTTGCTGGATGTCTCGCACCGCAAGACGCTGCTGGGCATTGCGCAGGTGGTGATGTTGGGGGGGTTGGCGGTGAATCAGGCGTTGGATAACGTCGAGCTCAAAGCGTAGATCGCTGCCCTCCGTGGCGAGCGGCGGGGTCGCGGAGGGCGCTCAGTCGATGCGCAAAACAACCGCCGAAAATGGCGGATTTCAGCCTGTTTTCGCAGCAATAGCGATGTGCCACAAAAAAATGATGGCAATGCGTCATCACGCGCTCAAAAAAGTTCAACGATTATACAAAAATATAAAGTTGTACAACTTTTCCCAAAATTTATAGCATCCGTTCCAACACCTTTGCTGAAACGATAAATCCAGCGTCAGTCCTGGATTTGTCCGCTGGTGCGTGGGCCGTCGGTACGGCTTTTCGCGTCAGGTTGTTGCAGCCGGGTCAGTGGAAGCTGCCCGTATTTCGCCCAGGACGACGACCCCGAATATGAGCGGTAACTCCGGTTATCAGAGATCTATTTTTTGTGCCTGACGTTGAATCGCGTCAGGGCGTTAGAGGCTGAACATGGCAGAAGCATCGAGTTTTCTGGGCAACATCAAGGTTTCTCGAAAGTTGGGGGCCGGGTTTGGCGTTCTGTTGCTGGCGGTGGGGGCGGTGGCCTTCATTGGCTACAGCAGCAGCAATGTGTTGGTGGATCGCCTGGACACCACGCGTTTGATCGGCACGCTCAACGATGCGTCGCAGGACATGCGGTTGTCGGAGAAGCAGTACGAAGCGGCGGCGGATGCGGCGTTTGCCGAGGCTTATCAGTCGCGGCTGACGGTGTTGCAAGGGCTGATCGCCAAGGCCTTGCAGACCCTGACGCGGGCGGAAAACCAGCAGGCCTTGAAGCGTTTGCAGGACACCACGCTGGCTTACGATCAGCAGGTCAAGCGCTTGGTCGAGGCGGACAAGGCGACCAGCGATGCGCTGAAACCGTTGGGAGCGATGTCGGACAAGTACGCCGAGACCTTCAACAGGCTGTTCGAGAGCGCCACGGCCAGTGCGTTGGCGTCAGCCGACAGCGCGCGGGTGGCGGACTTGCGCACGGTGGCGGATCTGCGCAATGGCATGACGCTGTTTCGGCTGATGTTGCGGCGTTATATCGCCGTGCCGAGTGAGGCCAACAAGAAGGTGCTGCTGGACACCACCGATGCGTTCCTGACGGACATGAGCAAGGCGCGCAGCGGGTTGCCGGCGGCCCTGTCGAGTCAGCTTGAAGAAGCGCAGGCCGGGATCCGGCGTTATCGCGAGGTGCTGCTGGAGGTTGCCGCGCTGTTCGAGCAGAAGCAGAGCTTGCGCCAGCAGGTGGATCAACAAAGCCAGGCGATGGACAGCATCATGACCGGCCTGATGGACACCCAGCAGCGTCTGGCGCGGGACGATCAACATCGTGCGTTTATCCAGATTGCCGTGCTGACGGTGCTGGCGCTGGTGGTCGGTTTGTTGGCTGCAGTGCTTATTTCGCGGCAGATCACCGGGCCGCTGGCGTTGACGGTGGAGCTGGCGCGGCGGATTGCCAAAGGTGATCTGACGGTGCAAGCCAAATCCAGCCGCAAGGATGAGTTGGGCGATCTGCAAAACGCGATGCAGGACATGGCGCAAAGTCTGAACACGCTGGTGCAGGGGATCGGTAACGGCGTGACGCATATTTCGACGTCGGCCGAGAAGCTTTCGGCGATGAGCGAGCAGACCAGCGCCGGTGTGCGCCAGCAGAAGGTCGAGGTCGATCAGGTCGCCACGGCGATGCACGAAATGGCCTCGACGGTGCAGGAGGTCGCGCGCAACACCACCGACGCGTCCGCCGCCGCAACTCTGGCCGATCAGCAGGCACGTCACGGCAGCGCGGTGGTCAAGCAGGCGACTGTGCAGATCAGCGAACTGTCGGTGGCAATCGAGGACCTGGGCGCGGCAATGAACGTGCTGTCCCAGGACAGTGAGCAGATCGGCAAGGTCATCGATGTGATCAAGGCTGTCGCCGAGCAGACCAACCTGTTGGCGCTGAACGCGGCGATTGAAGCGGCGCGGGCGGGGGAGCAGGGCCGTGGTTTTGCGGTGGTTGCCGATGAAGTGCGCTCGCTGGCGCAGCGCACCCAGGATTCGACCAAGGAAATCGAAGCGCTGATTGTCACCTTGCAGCAGGGCACGCAAGCGGCCTCTACACTGATGACATCCAGCCGCGAACGCACGCTGGACACCGTGGTGCTGGCGCAGAAGGCCGAACAGGCGATCACCGAGATCAACCAGTCGATCGGCACGATCCAGCAAATGAGCCTGCAGATTTCCGCCGCCGCCGAGCAGCAAAGTGCGGTGGCTGATGAGATCAATCGCAGCATCGTCAGTGTGCGCGATGTGGCTGATCAGTCGGCCGTCGCCAGCGAAGAAAGTGCTTCTGCGACCCTTGAGCTGGCGTCGCTGGGGCAAGACCTGCAACGCATGACGGCGCATTTCCGCACCTGATGGCATTTCGCAATGAACTTGGCCGGAATTGACCGGTCAGCCTGTATAAGCGGGGGCCGCCAAGCGGCGCCACCCGGTCCGTGCAGTGATTTTTTTCTGGGCCATGGATGGTTGCAACCCGCTCTCAGGGGGCGTCATGACCAATACACCAATTTTCCCCCAGCCCAGCGGGGGGTGCCAAGGATGCCGGCAAAAAGGCGAGGCCGACATGGCGTTCTCCTTCGCGTTCCAGCCGATTGTCGATGTGCGTGATCAATCGACCTTCGCCCACGAGGCGCTGGTCCGTGGCGTGCAGGGCGAAGGGGCGCTGTCGGTGCTGCAGCAGGTCGATGACCAGAACCGCTATCGCTTCGATCAATTGTGCCGCGTGCGGGCGATCTCCACCGCCGCGCAGTTGGGCCTCACCGGTTTTCTCTCGATCAACTTTTTGCCCAATGCGGTTTATCGCCCGGATCTGTGCATTCGCAGCACGCTGGAGGCGGCGCGTGCGCATGCGTTTCCGCTTGAGCGGCTGATCTTCGAAGCGGTCGAGGGTGAGCACGTTGAAAGCAACAAGCACTTGATGAACATCCTGCGCGAGTATCGCGAGTTTGGCTTCAAGACCGCCATCGATGACTTCGGTGCGGGGTATTCCGGGTTGAATCTGCTGGCGGACTTTCAACCGGATCTGATCAAACTGGACATGGCGCTGATTCGCGGTATTCACCGCGACCGCGTACGTCAGTCGATTGTGCGGGGCGTGGTGGGCATGTGTACCGAACTGGGGATCGAGGTGATTGCCGAGGGCATCGAGCACCCGGAGGAGCGGGATTTCCTGGCCGATTGCGGGATTTATCTGATGCAGGGATTCTGGTTCGCCAAACCGGCGTTCGAGGCGATGGCGCAGATTCCTGCCGGGGCGTGGCGGACGGTTTGATGCGAAGCTGAACCCGTGCTGTCGATCAGCCAGGTTTCATCTTGCCGGGTGCGGTGAACGCCTAGGATGCTTGCACAAGATCATCCCAAGGGGAGCCGTACCATGCGCGCCGCTGTTGTCAAAGTGCTGTTGATCGCTGCAACTGTTTCGGTATTGAGTGCCTGTTCGGGCGCCGGTGGCTTGACCACCACCAGTTGTTTTTCTGCGGATTGTCAGTCGCCCGAAGGGCGCAGTCATACCACGACCCTGAAGTTTGGCGGCAACAGCATTGGCAGCAGCTTGAATCAGTACAGCTCCGGGATGTTGCATGATGATTGATCAAAATCGAGGCTGAACCTGTGGCGAGGGAGCTTGCTCCCGCTGCGGCGCGAAGCGGCGCCTCAAAAGAAGGCCTGCTGCGCAGTCCAGCGGGAGCAAGCTCCCTCGCCACAAATGTTTGTGCCTGGAAGATTACTGCGGCACTGCCAGCCACTCACCAATGACCTTCTGATAACTGCCAGTGACTTTGCTCAGATGCAGCCACTGATCAACGTACAGTTTCCAGCTGATGTCATCACGCGGCAGCAGATAAGCCTTTTCCCCGTACTGCATGTATTGGTGCGGATTCACTGCGCACAACCCCGGTTTGAGTTTCTGCTGATACAGCGCTTCCGAGGCGTCGGTGATCATCACGTCGGCCTTGTTGTCGAGCAGTTGCTGGAAGATCGTCACGTTGTCGTGCAGGGCCAGTTGGGCCTTGGGCAGGAAGGCGTGGACGAAGGCTTCGTTGGTGCCGCCGGCCGGTTCCACCAGGCGCACGTCTGGCTGGTTGATCTGCTCGATGGTCTGGTATTTGGCCTGCTCTGCGCAGCGCACCAGCGGGATCTTGCCGTCGCTGTCGAGGGTGTTGCTGAAGAAGGCTTTTTTCTGCCGTTCCAGCGTCACCGAAATGCCGCCCATGCCGATGTCGCACTTGCCGGCCTGCATGTCCGGCATCAGGGTTTTCCAGGTGGTCTGCACCCACTCGACTTTGACCCCGAGGCTGTCGGCCAGCGAGCGCGCCATGGCGATGTCGATGCCTTCAAATTCGCCGTCGGCGCGCTTGAAGGTGTAGGGCTTGTAGTCGCCGGTGGTGCAGACGCGCAGTTGGCCTTGTTGCTGGATGCTGTCGAGGTGCGAAGTGGCTTCCTGGGCTTGCACACCTGCGGCCAGGGTCAGCGCGCCGCAAAGGATCATCGTGCTTTTTAGAATAGTCATGAACATCGGGCTTCTGCAGAGGACGGTGAGCCAGTGTAGTGAAAGGCCTTCGCGGGTGTCATCCCGCGTCCGGACTCAACGTGCCGAGCCACGCCACCAGCGCCACGATCAGCAGGGCCATGCCCAGTTCCAGCAGCACACTGCGCCTGAGTGCGTTCGCCGCGATGACGTACTGTCCATCGCGTAGTGATCGCGCCAGCGCCGGCCCGAGGTGGAAGCGGTTCAGCGCGGCCAATACCAGCATCCCGGCAAACAGCACAACCTTGATCGCCAGCAACACACCGTAAGTGCCGAGCAGCACGTCATCCAGCCTCGGGCCGACGATGAACAGGTAATTCACCACGCCGCTCACCAACAGCGTCAGCACAATCGTCGCGCCGACCCATTCGAAGCGTTTCACCGCCTCAGCCAGCAGGCGAATCCGCGCTTCATCCACACGACCCCGCGCCAGCAACACCAGCGCCAGCATCCCCCCCAACCACGCACCCGCCGCCAGCAGATGCAGGATGTCGCTGAGGAAATGCCAGAATCGCAGCGAGCCCTCGTCCATGGCCCCATGCCCACTCCACGCAAGGGAGCTGAGGACAACCGCGCCGGCCGTCGACGCGAGCCACATCCCCGGCTGAATCAGCACCACGATCAGCGCAATCATGCGCAGCGCCCACGCCAGCCCGACGTCCGTTTCCAGCAGCATCATCTGCAGATGCGGCCAGAGTGCGGCGAGTTCGGTTTCGCCACTCATGGTGCTCGTCATCAGCACCAGTCCAGCCACTGACAGCAGTGCCCCGATCAACGCCAATCCACGCAGCATCGGGCCAGACCGCAGGTCGGCGTTGGCGCTGTACAGCGTAAACAACCCCACCCCGAACAACAGCAGCAAATCCACATACAACGCCAGGCGCAGAATGATGTTGATCAGTTCAGCCATCGCTCACTTCACTTTGAACGTGACGTTGCCGGTGATCGGGTGCGTGTCGGACGACACCGCGCGCCACTCGACCTGGTAGGTGCCGGCGGGCAACGGCGCGAGCGGGGTGACGAGCATGGATTTCGGGTCGCTACCAGCGCTGACTCTGGCCTTCATCGGCATCGGTGAATGGGCCATGCCGGGCATCTCGGTCATCACCAGTTTGGCGCCGGAGAACCGGGTCAACAGGTTTTCGGAAAAGTGCAGCTCGATCGTGTCCGGCGCTGCGCCGTCAGCACCGTCGGCCGGGGTTGATGACAGCAGTTTCGGGTGGGCCTGGGCGAGGGTGCTCAAGAGCAATCCGCTGGCGAGTGCCAAGGTGATATTCAATGTGCGCATGCAAGACTCCGGGTTGTTTTTTAATGGGATTCAAAACCACAGCCGCACACCGAGCACGAGGCGTGCTTCGCTGCGACTTTCGCCTTCTTCGCGGGCGTAATCGGCGGTGTTGCCGTAGGTGCGGTTCCACGTCACGCCGAGGTACGGCGCAAATTCGCGGCGGATTTCGTAGCGCAGGCGCAGGCCGGCTTCAGTGTTCGACAGGCCGGAACCAAGGCCTCGTTGCGGGTCGTTTTCGCCGTAGACGTTGAGTTCGACGGTCGGCTGCAGGATCAGCCGGTTGGTCAGCAGAATGTCGTAGTCGCCTTCCAGCCGCAGCGCACTTTGTCCGCCTTCACCGAGAAACGCCGTGGCCTCGGCTTCGAAGTTGTACAGCGCCATGCCCTGCAGACCGAACGCGGCCCAGGTTTGCGCTGCGCCGGGTTTGAAGTCCTGACGCACGCCGCTGACCACGTCCCACCACGGCGAAATCGCATGGCCCCACAATGCCTGGAGCTCGGCGTCCTCGGTCTTGCCGTTGCTGCGTTCGCCTTCGGAGCGCAGCCACAGGCGATCGATGTCGCCGCCGATCCAGCCGGACAGATCCCAGGCCAAAGCGCTGCCGTCATCGGCGTTTTGCCATTCAAGTTTGTCGGCGAGGAAGTAGCTGTTGATCGCGCTGTCATGCACCTGATGGCCGCCGGGGCTGGCGAACACGGCGGCGCGGTCGGCGTCGGTCAGCGCCGGGATCGGCGTGCGGCTTTCAGTGGGTGCGGCAGGCTGCATCATGCCGTCGTCCATGCTTTGCATCGAGTGATCCATGCCGGGCATCTGGCTGTGATCCATGCCTTGCATGTCGTTGGCGGCCATGACGGAGGTGCCGATGAACAACACGGAGAACGCTGCAAATCGAGTCATCATCAGCCCCTTCATTCTTCCACCCGCACTTCGCGGAACATGCCCGTTTCCATGTGATAAAGCAGATGGCAGTGATAGGCCCAGCGGCCCAATGCATCGGCCGTGACCCGGTAGCTGCGACGGGTGCCGGGAGGCATGTCGATGGTGTGTTTGCGCACCTGGAAGTTGCCGTTTTCGTCTTCCAGATCGCTCCACATACCGTGCAGATGGATGGGGTGGGTCATCATCGTGTCGTTGACCAGCACCAGACGGATGCGCTCGCCGTACTTGAGGCGCAGCGGTTCGGCATCGGAGAACTTGATGCCGTTGAACGACCAGGCGAACTTCTCCATGTGCCCGGTCAGGTGCAGCTCGACCGTGCGCCCGGGATCGCGGCCGTCCGGGTCGTCGAAGGTGCTGCGCAGGTCGGCGTAAGTCAGCACGCGACGACCGTTGTTGCGCAGCCCGAGGCCGGGGTCGTCGAGTTTCGGTGTGGGGGTCATGGCTTGCATGTCCACCAGCGGGTTGTCTTTTTCGCTGGCGGGGTGCGATTGCATCGGGCCCATCGCCGAGTGGTCCATGCCCGCCATGTCGCTCATGTCCATCGAGCCGTGGTCCATGCCACCCATGCCCATGTCGTCCATGGTCACCAGTGGGCGCGAATCCAGCGCTGGCACCGGGGCCGTCAGACCGGCGCGGGACGCGAGGGTGGCGCGGGCGTAACCGCTGCGGTCCATGGCCTGGGCGAACAGGGTATAAGCGTCGGCGGCGGGCTCGACGATCACGTCGTAGGTTTCCGCCACCGCGATGCGCAGTTCATCGACGCTGACCGGTTTGACGTGCAAACCGTCCGCCGCCACCACGGTCATTTTCAGCCCGGGTATGCGTACGTCGAAGTAGGCCATGGCCGAGCCGTTGATCAGGCGCAGGCGCAGTTTTTCGCCGGGGCGAAACAGGCCGGTCCAATTCGAGTCAGGGGCGTGGCCGTTGATCAGGAAGGTGTAGGTGGCGCCACTGACGTCGGCGATGTCGGTGGGGTTCATCTTCATTTGCGCCCACATCGTGCGGTCGGCGACGGTGGCACTCCAGCCTTTGTCGCTGACGTCGTCGATAAAATCGCTGACGGTGCGCTTGTGGTAGTTGTAATAGTCGGACTGCTTTTTCAGGGTTTTCAGCAGGCTGGCCGGGTCATCGTCGGTCCAGTCGCTGAGCATCACCACGTAGTCACGGTCGTAGTGGAACGGCTCCGGTTCTTTCGCATCGATCACCAGCGGCCCGTAGACCCCGGCCTGTTCCTGCAAGCCGGAGTGGCTGTGATACCAGTAAGTGCCGTGCTGTCGCACCTTGAACTGGTAGACATACACGCCGCCCGGTTCGATGCCGTGAAAACTCAGACCCGGCACGCCGTCCATGTTGGCCGGCAGCAGGATGCCGTGCCAGTGAATCGAAGTGCTGTCCTTGAGCCGATTACGCACCCGCAGCGTCACCGTGTCGCCTTCGCGCCAGCGCAACAGCGGACCGGGCAGGCTGCCATTGATGGTCAGCGCAGTGCGCGGGCTGCCGGTGAAGTTGACCGGGGTTTCGCCGATGAACAGCTCGAACTCGCTGCCGCTCAGTTCATTGATCTGCCCTGGCCCGCTCAGCGCCCAGACCGGCGCGCGCCACAGACCGAGGCCGCCGAGCAGGCCGCCGGCGGCCAAGCCTTTGACGAAGGTGCGTCTTGAAGTGTTGGAAGGCATGCGCTGGAAGTCCCCGTTTGAAACATGACGGGGAGGCTAACCAGCGCTGGCTTTCAGTTGGCTGAGAGGGGGATTACAGTTTTGACAGGTTCAGCCGTCTGCTCGCTCAAGCGTTTGAATTCCAGCGCGCGTGGTGATGCGTGAATGGGTTTTAAAACAGCTGAGCGCAAGTGCTCCCAGCCCACGACGTGTTCAGCGCGCTGTTGCCAGGTGAGCGCACGGGCTAGCCCGGGGCGCAACGGTTTTTGGGTCACCTTGCTGTTGCGCGTCGCGATGCAAAAGTGTGTGTAGCGAGGCAAGTCATACAGGTTCAAGCGTTGCAGATCTCTGGAGCACAGCAGCAAGATGTCGCCGAAAGCAAACAGTGGAAATGCCGTGACTTCGATCTTTTTCTTGTCATTGAGTCTGGTGCGCCACTGTCTGTTATCCACATCGCTCAGGCTGATGTTTTCATCCAGAATGAAACGCGCCGGCATTTGACGGATAGCCAGATTTCCGGCGGCTGCGTAGGTGATGCTCGGCATTGCCCCGGGCCACGCCACAAGATACATGCTGAACAACCCCAGAGCGGCCGCGATTCCATAAGTAATACGCCAGAAAACATGGCCCTTGCTGATGTAAAAGATGAAAACAGGGAAAAGACTGAAAGTGAGTGTGCCGAGGGAAAACAGCCCAACAGCTGATACAGCTTCAGTCGTATCTTCGCCGACGTAAGTGGTGATGATCAGCAAGGCAGGAAGTGAGGCGCATAGAACGGTAAAGCCGACGATCCCGCCAATAAAGAGTCGAAAGACTTCTTTCCTCCAGCTCACCCATCCTTCGGTATTTTCGTTGAAAATCTTACGAAAGGGCTTGATCAGGAAAAGCGCGAAGTAGACGAGCAGGGTTACCAGAAAAACAATCAGCATCGAATATCCGGCACTGAGTTTGTTTGAGAACCTGAACAACAGAATGGTGAAAGTGCAGAAACCAAAGAACAGCGGAAGCACCAACCAGCTCGCGATCCGACTGTGTCTGTCGGGGACCTTGGCGAACATCGAGACGGTAACGCCGTAGAGCAAGGCGCTGGAAGATAGGACAATCAGGTAGCTCACCATGATCATCGCGATCAGTAGAAGCCAGATGGCAAGCGCTGACTTGGCATCGCTACCGGCCAGAAAAAGGTCTGTACGACCAATCGCGCGGGTGTAGGCGTACAACCCAAGGATCGCCAGCCCTGCACCGAGGAAGCCCAGCGTGACGGTGATCTGGCTCCAGTAATCAAGAACCCGTTTGAAATTGCGTTTAAAGAATTGCGTCAGCGGCGATACGGTCAAAGCATCCATGCGGTCAGGTTTTCCATCGGGTTGGACTAGTGGTCCTGTAGCGACAAACGGCCAGAATTCTTTAGGAAGTCTGGCCGTTGAGTGTGGCGGATTGAACCGGCAGTGTCGATTTTGACAGGGAGTACCTAAAGCCCCAACCCTTCCTGAACCACCTGCAACAGGTTGTTCTCGGTCAGCGCAATCGCATCCAGCTCCTGCCCGGTTTCCACCGTCTGCAACCACCAATGGCTTTCATGATGTTCATCGACGGTGCGCAGCAGGTAGGTGTTGCGATCCGGCAGGGTGATCTGCACCCGGCCGGCGCCGTCCTCGGTAAACCGGGCGATTGGATCAAAGGTCAGGGTTTGCTGGTTGGCTTCGATCACCAGTTGGTCGATCGCGTAATCGTGGCTTTCGCCATCGGGGGAGCTTTCGCAAACGTGGGTCGGATTGCGGCGGATTTTCAGGCCGACTTCAGTGACTGGCTGCAGCCAGATCTCAATGCGGTGGTACAGATCGTAGACCTGCGCCGGCCAGCAATCGATCTCCAGCGCGGCATCCGCGTGGGTGTGCCGGGTTTGCTTGAGTTTGGCGGCGAGTTCGTCTGCTTTACTCATTTCGGATCCCTTGGTTTGATGTCTGCCTGTTAATCGTAGACCTTTCAACGGCGTACGGTCTTGCCTTGCGTCATGCGCTTGCAACACAAGCATGGCGAAATCAGCGCTGGCCAAGTCTGGCCAGCATCAAAAACCACGGACGCAGGCGTCCCAAGGAGCGGGTACATGAAAAAGCTGTTTACAATTCTGGCGCTGATCGCGCTGACGGCCGGTAGCATCGGCCTGAGTTCGGCGCGTCAGTCGCACGCCAGCAAGGTGCAAACGGAAGCGGTGGCGGGGCAGTTCGATTACTACCTGCTGACGCTGTCCTGGTCGCCGACCTTTTGCCTCACTCACAAAGATGACGTGCAATGTTCCGGCAAGGGTTATGGCTTCGTATTGCACGGTCTGTGGCCGCAATACGCCAATGGCGGCTGGCCGGAATCCTGCCCACCCTTGACCACGCTGTCGGCGGCGGAGACGACCAAAGGTCTGACGCTGTTCCCGACCAAGAAACTGCTTGATCACGAATGGTCCAAGCACGGCACTTGCAGCGGTCTGGGCGCGATGGGTTATCTGGATGAGGCGGACAAAGCGGTCGGCGCGGTGAAAATCCCGCAAGAATTGCAACCGTTCAGTTCCTCGTATTACTTCGAAGCCCAGGAAATCGCCGACCTGTTCCGCAAGGCCAACCCGGGAATCCCGGCCAATGGCATCGCGGTGATCTGCAGCGGCCCGGAGCTCTCGGAAGTGCGGGTGTGCATGGGCAAGGATCTGCAGTTCGGTGCCTGCGGCAATGGCGTGAAGACCCAGTGCCGGGCGGGGGATATACGGGTGCCGCCGTCGCGTTGATGTGAGTGGTTTGCACGAATGAAAAAGGCGCCTTGATCGGGCGCCTTTTTTTGCCTGGAGGTTTGAAGCAACCTGGAAATTCACGCATGCTTGCGCCCCCAAAAGGATGACCCGCAACACTGCAAGGAGCTGTTCATGAGCGGAAAACCCGCCGCCCGCGTCACCGATCCGACCGCCTGCCCACTCCCGGGACATGGCACCAATCCGATTGCCAGTGGCTCGCCGAACGTGAATTTCGACGGCTTGGCGGCTGCACGAATGACTGATAAATCAGCGTGCGGCAGCCCGATTACTGGCGGCGTTTCTTCGACGGTATTTATCAATGGCTTGAACGCCGCGACCCTGGACAGCACCGGAGGGCATTGCAATGTGGTCATTGGTGGATCCGGCACGGTCATCATTGGTGACACGGTAACAGCGGCACCTTTCAGTGGTTTGCTGCCGATGCCGGTGCATTTCACGGACAAGTTGAAACTCGTCAATGACGTGACCGGTGAGCCCATGATCAATCATCCCTACGTGATTCAGCGCGCAGATGGGCGACTGGAACACGGGGTGTCTGACGCTAATGGGTTCACCCACGAGGTCAGCTCGCACCTGCCTGAAACCATCAAGCTGTTTCTGGAGGAGTGAGGCATGGCGGCTGAAACAGTAACGTGCGCGAAAGGCATTAATTACAAGCTGCACAAGGAACATGCGCTGACGGACAAGAAGGATGTCAGTGACAAGCCTGTGCCGGTGGAGAGTACCAAGGCGATTGTGTATTTTATTGGCGGCGCAGGGGATAAGGAAAGTTATTATTTTTCCGGACCGTTCGGGAACGTGAACCAGGCCATGACCGGTTTCGACAAACGTAATCTGGACCTGACCAAACTAGGCAAGTACAAGTCCCAATGGCTTGGGTATAACGAGGTTCGGGGAAAGAAGGACATCCAAAAAATGTTCTCAACATAATTCCCTACAAATCTTGCCCAATCTACATTGTCGGACACAGCCTTGGGGGATGGAACGGCGCGCATTTGACCCGTGTAATGTCGGAGTGGGGCTACAGGATCAACATGCTCGTCACGCTCGATCCCGTAGGTGAAGGTACTTTGGTGTGGCTGGGATCCGATATCTACGGAGATAAACCGACACCAGTGGCTGATTTCTGGATAAACATTAAAGCTATGCCTTCCAAGCCAGACCAGTCCGACTCGGTGGCGGATTTTGGGGAGAAATGGCAAGTGCTGTGCGGGCCTGACATTAATGTCACCATGGACACGAATCACGCTAATGCTCCGGCCATGTTTACCCGACCTCTCGCTGAAGGAAAATCGGCAAGTGATTTGATGTTCGAGTCAATTCGAGAGAGCAATCGCTGATGAAAAGATTGTCTGTTCTTCTGTTAGCCCTATTGTGCTCGTCATGTGCCAAGGATCACACGGTGCCTCCCGCGAATCTCAACTTTCTGTCAATCGAAAGGGAGAGTATTGGTCTGCTTTACAAAATTCATTATGGCTCGGATGTAAATCTTCTGGATTTGTTCGGAAGAGGTATAGGGGAGGGCGCAGCGTCGACGATGTTTGAATGTCCGCTTGGTGATGATCAGAATTTTTCCCTCACTAACCGATTCAGGTACTCGGCTTACGGACTGATTGAGGTGGACGAAACCAGTCAGACAAGCGGTAAATTCAACTATATGACGAGTGCTTTTTTGCGGCAGACCCAAAACAACGGTACTTCGCATGAGGATCTCTCCGTACAGGAATTAAATGCCCTTCTGCTTGGTAAACAACAAATCCCCTGCAAAGTCGTCGTCACCGCGTATGGCTATAAACCCTACTACTCAAACACCATGAACCTGCCGGTCGCGGATTTGCTGCGGGAAATCAACAAACCCCGATAGCTGCCACTGGTGCCCTGCGCGAATGCCCTGCGCAGATACGCGAGGGCGATCACCTGCAAAACGACCTCTGAAAATAATTCGCGGCGCGGCGTTCATCCAAATCCCTCGCGCGCCGATACAACGGGGCGGGCGTGTGTTGGCGCGGCGGGTTTGCCGTGCGCATCCCGGTGGGCTACGCTCACAAAAAGTAAGGGTTTCGGGCTGCGGCCCCTGTCGTACCTGCCCAGGACACGTTTTTGCCAATCCCCATTCACGAACCGCATCAAACTCCCGGCACGCTTAAACGCCTGCCGTTGCGCAAGGCGGCAGCGCTGTTCATCGTTGCGGTGTGCCTGTGCCTGTCCGGCTTGCTTTATTTGCAGCTGGAGCAGACGCGGCGTCAGGACCTGGCGAACGCGCAGGTCGCCTCCACCAACCTGACCCGAGCCATGGCGCAGCAGGCCGAAGACACGTTTCTGGCTGCCGATCTGGTGCTCACCAGTCTCGCCGACTGGGTCGAGGACGATGGTTATGGCGCCGCGCAGCGACCACGCCTGCAAAAAACCTTTGCCCGCCGGGTGCAGCAACTGGAACAGTTGCACGGCATGTACCTGTTCGACCGTGAGGGCCAGTGGGTCATCACTTCGTTTACCGATCTGCCCCGGGGCAACGGCGTGGCCGACCGCGAGTACTTCAGGTTTCATCAGCAGAACGTTTCCGCCGTGGCGCACATCGGCCCGGCGATCCGCAGTCGGGAAAATGGTGAGTGGATCATTCCGATCTCGAAGCGCATCAACGACCGCGCCGGCAACTTTCAGGGCGTGCTGATGGCCGGGATCAAGATGGCGTACTTCGACCGCTTCTTCAAAAGCTTCAGTATTGATGACGACGGCATCATGTTTCTCGGCCTTAAGGACGGCACCTTGCTGGCCCGGCGACCGTTCGACGAAAGCCTGATCGGCTCGTCGCTGGCGCGGGGCAAGATCTATCAGAAGCTGCTGCCTGAAGCGCCGGCCGGTACGGCGATGATCAGATCAGTGGTCGACGGCGTGGTGCGTTTGTACGGCTATCGGCAGTTGGCGGCTTACCCGCTGGTGGTGGCGTCCGCCTCTTCGCGCGACACGATTCTCAAGGGTTGGTCCGAGCGGGCCTTTCAGTCCAGCGTGATTGTGGCGCTGGTGATTCTCGGTGTCGGCCTGTTCGGCTGGGTGTTCATTCGTCAGGTGCGTGACGGCGAGCGTATCGAGAAAAACCTGCGCAAGGCGCAGCGCGCACTGGAGCAGATTGCGACGCATGACAGCCTCACCGGGCTGGCGAACCGGCGGCTGTTCGAGCAATCGCTGGACATCGAATTCGCCCGCGGTGCACGGCAGTCGAGTCCGGTCGGCCTGATCATGCTCGATATTGATTTTTTCAAGCGCTACAACGATGCCTACGGCCATGTGGCGGGGGATCATTGCCTGACCCAGGTCGCCCAAGTGCTGAAGAACAGTTGCCAGCGCAAGGCTGACTTGGCAGTGCGCTACGGTGGCGAGGAATTCGCGGTGCTGCTGCCGGACACTGACATCAACGGCACGCTGGCGATTGCCGGGCAGATCCGCCGCAGTGTGATGGACAAGCGCATCACCCACAGCGGTTCGCCGACCGGCTACCTCACGGTGAGCCTGGGTTGTTACGCGTTTGTGCCCAGCGGCAACGACAGCCTGGAAGAATTTATCCAGCGTGCCGACGCGGCGTTGTATCAGGCGAAAAATGCCGGGCGTAATCGCGCGGCGGTGTTGTCGCTGGAATCGGAAGTTGCCGAGTTGATGCGTTCGGATCGCTGAAGTTTCAGCGCTCCAGCAGAGGAGAGGGAGCAAACTCCCTCTCACAGGCCTCATCACTCACCGTAACGCCGGTTCGTTCAGCTGCCCGAGCCACCGCCCGCACCGCCGGTCCCGCCGCCCGCCGCACCGGTGCCGCCGCCAGCCCCCGAACCAGAACCCATGGCGCCGCCGTTGGTGCCGGTGCCATTGCCAGAACCGGGGCTACCCGCGCCGTTACTGCCGGCCGGTGCGCCTGGGGTGTTATCCGGCGGTTTGGGTGTGCTTTTGTTGACGTCGGGGTTGGTGCTCGATGTACCGGAACTGTCGTTCGCCGCGAAGCTGGCAGCCGAAGTCGTAGCCAGCAGGCCGGCGAGCAACAAAGAAGTGAGTGTACGTGTAGTCATGGTACGTCTCCAGAAAGGGGCGGTTACCTGACGTTGGTCTGACACGTTTACCCGTTGGTGCCGATTGGCTGACGAGCGGTTATCGAGCTTTAGTATCGATCATCAGTCGCGGCCGGTTGATCCGATGCAACCACCGGCGCCGCCACAGAGTCACAATTTTCCCACCTTGTTCGCCGGAGCCTGGACGATGAAAAACCTGCGGATCGCCACCTTCAACGTCAACGGTTTGCGTGCGCGGTTACCGAACCTGCTGCAATGGCTCAAGCGCGAGCAGCCGGACATTGCCTGCCTGCAGGAACTCAAGTCGGTGGACAGTGCATTTCCGGCTGCCGAACTCGAGGCGGCGGGTTACGGCGCGATCTGGCACGGGCAGGCGTCATGGAACGGCGTGGCGATCCTCGCCCGCGACGCGCAACCGCTGGAAAGCCGTCGTGGTCTGCCGGGCGATCCCGACGACAAGCACAGTCGCTATCTGGAGGCGGCGGTGCATGGTGTGCTGGTCGGCTGCCTGTATCTACCCAACGGCAATCCGCAGCCGGGGCCGAAGTTCGATTACAAACTGGCCTGGTTCGAACGCCTGATCCGCTACGCCAAGGATCTGCAAAGCAGCGATCATCCGGTGGTGCTGGCCGGCGATTACAACGTGGTGCCCACCGATATGGACATCTATAACACGCGTTCCTGGCTCAAGGATGCGCTGCTGCAGCCCGAAAGCCGCGAGTGTTATCAACGGCTGCTCGATCAGGGCTGGACGGATTCGCTGCGTCATCTGTATCCCGAGGATCGCCTCTACACGTTCTGGGATTACTTCCGCCAGCATTGGCAAACCAACTCCGGTCTGCGCATTGATCATCTGCTGCTCAACCCGGCACTCAGCCCTTACCTGCACGAGGCCGGGGTCGATGCCTGGGTGCGCAACGAACCGCACGCCAGCGACCATGCACCGACGTGGATTCGCATCGGTTCGCGCAAGCGGCGGTAGCGCTGATTGGCGAAATCAATTGTCGGAGTCGGGGCCCAATCCCGTATACCTGTCGGCCAGCGGCACAGCGAGCCGCGGCCACATGCAAAAGGACTGAGCAATGAGCGAGCCACGACTGGCTAATCCGACGTTGTACCTGCAACGCCTGGGGTTCGATGCCCCACCGGCGCCGACCCTGGAAACCCTGCGGCAGTTGCAGTTACGCCATACCGGGGTCTTCCCCTTCGAGAATCTGTCGACGATCACGGGCGCACCGGTGCTGATCGATCTGGCGTCGGTCGAACAGAAAGTTCTCCACGGTGGCCGGGGTGGTTACTGCTACGAATTGAACAATCTGTTTCTGACGTTGCTGCAGGAATTGGGCTTCGAGGCCCGTGGCATCTCCGGGCGCGTGGTGCTGGCGCAACCCGAGGGCACCTGGACGGCCCGCACGCATCGCTTGAGCCTGGTGATCATCGACGGCGAGCGCTACATCACCGATGTCGGCTTTGGCGGCATGGTGCCGACTGCGCCGCTGTTGCTCGATACCGAGGCTGAACAGCCGACGCCGCACGAACCCTATCGCATCGAGAAACAGGCCGACGGCTACATGCTGCGCGCCAGTGTCGCAGGCGAGTGGCGTGCGATGTACCTGTTTGATCTGCAACGCCAGGAAGACATCGATTACACCCTCGGCAACTGGTACGTCTCGACCCATCCCGAGTCACCGTTCGCCAAACGGCTGATGGTTGCGCGTACCGGCGATGGCTGGCGACGGACTCTGAACAACGGCAGCTTCGCGGTTCATCACATGGGCGCCGACAGCGAACGGCGCGAGGTGGCGGATGTCGATGAGTTGATCGAGGTGCTGGAGCAGGAGTTCGGCCTGCGCCTGCCTGACCAGCCGCCTGTGCGTCAGTCGCTGGCGCGGATGCTCGTACCGGACTGATCTCAGGGCTTTGCCTCCGGTTCCAGTACCCGGCGGATTTCACCGACCGCCGCCGAGAGCTTTTTTTCCAGGCTCTTGAGATCGGCGGCGGTGATGCCTTTCTTGAATTGCCCGGAGTGGGGCGGCTCGGCCTCCTGCGTTTTGCTGTCAGCCTCCAGCAGGGCATGGCGCAGGGTGTTGTTGATCACCGTCTGATAACCGAAACCTTCGTTTTCCGCCACGTTGCGGGCGGCTTCGATGACGGCGTCATCGAGCATGATGGTGATGCGGGTCTTGCCCTTGGCGGGCGCCAAGGCACCGCGTTTGCCCTGCGAGAAGTCGTATTCGTCTTTCATTGTTCAAGCCTCCAGAAAGTAAGCGCAACGCTCGCTCGGTGTGGCGACACGTGCAGAAATGATTCGTACGACGTTGGCTTCGCGATAACTGTACGCAACCACCAGCAAACGCCCTTTGCCATCGAGGCCGAGAGTGATCCAGCGCTGTTCGTCATGGTCGTTGTCCTCGATCGTCAGCGCGCGTTCGTCGTGAAAGACCGGCTCGGTCTCGGCAAGGCTGACACCCCTGTGCTTGAGTTTGTTGGCTGCGTTCTTGCTTTTGTCGTACTGAATTTCGAATGACTTCATTATGCATACTTTATATGTATAAAAAAGGGCGCCAATGCACCGCTGGTCGCCATGGACACTTCAGCCTAGTGCGATAAAAACCGGGGGCAGGAAGGGATGTGTTGCCGGATTTGTGGGAGATGGAGGTGGCGAGATAGAAGCTTGGGTGGCTACCTATCCATTATGTGACCGATAAGTTGTATACAACTCTATGGACATTTGTCCCGAGTATTGAATACAGTGTGCGCATAACAAAAACCAGGGAACCCCCCACATGAAAACGCCCCATGTTTCACACCAACGGCCCGAGGACGAAAATCTCGGGGTCGGCGCGAATATGGCTTACGGCCTGCAACATGTTCTGACCATGTATGGCGGTATCGTTGCGGTGCCACTGATCATTGGCCAGGCGGCCGGGCTGTCGCCGGCGGACATTGGTTTGTTGATTGCTGCTTCATTGTTTGCGGGGGGGCTGGCGACACTGCTGCAAACCCTGGGTCTACCGTTTTTTGGCTGTCAGTTGCCGCTGGTGCAGGGCGTGTCGTTCTCCGGTGTGGCGACCATGGTCGCGATCGTCAGCAGTGGCGGGGAGGGCGGCTTCCAGTCGGTGCTGGGCGCGGTGATTGCCGCGTCGTTGATCGGCTTGCTGATCACCCCGGTGTTCTCGCGAATCACCAAGTTTTTCCCTCCATTGGTCACCGGTATCGTGATCACTACCATTGGTCTGACGCTGATGCCGGTGGCGGCGCGCTGGGCCATGGGTGGCAACAGCCATGCGCCGGACTTCGGCAGCATGCAGAACATCGGGCTGGCGGCGGTGACGCTGGTGCTGGTGTTGCTGCTGAGCAAGGTCGGCAGTTCGACCATTTCGCGTCTGTCGATCCTGTTGGCCATGGTGATCGGCACGGTGCTGGCAGTGTTCCTGGGCATGGCGGATTTCTCCGGTGTCGCTCAAGGGCCGATGTTCGGCTTCCCGACGCCGTTCCACTTCGGCATGCCGACTTTCCACTTCGCCGCGATCCTGTCGATGTGCATCGTGGTCATGGTGACGCTGGTGGAAACCTCGGCGGACATTCTGGCGGTCGGTGAGATCATCGGCACCAAGGTCGACTCCAAGCGCCTGGGCAACGGCTTGCGGGCGGACATGCTGTCGAGCATGTTTGCGCCAATTTTCGGATCGTTCACCCAAAGCGCCTTCGCGCAGAACGTCGGGCTGGTGGCGGTGACCGGGATCAAGAGCCGTTACGTGGTGGCCACCGGCGGTATCTTCCTGGTGATCCTCGGTCTGCTGCCGTTCATGGGTCGGGTGATTGCCGCAGTGCCGACCTCAGTGCTGGGCGGTGCCGGTATCGTGCTGTTCGGGACGGTGGCGGCGAGCGGCATCCGCACGCTGTCGAAGGTCGATTACCGCAACAACGTCAACCTGATCATCGTCGCCACCTCGATCGGCTTCGGCATGATCCCGATTGCCGCGCCGAACTTCTACGATCATTTCCCGAGCTGGTTCGCGACCATTTTCCACTCGGGCATCAGCTCGTCGGCGATCATGGCGATTGTGCTGAACCTGACCTTCAACCACTTCACTGCCGGCAACTCGGATCAGCAGTCGGTGTTTGCGGCTGCGGAAGAGCGCACTCTGCGTTATCGCGACCTGGCGGCGCTGCGTGAGGGTGACTACTTCAGCGACGGCAAGCTGCACGATTGCGATGGCAAAGAAGTGCCGGTGGTCGAGCCTGATGACCACGATCATGGGCATGGGGCGCCGAAGACCCATGTGAAGAGCAGCGAGCATGTTTAAGTGCTGACTGGATGAAAAAGGCCGATCTGTTGTGAGACAGATCGGCCTTTTTGGTTTGAAGAGCAAAAGATCGCAGCCTGCGGCAGCTCCTACAGGGGGAGCGCATTCCAAATGTAGGAGCTGCCGCAGGCTGCGATCTTTTGATCTTTTGGACTTTCGAGCGCCCACAAAAAAGCCCCTGAATCTTTCGATTCAGGGGCTTTGCTATTTGGCTCCACAACCTGGACTCGAACCAGGGACCCAATGATTAACAGTCATTTGCTCTACCAACTGAGCTATTGCGGAATTGGTGCGTATGTTACTGATTCAAAAAGAGAAGTCAAGCAATGGATGTAAATTTTCAGGTGTAGGCAGGACGGACGGTGATTTGTCAGTGATTGGCGGTTACCAGAAAACCATCGGCGGTCTACCATGGGGCCCCGGAAGTGGTCACACGCGCTGCCGGCCATTCGCCGAAAAGGTACGCGCCATGAAGCCTGCAATCCGCAACAACGAGGTGCTCGCATGAGCATCGCGCAAATCAGTCTGCCCAAGGGCGTTGGCCCCCACGCCGAGAAACTCTTCGACGCAATCACTCAGGCCGGTACAACTGAGGAACTCAATCGCGCTGGCGGCAAAGCCGAAGGTTTCGTGCTCGGCCTGGAAAGCACCAAGGCGATCAAAAGCCAGATCGCCGAATCGCTGTACGTCGTGTATGACGATGCCGCGAGTCAGCGCGCGAGCGAACTGGCTTAACTGCCGAAGGTAATCGTTCCGAGCAGTAATTTGGCGTACGCCGCGGTGGCCGCCAGTTGCACCAGCCACAGGGCGAGACCGCCGAGAAACACCCCGGCGGCGACTTGCAGCACCAGGCTTTTTTCGCGTCTGGCCGGGGCGCGGGGGATGAAGTCATCCAGGTCGTCACGGTCGGCGCGCAGGTTGTCGTTTTTCATTTGGGTTCTCACAGAATTCCTGGATGTATATGAAACCTGTGGGAGCGAGCCTGCTCGCGAATGCTGTCAGCCACCAACAATGGCGACTGACCCACCGCATTCGCGAGCAGGCTCGCTCCCACAATTCAGATTTGTGTGCAGTTTAGAGGGAATGTTGCATTCCTTCGGACAAATAAAAAACGGGAAGCCTCAAGGCTTCCCGTTTTTCATGACAAAGCGCAATCAGATGACCTGAACGATCGCATCCGTTACCGCTTTGATGTTGCTCTGGTTCAGTGCCGCGACGCAGATGCGGCCGGTGTCCAGGGCGTAAATGCCGAACTCGTTGCGCAGGCGATGCACCTGTTCGGTGGTCAGGCCGGAGTAGGAGAACATGCCGCGCTGACGGCCGACGAAGCTGAAGTCACGCTGTGGGGCTTTCTCGGCCAGCAGGGCGACCATCTGCTCGCGCATGCCGCGAATGCGCAGACGCATTTCTGCCAGTTCGGCTTCCCACTGGGCGCGCAGTTCCGGGCTGTTCAACACGGCGGCGACAACGCTGGCACCGTGAGTCGGCGGGTTGGAGTAGTTGGTGCGGATCACGCGCTTGACTTGCGACAGCACGCGCGCGCTTTCTTCTTTCGATTCGCTGACGATCGACAGGGCGCCCACGCGCTCGCCATACAGCGAGAACGACTTGGAGAACGAGCTCGAAACGAAGAAAGTCAGGCCCGATTCAGCGAACAGACGCACAGCCGCGGCGTCTTCGTCGATACCGTCGCCGAAACCCTGGTAAGCCATGTCGAGGAACGGCACGTGACCTTTGGCCTTGACCACGTCCAGCACGTTCTTCCAGTCGGTCGGGGTCAGGTCGACGCCGGTCGGGTTGTGGCAGCAGGCGTGCAGCACAACGATCGAGCCGTTCGGCAGGGCATTGAGGTCGTCGAGCATGCCGGCACGGTTCACGTCGTGGGTGGCAGCGTCGTAGTAACGGTAGTTCTGCACCGGGAAGCCAGCGGTTTCGAACAGCGCGCGGTGGTTTTCCCAGCTCGGGTCGCTGATCGCCACGACGGCGTTCGGCAGCAGTTGCTTGAGGAAGTCGGCACCGATTTTCAGTGCGCCGGTCCCGCCGACAGCCTGAGTGGTGACGATGCGACCGGCAGCGATCAGCGGCGAATCGTTACCGAACAGCAGCTTTTGCACGGCCTGGTCGTAGGCGGCGATGCCGTCGATCGGCAGGTAGCCACGGGAGGCGTGCTGGGCAGCGCGAATGGTTTCGGCTTCGATCACCGCGCGCAGCAGGGGAATTCGCCCCTCTTCGTTGCAGTAAACACCTACACCCAGGTTGACCTTGGTGGTCCGGGTATCGGCGTTGAATGCTTCGTTGAGGCCCAGGATTGGATCGCGGGGTGCCATTTCGACAGCGGAGAACAGGCTCATTATTACGGCGGCTCTGAATGGAGAGTGGAGGGACGTGTCGCGCTCCAGCCGAATGCACTAGAGCGGTGCACAAACGGGGAGCTAGTATAGAGGCCATTACTGAGCAATGGCGACAGGCGATTCAGCTTTTCCGGCAAGTTTTTCCGATTATTTCTTGACCGTTAGTCGATTGACTCTGTCAGAGACTTTACCGGATGTAGGACGTTTGCCTTGAAAGGCGAGGCAATCGGCTCCACATTGAGCACAATCTTCGTTTTTCCTTGGGCGACAACGGTCGTTTGCGGTCATCCCCGCGGCTCGGCTGTTTTCTGCGCGAGCCGCGATCCCAGAGGTGTGTATGTCCGAATTCCAGCTAGTCACCCGCTTCGAGCCCGCCGGCGATCAGCCAGAAGCGATCCGCCAATTGGTCGAGGGCATCGAAGCCGGGCTGGCGCACCAGACGCTGCTCGGTGTGACCGGCTCGGGCAAGACCTTCAGCATCGCCAATGTCATCTCGCAGGTACAGCGCCCGACGCTGGTGCTGGCACCGAACAAGACCCTCGCCGCGCAACTGTATGGCGAGTTCAAGGCGTTCTTCCCGAACAACGCCGTCGAATACTTCGTTTCCTACTACGACTACTACCAGCCCGAAGCCTATGTGCCGTCGTCCGACACCTTCATCGAGAAGGACGCGTCGATCAACGATCACATCGAGCAGATGCGTCTGTCCGCGACCAAGGCGTTGCTCGAGCGAAAGGACGCGATCATCGTCACCACGGTGTCGTGCATCTACGGTTTGGGCAGTCCGGAAACCTATTTGAAGATGGTGTTGCATGTCGATCGCGGCGACAAACTCGATCAGCGCGCTTTGCTGCGGCGCCTGGCCGACCTGCAATACACCCGCAACGACATGGATTTTGCCCGGGCAACGTTCCGCGTGCGCGGCGACGTGATCGACATTTATCCGGCCGAATCCGATCTGGAAGCGATCCGCATCGAGCTGTTCGATGACGAGGTCGAGAGCATTTCCGCGTTCGACCCGCTGACCGGCGAAGTCATCCGCAAGATGCCGCGCTTCACCTTCTATCCGAAGAGTCACTACGTGACGCCGCGCGAGACCCTGCTCGACGCCATCGAGGGGATCAAGGTCGAGCTGCAGGAACGTCTCGAATACCTGCGCAGCAGCAACAAACTGGTGGAAGCCCAGCGTTTGGAGCAGCGCACCCGGTTCGACCTGGAAATGATCCTCGAACTGGGTTACTGCAATGGCATCGAAAACTACTCGCGCTACCTGTCCGGGCGTCCTGCCGGCGCCGCGCCGCCAACGCTCTATGACTACCTGCCGGCCGACGCCTTGCTGGTGATCGACGAATCCCACGTCAGCGTGCCGCAAGTCGGCGCGATGTATAAGGGCGACCGTTCGCGTAAAGAAACGCTGGTCGAATACGGTTTCCGTCTGCCATCGGCACTGGACAACCGGCCGATGCGTTTTGACGAGTGGGAAGGGGTCAGCCCGCAGACGATTTTCGTCTCGGCGACGCCGGGCAACTACGAGGCCGAGCATGCCGGGCGCGTGGTCGAGCAAGTGGTGCGTCCGACCGGTCTGGTCGACCCGCAGGTTGAAGTGCGCCCGGCGCTGACCCAGGTTGATGACCTGCTCTCGGAAATCACCAAACGCGTGGCGGTCGAGGAGCGGGTGCTGGTCACCACGCTGACCAAACGCATGGCCGAAGACCTCACCGATTACCTCGCCGACCACGGCGTGCGCGTGCGTTATCTGCACTCGGACATCGACACCGTCGAGCGGGTCGAGATCATCCGCGATCTGCGCTTGGGCACCTTCGATGTGCTGGTGGGGATCAACCTGCTGCGTGAAGGTCTGGACATGCCGGAAGTGTCGCTGGTAGCGATTCTTGACGCCGACAAGGAAGGCTTCCTGCGTTCCGAACGCTCGCTGATCCAGACCATCGGCCGGGCCGCGCGCAACCTCAATGGCCGGGCAATTCTCTACGCCGACCGCATCACTGGTTCGATGGAGCGGGCGATTGGCGAGACCGAGCGTCGTCGCGACAAGCAGATTGCCTTCAACCTCGCCAACGGCATCACGCCCAAAGGGGTGTTCAAGGACGTCGCCGACATCATGGAAGGCGCCACCGTGCCCGGCTCGCGCAGCAAGAAGCGCAAGGGCATGGCCAAGGCTGCCGAAGAAAACGCCAAGTACGAAGCCGAACTGCGCTCGCCGAGCGAAATCACCAAACGCATTCGCGCGCTGGAAGAGAAGATGTATCAACTGGCGCGGGATCTGGAATTTGAGGCGGCGGCGCAGATGCGCGATGAGATTGCCAAACTGCGTGAGCGGCTTTTGGCGGTTTGAAGCCTGATGCTAAACCTGTAGGAGCTGCCGGAGGCTGCGATCTTTTGATCTTGTTTTTTACAATCAAAAGCAAAAGATCGCAGCCTTCGGCAGCTCCTACAGGGTTGTGTTCAGTTTAATGCGCTTCCCCAGCCTTCAGCCCCTCTGGCAATTTTTTGGTCAACAAAATCGCCAACATGCTGACCCCCAGCGCAATCCCGACAAAGTGAAACGCATCGTTGTAGGCCATGATCAGCGCCTGCTGATGCACGATCTCGCTCAACTTGCCCAACGCCGCCGTGTCACTGCCAAAGCGGTCGGTCATCGACGCCAGCCGCTCAGCCACTTGCGGATTGGTCGGCACCACCGCCTCACGCAAATAATCGAAGTAAGTCTTGGTCCGTGCATCCAGCAGCGTGGCGAGCAGGGCAATGCCGATTGCGCCGCCGAGGTTGCGCAGGATGTTGAACAGGCTCGACGCCGATCCCGCGTCCTGCGGCAGGATGTAAGCAGTGGCGATCAGCGAAATGGTCACCATGATCAGCGGCTGGCCCAGCGCCCGGATGATCTGGATCTGATTGAACTGCGGCCCGGCGAAATCCGGGTTGAGCACTCCCGACGAAAAACTCGCCAGCCCAAACAGTCCGAAGCCCAGGGTGCACAGCCACTTCGGTGAAACGAACTTCATCAGCTTCGGCACCAGCGGAATCAGGAACAGCTGCGGCACGCCCATCCACATGATCACTTCGCCGATTTGCAGGGCGTTGTAGTTCTGGATCTGCGCCAGATACAGCGGCAGCAGATAAATCGAGCCATACAAGCCGACACCCATGCCCAGGCTGGAAATGCTCGACAGGCCGAAGTTGCGATTGCGCAGGATGCCGAGGTTGATCAGCGGGTTGGGTTTGGAGACCTGCACGATGACGAAGGTGATCAGGCTGAGGAGGGCGATGCTGCCGAGTGTCACGATCAGGTTCGATTCGAGCCAGTCCTTGCGGTGGCCCTCTTCAAGAAACACCTGCAGGCAACCGAGGCCGACACCGAGGGTGAGAATCCCGGTGTAGTCGGTGCTTTTCAGCAGCTCCCAGTGCGCTTCTTTCTTCTCCAGACCGTACATCAGCCCGGCAATCATGATCAGCCCCGGCGGGATGTTGATGTAGAAGATGTATTCCCAGCCCCAGTTTTCCGTGAGCCAGCCGCCGAGGGTCGGGCCGATGGACGGGGCGAAGGTCGCGGTCATGGCGAACATCGCCATGCCTTTGGCGCGATGATGTTCGGGCAGTTTGATCAGGGTCAGGGTGAACGCCAGCGGGATCAGCGCACCGCCGGTGAAGCCCTGCATGGCGCGAAAGACGATCATGCTTTCAAGACTCCAGGCCATCGAGCACAGCAACGATGACACCAGAAACCCCAGCGACACCCACACCGCCAGCCGTCGTGCCGAGAGCAACTGCACCAGCCACGCGGTCAGCGGAATCATGATGATTTCCGCCACCAGATAGGAGGTGGAAATCCACGAGCCTTCTTCCAGTGTCGCCGACAGCGCGCCCTGAATGTCCTTGAGCGAAGAGTTGGTGATCTGAATGTCGAGCACTGCCATGAAGGCGCCAAGCATCACGCTCATCACCGCGATCCAGTCCCGCCGGGTCGGTTCGCCGACCGGGCGGATCAGTTGATCACCGGCCATCGTCTGGGGCGTCTTTGATGTTCACGGTGGCGGTGACCGACATGCCCGGACGGATCTTGCCATGCAACGGATTGTCAGCCTTGAACGTCAATTTCACCGGAATCCGCTGCACGACTTTGGTGAAGTTGCCGGTGGCGTTATCCGGCGGCAACAGGCTGAACTGCGCACCCGAAGCGGCGAACAGACTGTCGACACGCGCCTCGATCGGCGTGTCGCTGTAGGCGTCGAAAGTCAGTTCGGCTTTTTGGCCGGGGACCATGTGGCCGATCTGGGTTTCCTTGAAGTTGGCCTGCACCCAGATGTCTTCGTCCGGGACGATCGACAGCAGGTACGCGCCGGCCTGCACCACTTGGCCGTTGCGCGCGGCACGCTGGCCGACCATGCCGCTGATCGGCGCGTGGATATCGCTGCGGGTCAGGTTGAGTTCGGCCTGGGCCAGATCGGCGCGGGCGTTGGCGATCTGCGCGTCGAGACGTTTGATCTCGGCGGTCAGTGCGTTGACCTGCTGGCGCTGGCTCTGCGCATCGGCCTGAGCCTTGGCCACTTGCGAGCGGGCAATGTGATTGTCGGCGGAGAGGGTGGTGACCCGTTCCTCGGACACAAAACCAGGCTTGCGCAGGGCTTCAGCGCGAGACAGGTCTATCTGCGAGCGACCCAGCGATGCCTGGGAGGCGGCCACTTGCGCGTCGCTGGCGGCGATCAGGCTCGATTGCTGAGTCAGTTTGCTTTGCGCCTGCAAGCGCTCGGCTTCGCGGGTGGCGAGGGCGGCGCTGGCGCGATCCACGGCCAGGCGGAAATCATTGGGTTCGAGGCGCACCAGCAACTGGCCTTTTTCCACGTGCTGGTTGTCCTGCACCAGCACTTCGTCGATGCGCGCGCTCAACTGGCTGGAAACGCGGGTGATCTCGCCCTGGACATAGGCATTGTCGGTGCTTTCATAAAAGCGTCCCTTGAAAAACCAATGGGCGAAGAAGCCCCCGGCAATCAACAGAACCAGCAGCAGGAAAACGAACAGGCGACGCTTGAGTTGGGCAGGCATGGGCAAACTGTAGTCGAGGAATTGTAAGGAAAGTTATCAGGGGACGAATCTGGCACGAAGCCGATAAACGGTAAATGCCGTCGACCGATATTCGGCCATTCGCCACGCTCTATGGGCGTTCCAGCCGCAAACTTGGCTTAAATGCCCTGCCCGCTGGAGCGGGGCGGGTGTCGCCTGTTACCATTCGCCGCTTGATTGTTTTGCTTTTCATTCTTTTCGAGACATGCCATGACCACCGTCCGCACTCGCATCGCGCCATCGCCTACCGGGGACCCCCACGTAGGTACCGCTTACATCGCATTGTTCAACTACTGCTTTGCCAAGCAGCATGGCGGTGAGTTCATCCTGCGCATCGAAGACACCGACCAGTTGCGCTCGACCCGCGAGTCCGAGCAGCAGATCTTCGACGCCCTGCGCTGGCTGGGCATCGACTGGAGCGAAGGCCCGGACGTCGGCGGCCCGCACGGTCCTTATCGGCAGAGCGAGCGTGGCGATATCTATCAGAAGTATTGCCAGCAACTGGTGGACATGGGCCATGCGTTCCCATGCTTCTGCACCGCTGAAGAACTGGACCAGATGCGCGCCGAACAAATGGCGCGCGGCGAAACCCCGCGTTACGACGGCCGCGCGCTGCTGCTGTCCAAGGAAGAGGTCGCGGCGCGTCTGGCCGCTGGCGAGCCGCACGTGATCCGCATGAAGGTGCCGACCGAAGGCGTCTGCGTGGTGCCGGACATGCTGCGCGGCGATGTCGAGATCCCGTGGGATCGCATGGACATGCAAGTGCTGATGAAGACCGACGGCCTGCCGACGTACTTCCTCGCCAACGTGGTCGACGACCACCTGATGGGCATCACCCACGTGCTGCGCGGCGAAGAATGGCTGCCGTCGGCGCCGAAACTGATCCTGCTGTACGAATACTTCGGCTGGGAACAACCGGAGCTGTGCTACATGCCGCTGCTGCGTAACCCGGACAAGAGCAAGCTGTCCAAACGCAAGAACCCGACCTCGGTGACCTTCTACGAGCGCATGGGCTTCATGCCCGAAGCGATGCTCAACTACCTCGGTCGCATGGGCTGGTCGATGCCCGACGAGCGCGAGAAGTTCTCGCTGCAGGAAATGGTCGACAACTTTGACCTCAAGCGTGTGTCCCTCGGCGGGCCGATCTTCGATATCGAGAAACTGTCGTGGCTCAACGGCCAGTGGCTGCGTGACCTGCCGGTGGAAGAGTTCGCCGCGCGCGTGCAGAAATGGGCGTTCAATTCCGAATACATGATGAAGATCGCGCCGCACGTCCAGGGCCGCGTGGAAACCTTCAGCCAGGTTGCACCGTTGGCCGGGTTCTTCTTTGCCGGTGGTGTCAATCCGGATGCCAAGCTGTTCGAGTCGAAAAAGCTCTCGGGCGATCAGGTGCGTCAGTTGATGCAGTTGATCCTGTGGAAGCTGGAAAGCCTGCGTCAGTGGGAGAAGGACAGCATCACCGCGACGATTCAGGCGGTAGTCGAATCCCTTGAGCTGAAGCTGCGTGACGCGATGCCGCTGATGTTTGCCGCGATCACCGGGCAGGCCAGTTCGGTGTCGGTGCTCGATGCGATGGAAATCCTCGGCCCGGACCTGACCCGTTTCCGTCTGCGCCAGGCGATTGACCTGCTGGGCGGCGTGTCCAAGAAAGAAAACAAAGAGTGGGAAAAGCTGCTGGGCGCTATCGCCTAAGCGCTTGCGGCTTGTGTAGGAGCTGCCGAAGGCTGCGATCTTTTGCTCTTGCTTCTAAAGACCAACGGCAAAAGACCGCAGTCTGCGCCAGCTCCTAAAGGTCGACGGTGTGCGTAAACCTCCCGGATTTTCGGGGGGAGGGCGGTAAGTGATTGTTATGCCGACAAAAAACTTTGAAATTTTTCAAAAATAAGTTTGACAGGCTTTCGATACGCCCTTAAGATTCGCCCCGTCCTCAGTGATGACATCAACGATGAGGGGCTATAGCTCAGCTGGGAGAGCGCTTGCATGGCATGCAAGAGGTCGACGGTTCGATCCCGTCTAGCTCCACCAATTTACACTTCGAAGCCTGGCCACACCGGCTCCGAAGCGATCAACACTCAGCGTTGATCAGTTGTATGGAAGGGTTTGCGTCCCCTTCGTCTAGTGGCCTAGGACACCGCCCTTTCACGGCGGTAACAGGGGTTCGAGTCCCCTAGGGGACGCCAGTTTTACAGAAGCGATGTTGCAAGATGTCGCTCCGCCGCGAGGCGAAAAATCTGGGGCTATAGCTCAGCTGGGAGAGCGCCTGCATGGCATGCAGGAGGTCAGCGGTTCGATCCCGCTTAGCTCCACCAATTTTACAGTTCAAGGTCTGGCCACACCGGCCTTGAATCAGATCAGATCTCAGCACTGATCAGCTGTATAGAAGGGTTTGTGTCCCCTTCGTCTAGTGGCCTAGGACACCGCCCTTTCACGGCGGTAACAGGGGTTCGAGTCCCCTAGGGGACGCCACGATTACCCGCTCTGCGGGATTTATAAGGGTCATTCAATTATTGAATGGCCCTTTTGTTTGTCTGGCGTTTGGCCAACTCTCCATTTTCCTTACACTGTGCTTCAGACCAGCGGTCATATCCTCGACTTGCAGAATATTATTATGCGAATAATATTCTAGTCGTAATATTCGGAGGCAACGATGAACGATAAAAAAGCTCAAACCCGCGAACGCATCCTCAAGGCTGCCAGTGCTGCGCTGATGCAGCGGGGTCCGGCGGATCCAAGCGTAGGCGAAGTGATGGGTGCCGCCGGCCTGACTGTTGGTGGTTTCTACGCGCACTTCGAAAGCAAGGACGCCATGATGCTCGAAGCGTTCAAGCAACTGCTCAGCCGTCGACGCGACCTGATTGCCGACATGGACGCCGAGCTGACCGGCGAAGAGCGTCGCGCCCTGGTCGCTGCGTTCTATCTGTCACGCAAGCACCGTGATTCCAGCGATTCGGCGTGTCCGATTCCGGCGTCCATTGGCGAATTGGGGCGTCTGCCGGAGTCCTTCCGCATCGCACTGAACGAACACCTGGAACTGATGATTGCGCAGTTGGCGTCCAGCCCCGAGGACACCGACAAGGCATTGGCCGATGTGGCCTTGATGGTGGGTGGTCTGGCGCTGGCGCGCGCGTTGGGCCCGGGCGATTTATCCGATCGATTGCTGCGCGCTGCCAAGTCGGCGGTGCGTTGACCTGAAGGCAATACGCCTGAGGAGAGAGCGATGAACACGTTGAAGTGGGTTCGTGGCGTTAATGGCACCTTGGGCTGGATTGCACCAAAGCGGGTAGCGAGCAAAATGCGCGCAGCGTTCATGACGCCGCGCACGTTGCCGCTGCGCGATTGGGAGCTGCCGCTGCTGGCGAGCTCCGAACGCATCACTTTGCGCTTTGGCCTGTCGGCGCTTCGCTGGGGCCAAGGCCCGGCGGTGCTGCTGATGCACGGCTGGGAAGGGCGACCCACGCAATTTGCGGCGTTGATCACAGCGCTGGTCGAGGCCGGTTACACCGTCGTTGCCCTTGATGGTCCGGCTCATGGTCGTTCGCCGGGGCGTGAAGCCAACGTCGTACTGTTCGCCCGCGCCATGCTCGAAGCAGCCGCCGAACTGCCACCGCTGCAAGCCGTCATCGGCCACTCCATGGGCGGCGCCAGTGCCATGCTCGCGGTGCAACTGGGGCTGCGTACCGAAACCCTGGTCAGCATCGCGGCGCCCGCACGGATCCTTGGAGTGTTGCGTGGTTTCGCCCGCTACGTCGGCATGCCGCCGCGGGCACGATCCGCCTTCATCCGTCAGGTCGAGCAGGACGTCGGCATGCGCGCCGCCACCCTCGATGTCGCGCACTATCAATTGGATATGCCGGGCCTGATCGTGCATGCCGAGGACGACAATTTCGTCTCGGTCAAAGAATCGCAATTGATCCACGAATCATGGTTCGACAGTCGCCTGCTGCGCCTGGAAAGCGGCGGTCACCAGCGCGTGCTGGCCGACCCTCGGGTGGTTGATGGCGTGTTATCACTGTTGGCGGGGCGCAGCCTTCAAGCGCGGCAATCGGCCTGACATCCGTTACACTGCCCCGGTTGAATCATCTGACCGGGAGTGGGGCATGGGCTGGGATCGGGCAACGCCGTTCACCATTGATCTTCAAGTAGGCGCCGAGGACATCGACGGGTTGGGCCACGCCAACAACGCGGTGTACGTGACCTGGCTCGAACGCTGCGCCTGGCGCCACTCGCAGCGTCTGGGGCTGGATCTGGTCGAGTACCGGCGCCTGGATCGGGCGATGGCCGTGGTGCGGCACGAAATCGATTACCTGGCGGCGGCCTACGAAGGCGACGAACTGCAACTGGCCACCTGGATCGTCGATTGGGATCAGCGTCTGAAAATGACCCGGCACTTCCAGCTGATCCGCCCCAGCGACAACGTCACCCTGTTGCGCGCCCAGACCACCTTCGTCTGCATTGAACTGTCCACCGGCAAACCCAAGCGCATGCCGGCGGAGTTCATCGAGGGTTACGGCCCGGCGATCCTGTCCCCAGCCTGACCCGATCCCTGTAGGAGCTGCCGAAGGCTGCGATCTTTTGATTGTGATCCTTAAAAATCAAAGTCAAAAGATCGCAGCCTGCGGCAGCTCCTACAGGTGGTCGTGGGTTTAACCGGCTTAATCCAGTAAACTGCCGCACGTTTTTTCTTCCTGAGTAGTGTTTTTCCCATGCAAATTGCCCTGGCGCCCATGGAGGGGTTGGTCGACGACATCCTGCGCGACGTGCTGACCCGCGTTGGCGGCATCGACTGGTGCGTGACCGAATTCATTCGGGTCAACGATCAGTTGCTCACCCCGGCCTATTTCCACAAGTTCGGCCCGGAGCTGCTCAACGGCGCCCGCACCCGTTCCGGCGTGCCGCTGCGCGTGCAATTGTTGGGTTCCGATCCGGTGTGTCTGGCGGAAAACGCGGCGCTGGCCTGCGAACTCGGCTCGGAAGTCATCGACCTGAACTTCGGCTGTCCGGCCAAGACCGTCAACAAGTCCCGGGGCGGGGCGGTGCTGCTCAAGGAGCCGGAACTGCTCAACAGCATCGTCGAGCACGTGCGTCGCGCCGTGCCGGCGCACATCCCGGTCACCGCGAAGATGCGCCTGGGTTTCGACAGCCCGGATGGCTCACTGGTCTGCGCCACGGCGCTGGCCGAGGGCGGCGCCGAGCACATCGTGGTTCACGCCCGCACCAAGGTCGATGGCTACAAGCCGCCGGCGCATTGGGAGTGGATTCCGCGGGTGCAGGACGTGGTCAAGGTGCCGGTGTTCGCCAATGGCGATATCTGGAGCGTCGAAGACTGGCGCCGCTGTCGCGAGATCAGCGGCGTCGAAGACATCATGCTCGGACGCGGTCTGGTATCGCGCCCGGATCTGGCAAAGCAGATCGCCGCCGCGCGCGCTGGTGAAGACGTGGTCGAGATGAGCTGGGTTGAGTTGCTGCCGCTGATTCAGGACTTCTGGCTGCAAGCCAAGGCGCAGATGACTGCACGTCAATCGCCGGGTCGATTGAAGCAGTGGCTGGCGATGCTGACGCGCAATTATCCCGAAGCTACCGAGCTGTTTACTGTGCTGCGTCGCGAGACGGAACCGGACCAGGTCTCGCGTTTACTGGGTTTGCCGGTCGCCGAAGCGGCCTGAAAAAAATCTTCAAATAATCTCTTGAAATCATTTTGGCGGTCCCTATCTAAGGGTTACGCGATGCCGAATTCGGGTCGCGGAGACACAAAAACTTGCTGATTGTTTTCAGGAGATTTGAACCATGAGTACTGCATTTTCCCTGGCACCACTGTTCCGTTCTTCGGTGGGTTTCGACCGTTTCAACGACCTGTTCGAAACCGCGCTACGCAACGAGCCAGGCAGCACCTACCCACCCTATAACGTGGAAAAACACGGTGACGATCAATACCGCATCGTCGTGGCGGCCGCCGGTTTCCAGGAAGAAGACCTGGAACTGCAAGTCGAGAAGGGTGTGCTGACCATCAGTGGCGGCAAGCGTGATGCCAACGAAGGCGTGACCTTCCTGCATCAAGGCATTGCCCAGCGGGCTTTCAAGCTGTCCTTCCGCCTGGCCGATCACATCGAGATCAAAGCCGCCGATCTGAGCAACGGTCTGTTGAGCATCGACCTGTTGCGGGTGATCCCGGAAGAAGCGAAAGCCAAGCGCATCCCGATCAACGGAGCGCAAAAGCCGGTTCTGCAGCACTGATTCACGTGCAGACACAAAATGCCTGAACAGGCGCTGAGCCGCTGAATGAAGGCCCCGATCCGTCGGGGCCTTTTTTGTGGGCGCAAGAAAAGCGCTGTTCGACTTTGCCCCTGACAGCGGTTTCTCTACAATCCGCCGCAGTTTTGCCGGCCCCACTCCTTGGCGGTCGGCCTGGAGTCTTTTTTCATGGACGAGATTCAACAGCGCTGGCTGTGCGCCCTTTCTGCACCAATGGCTGCGCTCAATACCGGCGCCGGGTACGACGACCCCGCGTTCTGCGACGACCACTACATCGATCTGAAAGACAGCTGGGGGATCGATGATCGGCGGCAATTGTTCGACATGCTCGAATGGATGACCGATGACGGCCATGCCAAGCACCTCAGCGGTGCCTATCTGGCTTGGCAGCGTTGTCTGCCGAGTCAATGGCAGGCGTTGCTCGAAGAATTGAGCCCCCGCGAGCGTGTCCTGCATGAATTCGCCAGCCGTACGTTCGGCAGTTGCGGTCCTGGGGGGATTTTGTCCTGGGATTATGGGCGGATGGGGTTTCTACTGCGGTGTGCGGTACGCAATCAGTGGATCGATTTGGTCGAGAGCAACTGGCTGCACAGTCGCTTGGCCATCAGGGCGCAATTTCACTACGGCAGCTGGATGGATTATTTCAATGGTTTTGTGGTGGGGCGGACTTTTTGGTGCTGCCTGAGCGCCAGCGATGACGAGCTGGCTTGCGAGCTGGACCGACAGGGCAACAGCGCCCATAACCTGCGGATTACTCGTGGCCTTGCGCAGAATATTCCGCACTTTCTGGCTGATTTGCCTTGGCACATGGAAATTGAGCTGTCGCCACGGCCGGCATCGCTCAAGGAGTTCGACTGGTCATGAGTTGCTGGATCCGACTGGGCATCGAGCCTACTACTGACGAAACCCTGATTCGCAATGCCTACCGCGCACGCCTGCCGGCGCATCATCCAGAGACCGATCCGGAGGGCTTTCAGGCGTTGCGCATGGCTTACGAAAACGCGATGCGTCTGGCGCGTGAGGAAGAGGAGGACGAGTCCGAAGAACAGTCCGAAGAGACAGAGCAGGAGATCGTCGCGATCCCTCAGGTGTTTGTGAATTTCTGCGAGCTGCTTGATGATCCCGCGCGGCGGTTCAATTTCGCGGCATGGCAGGCATTTGTTCAGGCACTGGATGAATTGTCACTGGATGAACTGGATGAGCTCAGTTGGGGGCTCTACCACCGGATGGCGGGTGCCGGTCCGTTGTCCTACCGTTGCGCGAACCTGTTGGCCAGGCGAATGGCCTGGGATCGACAGTTGCTCGATCTGGAGTTCGACGATGCACACCGGGTGGAAGCCTTTCTGCAGCGAATCGAAACGCCCGACCCATTCGACACGGATCTGATGAGCGCCTGGTCAGAGGCTGCGCAGACTGAATCGCTGTGGTACGCCCGTAGTCTCGACTTCATCTTCTCTCAGCGCCCCCTCCATGAGTTCGCCGACTTCGCCAGTCAGCACACGTGCTTGCCGTTGCCGGATGATGCTGTGTTCATCAAGCGCTTGCTGGTGCAATTCACTCAAGCGGGAATCGCTGCGTCGACATTTTTGCAGTGCTGTGTCGAGCAGCAACTTGCAGCTCCGGATGATGTGGACTGGCTGTACTTGCTTGCGTGTCAGAACAGCTTGTTGGGCCGGGACGAT
This sequence comes from Pseudomonas sp. IT-P260, assembly GCF_949768395.1. Taxonomy (NCBI): domain Bacteria; kingdom Pseudomonadati; phylum Pseudomonadota; class Gammaproteobacteria; order Pseudomonadales; family Pseudomonadaceae; genus Pseudomonas; species Pseudomonas sp. IT-P260. The sequence continues at coordinate 122,246 of NZ_CATKPO010000040.1, forward strand.
CATGCATTGCCTTGCTGGATCCGGCTGTGGAGCGAACATCGTCATCCGATGGCTGAAAGCCGTCTGCTGGAACTGTGTGCCAAGCGACAGCCGACCTTTCTACCGCTGCTGATTCAGGCATTCGATCGTCTGCAGGACTGCGCTGACTGGTCCGAGGATCTCGGGGATGAGTGCCAGGTCTATGGCAGTCCGTCACAGCGCCCGGAGACGCTGAATCGTTGGCTGGATGTCGGGCAGTTGCAGCTTGATAGTCTGGCGCAGAGCTTTGTCGACTGGCGCATGACGGGCGATGAACTCCCATTGCTAGCACAGTTGTTGGGCGAAAATGCCGACAGCCGATTGTTGCAACTGTACCGACACGCGTGGGCGTTGCATCGGGGGGATTCAGCGTTGCTGCAGCAGATTCTGGATGCGCCGCTGCCGGTCGATGCGCTCGAAAGCCTGGTGATGGTCGGTTTCAAACATCAGGCCGGGCAGCATCTGCGCTGGTTGAGCAGTGCCCCGATTGCGCAGGCGATGGACGCTTTCTGCGAGGCGGACGCGATTTCGCGGAACTTGCCCGAGGTGCTGACAAAAGGCGAAACGCACAAGGTCTGTCGTTTGTGGCTGCGACGCTTGCGGCCCTACAGCGCCGCCGCGCTGGAGCGAATGGCCGAAGCGTTCAGCCTGAGCGCCGTCAAAGACGACTGCGACTTGTCCGAACTCGATCTGCTGCTGCAGTTAAGCCTTCGCGGTATTGAATTGCCGCCGGTTGGCTTGGGGCAGGCCACATGGGAATGGAATGCCCAGACCCTGTTTTTACTGGCGTTGCTGGAGCAGCCCGGGCGTTGGCTGCAGTTGATTGATGCACAGTGCCTGGAGCGCCTGGCATTCAATCCTGCTCATCCTTTGGCTCGGTTGCAGCCACTGTTGCAGCGCTTGCGGCGTGAGCAAGGCAGTTGCGACGGTTTACTGGGATGGCTGCAAGGCGATGATCCGGTTCATGGTGTGTTGGTGCAGCAATTGTTCAGCGTGCAACAGGCTCTCGACAGCGCCAGATTGCCTGCCAATACCTTGCTTTACACCTGCGTCGAAAGCGACCGGGAAGCCTGCGGTGACGATCTGCTGGGTTTGTTGATGTTCTGGGGCGTGCTCTATCACGACCCGAGCCTGGGCGCCGAACAGCATCGTGCCTTGTTGCAGTCGATCGCGGCGGTCAGTTGTGAGGACGACTGGTTCGAAGGTTTTCGCGACGGCTTGATCAAGGGCCAGCCGGTGTGGCCGCCGCGCAAGGTGTTGACGGATTTTGGTGTCGACAAACTGCTGGCCTATGAGGCACTGGACGCACTCAAGTCCCTGATTCGTTATGGCGCTGCCGGTGTGCCGAAAACGCGCGTACTGCGCCAATTGCAGCAGGGCAAGGATGACGTGCAGAACAGTATCGGGTTACGACTGGCATTGTGTGCCTTGCTGTCCTGGTCCGAGCGTTTATTGCTGGCCAACAGCAATATTCAGCCGGTACCGGCGAGCGCGATCTGGCGCCTGGGGTCGCGGTTGGGGCGCAAGGCTTTTATTGCTCAGGTCCTGGCGTGTGTGGTGATTGCGCCGGTGGCGGGTCTGATCAGTGGTACCACGGTCTCTGGCATTCTGATCCTGTTACTCGGTGTCCTGCTGTTGCTCGTCGCCATTCTCCGCCGGTTGCACGATATGGGCCGGGGCATTCCCACCTTATTGATATTCATGGCGCTGTCACCGGTCCTGCCATTTTTGCCGTTGGTGCTGTTCGGTTTTCCGGGAGATAAATTACCCAACCGCTACGGCGTGCCGCCGGACAGCGGTGGTAGCGATATGCTGTCCGGCGGCCTGCAGGCCGCATTACGCCGGCTCAACGGCTAAAGGCGCAGTTGATCCAGCGCCTTGTTGAGCTCCGAGCGGTGGCTGGCAATCTCTGACGGTTGCTGGCCGCCGAGTACCGTAGTGAACCTGTGAAGCCATTCGGCAATGCTTTCGCGTTGTGTGCCGAGGCTCTGCATCCACGCGCGCTCCAGGCGGGCCAGCAATGTTCGGTTGGGTAATGCATCACGTGGATGGACCTTCAGTGTGGACAGCCGGTTGTGGCTTTCCCTTCGCGCCTGTTCATCCAGCCCCGTGGGGCTGCGGTCAATGCTGTGGCTGTGGCGATCACCGGTCTCGAGCAGCGTGACGTCGACTTCGAGCAACCCATTGATGTCGTAACTGAAGCGCACATCCAGTTCCTGAATGTGCTCGCAGGGCGTCAAGTCGACATCGAAAGCCTCAATCAGGATGTTGTCACGTACCCACGGCCGTTCGCCCTGATAGACCGCAATGCGGATCTGTGCCTGACGGGGATGGGTGGTGTGATAGCGCTCCACCCGTGACGTCGGGATGATGGTGTTACGTTCGATGATCGGCGAAAAGGCACCGTCGATACCGTTGCCGCGCATGGTCGCAATCCCCAGCGTGTAAGGGCAGACATCGGTCAGGATCAACTCTTCCACCGCACCATCTCGCGCCTTGCACGCAGCTTGCGTGGCCGCGCCGAGTGCAACGATGGTGTCCGGGTCGAGATGCCGATACGGCAAGCGTCCGAACAGCGTGGCGACCATCTGTTGCACCGCTGGCATCCGCGTGGCGCCACCGACCAGCACCAGGCTGTCGAGATCCCTAGGCTTCAGGCGTGCATCGCGCAGAGCCTGTTCGATCGGTGCGCGCAATCGTGCGAGCAATGGCTCCCAGATCTTCACGGCGGCGGCTTCGTCCAGCGTCCATTCAAATGACCGGTCGGCATGGTGCCAGCGCAATGATTGGGTGCCTTCGCCGAGTTTGCACTTGAGCTGTTCCAACGCGTCGCCAAGGCTGGCCATGTCTTGAGCATCGATCATTGACGGGGCCAGTTGCCAGTTTTTCAGGCAGGCTTGCAACAGCGCAGCGGTGAAGTCTTCGCCACCGAGGAAGTTGTCGCCGGTGGAGGCATGCACTTCGATCAGCGGCAGTGCGTATTCCAGCACCGTGACGTCGAAGGTGCCGCCACCCAGATCGAAGATCAATGTGCGCTCGAACTTTTGCTCGTGCAGCCCGTAGGCCATCGCGGCAGCGGTCGGTTCATTGATCATGCGCGTGACGGTGAGGCCGGCCAGTTCGGCGGCGAACAGGGTGCGCTTGCGTTGCTCGTCACTGAAATACGCCGGCACCGAAATTACAGCTTCCGATACCGGGTAGCCGAGAAATGCTTCGGCGTCCTGTTTGAGCGAGCCGAGCACCAGCGCCGACAATTCTTCCGGGCTGAAGTGGCGATTCCCGAGTTCGATCCGCTTGTCGCTGCCCATGAAGCGCTTGAAGGCAGCGGCTGTGCGATCGGGATGCGTGGTCAGGCGAGCGCGAGCGGCTTTGCCGACCAGAATCGTGTCATCTTCATCGAGACTGACCACTGACGGGGTGAGTACCTCGCCGAGGGCGTTGGGGATCAATCGGGCCTGACCGTCCTGCCAGACGGCGATCAGGCTGTTGGTGGTGCCAAGGTCAATGCCCAGCAGGGCTGGGCGGGGAAGGGTTGCATCCTGCATGATCGATCTCGAAACAGCGCAAAAAACGCGACCCTACAGGTTGTCGCAAATCCTGACAATTATTGATCTGTTGCAAGCTGCCCGCCTCACGACAGCATCTTTTTCAACTCTTCCAACGCCACCGGCCGACTGTGCAGATAGCCCTGATACAAATGGCAGCCGAGCCCTTGCAGGAACGCCAGTTGCTCCGACGTCTCCACGCCTTCGGCAATCACCTCCAGTTCCAGGCTGCGGGCCATGGCGACGATAGCGCGGATGATCTCGGCGTCGTTGGGGTCGGTGGTTGCGTCACGGATGAACGACTGGTCGATTTTCAGAGTATCGACCGGCAGGCGTTTGAGGTAAGTCAGCGATGAATAGCCGGTGCCGAAATCGTCCATGGCGAAGCTCACACCGAGCTTTTTCAGGCGACGCATTTTGCTGATGGTGTCTTCCAGGTTCTGGATGACGATGCCTTCGGTGATCTCCAGTTTCAGCAGCGAGCAGGGCAGGCCGTGGCTGCTCATGCTGTGTTCGATGCGCTCGACGAAGTCGTTCTGGCGGAACTGCCGTGGGCTGATGTTCACGCACAGGCTGAAGTTGAGCGGGTCGACCAGTTTCAGCGCGATCAGTTGTTTGAACGCTTCGCAGGCCTCGTCGAGGATCCAGGTGCCGACTTCCAGAATCAGGCCGCTGTCTTCCAGCACCTTGATGAATTCGGTGGGCGATTGTGCGCCCAGTTCCGGATGGTTCCAGCGCACCAGCGCCTCGGCGCCGATGATGCGGTTGTCCTGAGCGTCGACCTGCGGCTGGTAATGCACGTTGAACTCGCCACGGGACAGCGCCAGACGCAAGTCAGTCTCCATGCGCAGCCGTTCGCTGGCCGCTTTCTGCATGGTGTTGTGGTACATCTGCGTGGTGTTGCGCCCGGAGTCCTTGGCCCGGTACAGGGCAATGTCGGCGCGCTTGAGCAGGTCGGTCGGGGTCGAGCCGTGGTCGGGAATCAGCGCCACGCCGATACTCGGTGTCACTTGCAGGCGCTGGCCGTCGAGGAACATCGGCTCCGACAGCAGCTCGCGAATGGTGTCGGCCAGCTCGCGCACTTGCGCGCTGACCTCATTGCGTGTGCCTTCGAGGCCGCTGAGCAGTACCACGAACTCATCGCCGCCGAGACGCGCCACCGTGTCCTCCATGCGCACGCTGGCTTCGAGCCGTGCGGTGATGATTTTCAGCACCGTATCGCCGACCGGATGGCCCAGCGAGTCGTTGATGTGCTTGAAGTGGTCAAGGTCGAGGAACAGCAGCGCACCGCGCAGGTTGTGGCGCTTGAGCAGGGCGATCTGCTGGCTCAGGCGATCCATCAGCAAGGCGCGGTTGGGCAGGTTGGTCAGCGGGTCGTGATAGGCCAGGTGGCGGATCTGCGCCTCGGCATTTTTCAGCAGGCTGACGTCGCGCGCGGTCAGCAGCAGGCACGCGGTTTCGTTGAGGGTGATCGGTTCGATCGACACCTCCACCGTCAGCAACTCGCCGCGCTTGTTGCGTCCGAGCATTTCCTGATGGTGCACGCGGCCCTTGATCTGCAGTTCGGCGAGCAGCGCCGAGCGTTGTTTCTCTTCGGCCCAGATGCCGATCTGGTACACGGTCTTGCCCACCACCTCGTCAGCGCGATAGCCGGTCAGGCGGCAAAAACCGTCGTTGACCTCCAGATAGCGCCCGGTGTCGCGCTCGGTGATGGTGATCGCGTCGGGGCTGGAGTGGAACGCCTTGGCGAATTTCTCTTCGCTGGCCTTGAGTGCGGCCTCGGAGCGTTGCTGTTGAGTGATGTCGCGCAGGGTGGTGACGATGCACGGCTGATTGCCGACGCTGATCTGCCGACTGGAAATCACGCACGTCAGCGACTGGCCGTCCTTGTGCTGGACGATGATCGCGACATTGCTCAGGCCCTGTTCGCGGATCACCCGCTCGATACGTTGCAGGCTCTTTGCCGAGGCGTCCCACAGGCCGATGTCCTCGGCGGTGCGCCCAATCACGTCGGCGGCGCTCCAGCCGAAGGTCTGGGTGAAGCTGTTGTTGATTTCGATGAACTCGCCGCTGTCCTGACGGGTGACGCAGATCGGGTCCGGACTGACCTGAAACAGCGTGGCGAATTTCTCTTCCGAGGCGACCAGACGTTGCTCGCGCTCGACCTGATCGGTGATGTCCAGCAAGGTCCCGGCCATGCGCAGCGGCGCGCCGTTTTCGTCGCGGTAGAGGCGGGCGCGGCTTTCCAGATAACGTGAGCTGCCGTCAGGCAGTTGCACGCGATAAGTCAGCTGATAGTTGCCGGCCGGGCCCTCGCGCAGGCTGCGGTAGGCGTCGCGCATGCTGTCGCGCTCTTCGCCGGGCACGCCTTCGAAAAACTCTTCGAATGACTCGTGAAACGGGATCGGTTCCAGCCCGTGCAACTGCGCGGCCCGCGCCGAGCCGTAGAGCATGCCGCTGGGAATGTGCCAGTCCCAGGTGCCGAGCTGCGCCGAATCCAGCGCCAGATCAAGGCGTTCCTGGCTGTCTTTCAAGGCGTGTTCGGCGGCTTTGCGCTCGGTGGTGTCGAGGAACGTGCTGAGCAGATACGGCTGGCCTTCGAGCTCGACTTTCTGCGCGCTGAGAATGCCGTCATGAATCTGCCCGTTGCTGGCGCGAAACTGCACTTCCATGCTGACCAGTTCGCCTTTGGCCTTGGTCTTTTTCACCAGTTCGGCACGTTGTTCGGGGTGTACCCACAGGCCCAGCTCCAGAGTGGTGCGGCCAATGGCGCTCTGCACCGGCCAACCGAACAGGCTTTCGAAATACTGGTTGGCCTCGCTGATCAGGCCGTCTTCCTGGCGCGTCAGCAGCACCATGTTCGGGCACAGATGAAAGAGTGTGGCGAAACGTTTCTCCGAGCTGCTCAGGGCCTGTTCGCGTTGACGCTGGTGGGTGATTTCGCGAATCACCCCGATCATTCGGGGACGGCCGTTTTTGTCCGGCAGCAGGCTGCCGCTGATTTCCAGCCAGTGCAGGCTGCCGTCGGGCCAGCGGATGCGGTGGTGCATCGCCTGTTCCAGCGGGGCGCCGGCAATCACCGCGTGGAAGGCGCGCACGGTTTTCGCCCGGTCTTCGGGCGGCAGCAGGTCGAGGTATTCCAGGTCCTGGGGCAGCGGTTGCCGTGGATCGAAACCGAACAGCGCCTGAGTGCCCCGTGACCAACTGATCTGACCACGCTCGATGTCCCAATACCAGGCACCGAGCCGGGCGCCGTTGAGTGCGGCGAGCAGTTGCGGCGCGCTCTCCCAGCTCTGCTCGGAACGTCGCGGATCAATGGCCTGAATACGCGGCATCGGCGGAATTCGGTCAACAGATTTCGGCATTGTTAACGGGCCTTGAGCTGATGGTGGCGTTAGGCACAGGGACAGCGGCTCTATAGGAGTAGCACAAGTTAGCCGGGAGTCCCTGGCAGATCGATTTGCGCATCCAGCAAGGCCATGAAAGCCCTTGCCGCATTCGACAGCGTCCGTTCGGTGTGCACGATATAGCCTAGCTGGCGACTGAGCTGTATGCCCGGCAAAGGTATGCGCGCCACCTGTTCGTCAAGCATGGTGCGGGGCAGAACACTCCAGGCCAGACCAATGGACACCATCATCTTGATGGTTTCCAGGTAGTTGGTGCTCATGGCGATGTTCGGCGTCAGCCCTTGGGCTTCGAACAAGCGTTGGACAATGTGATGAGTAAAGGTGTTGCCGCCGGGAAAAACCGCCGGATGACCGGCAACGTCCGCCAGGCTCACGGCGCCATTGCTGATCAGCGAATGCTCCGGCGCTACCACGAAATCCAGCGGGTCGTCCCACACCGGCGTGGCTTTGACCAGCGTGTGCGGCTCCGGGGCCAGAGTGATTACCGCCAGCTCGGCGCGGCCGTGGAGAATTTCTTCGTAGGCCACTTCCGAATCGAGGAACTGAATATCCAGCGCCACTTGTGGGTAGCGGCGGGTGAATTCCCTCAAGAGTGGCGGCAAACGGTGCAGGCCGATGTGGTGACTGGTGGCCAGGGTCAGGCGACCGCTGACTTCACCGGTCAGGTTGGTCAGGGCGCGACGCGTGTCGTCCAGCACGTTGAGAATCTGGTAGGCCCGGGGCAGCAGAGCGCGGCCGGCTTCGGTCAGGCCGACTTCACGACCCAGGCGGTCGAACAGGCGCACGTTCAATTGTTGCTCCAGCCCGGCGATGCGTTTGCTGATCGCCGGTTGGGTCAGATGCAGGCGTTCCCCGGCGCCGGAGAAGCTGCCGGTCTCGGCGATGGCGATAAACGCATTGAGGTTGGCCAGATCCATGGTTCGTATTCCAGTTGGTTATCCAAAGCATAAAAAATATGAATTTGAGTTATTTAATGTAACCCCATAGGATCGGCCTCACAAGCCAAAGGGTTATTGATAAGCCCAGGGCATAGAAACAAGCTGATGAGGAACCGTCTGATGGCCGGCAAAACGCTCTACGACAAGCTCTGGGATTCGCATTTGGTCAAGCAGCGCGACGATGGCTCGGCGCTGATCTACATCGACCGTCACATCATCCACGAAGTGACCTCGCCGCAAGCCTTCGAAGGCCTGCGTCTGGCCGGGCGCAAGCCGTGGCGCATCGATGCCAACATCGCGACCCCGGACCACAACGTACCGACCACACCGGAGCGCAAGGGCGGCATCACGGCCATTGCCGACCAGGTCTCGCGTTTGCAGGTTCAGACCCTCGATGACAACTGTGATGAGTACGGCATCGTCGAGTTCAAGATGAACGACATTCGTCAGGGCATCGTCCACGTGATCAGCCCGGAGCAGGGCGCAACCTTGCCGGGCATGACCGTGGTCTGCGGCGACTCGCACACCTCGACCCACGGCGCCTTCGGTGCCTTGGCGCACGGGATCGGCACTTCCGAGGTCGAGCACGTGCTCGCTACCCAGTGCCTGGTCGCCAAGAAGATGAAAAACATGCTGGTGCGCGTCGAAGGCCAGTTGCCGTTCGGCGTGACCGCCAAGGACATCGTCCTCGCGGTGATCGGCAAGATCGGCACCGCCGGCGGTAACGGCCATGCCATCGAATTCGCCGGCAGCGCGATTCGTGATCTGTCCGTCGAAGGCCGCATGACCATCTGCAACATGTCCATCGAAGCCGGCGCCCGCGTGGGTCTGGTGGCCGCGGATGAAAAGACCGTCGAGTACGTCAAGGGCCGTCCGTTCGCGCCGAAAGGTGCGCAGTGGGATCAGGCGGTTGAAGCCTGGAAAGACCTGGTCTCCGACGCTGATGCCAAGTTCGACACCGTAGTCGAACTGGACGCCGCGCAGATCAAGCCGCAAGTCAGCTGGGGCACATCCCCGGAAATGGTCTTGGCCGTTGATCAGAACGTGCCGGATCCGGCCAAAGAGATGGATCTGGTCAAGCGTGACTCGATCGTCCGCGCCCTGAAATACATGGGTTTGAGCGCCAATCAGGCGATCACCGACATTCAGCTGGATCGCGTGTTCATCGGCTCCTGCACCAACTCGCGCATCGAAGACTTGCGCGCTGCAGCCGTGATTGCCAAGGGCCGCAAAGTCGCTTCGACGATCAAGCAGGCAATCGTCGTACCGGGCTCGGGTCTGGTGAAGGCGCAGGCAGAAGCCGAAGGTCTCGACAAGATCTTCCTCGAAGCCGGTTTTGAGTGGCGTGAGCCGGGTTGCTCGATGTGCCTGGCGATGAACCCGGACCGTTTGGAGTCCGGCGAGCATTGCGCTTCGACCTCCAACCGTAACTTCGAAGGCCGTCAGGGTGCCGGTGGTCGTACCCACCTCGTGAGCCCGGCCATGGCCGCGGCGGCGGCGGTGAACGGTCGTTTCATCGACGTTCGTGAATTGATCTGAAGGAGAGCGCAGCATGAAAGCTTTTACCCAGCACACTGGTCTTGTCGCGCCTCTGGATCGTGCCAACGTCGACACCGACCAGATCATTCCCAAGCAGTTCTTGAAATCGATCAAGCGCACCGGTTTCGGCCCGAACCTGTTCGACGAGTGGCGTTACCTGGATGTCGGCCAGCCGTATCAGGACAACTCCAAGCGTCCATTGAACAAGGAGTTCGTGCTCAACGCCGAGCGCTATCAAGGCGCCAGCGTGTTGCTGGCCCGTGAGAACTTCGGTTGCGGCTCCAGCCGTGAACACGCCCCGTGGGCGCTGGAAGAATACGGTTTCCGCAGCATCATCGCGCCGAGCTACGCCGACATCTTCTTTAACAACAGCTTCAAGAACGGCTTGCTGCCGATCATTCTGAGTGACGCTGAAGTTGATGAACTGTTCAAGCAGGTCGAGGCTGCGCCGGGCTATCAATTGCAGATCGATCTGCACGAGCAGACCGTCACCAGCCCGAACGGCAAGGTGTACCGCTTCGAGATCGACGCGTTCCGCAAGCATTGCCTGCTCAATGGTCTGGATGATATCGGCCTGACCTTGCAGGACGGCGATGCGATTGCGGCGTTCGAGGCCAAGCATCGTGTGAGTCAGCCGTGGTTGTTCCGCGACGCGTGATTGATTCGAGATTGATGTAGTCAGGGCTGGCCTCTTCGCGAGCAGGCTCGCTCCCACACTTGAAATGCATTCCCCTGTGGGAGCGAGCCTGCTCGCGAAGACGGCCGCTCAAACAACACAAATGCAGGATGTGACCATGACCGGCACTGCCCAACACACTCAGGTCGTACAAAAGCAATTCGGTGAACAGGCCGCCGCCTACCTGAGCAGCGCCGTTCACGCTCAAGGCACCGAATTCGCGCTGCTGCAGGCTGAGCTGGCGGGGCAGGGCGCGGCCCGGGTGCTGGACCTGGGGTGCGGCGCCGGGCACGTGAGTTTTCACGTCGCTCCGTTGGTGAAAGAAGTGGTGGCCTACGACCTGTCGCAGCAAATGCTCGATGTGGTCGCCGCCGCAGCGGTTGATCGCGGTTTTGCCAACATCTCCACGGTCAACGGCGCCGCCGAGCGTCTGCCGTTTGCCGATGGCGAATTCGATTTCGTGTTCAGCCGTTATTCGGCGCACCATTGGAGCGACCTCGGCGTGGCCCTGCGCGAAGTGCGTCGGGTGCTGAAACCGGGTGGTGTGGCGGCGTTCGTTGACGTGTTGTCACCGGGCAGCCCGTTGTTCGACACCTATTTGCAGAGCGTTGAAGTGCTGCGCGACACCAGCCATGTGCGCGATTATTCTGCCGGCGAGTGGCTGCGTCAGGTCAGCGAGGCCGGGCTGCATACCCGCAGCACCACGCGTCAGCGTCTGCGTCTGGAGTACAGCAGTTGGGTCGAGCGCATGCGCACGCCCGAAGTGATGCGCGCCGCGATCCGCCAGTTGCAGCAGTCGATGGGCAACGAAGTGCGCGAATATTTTGAGATTGATGCCGACGGCTCGTTCAGTACAGATGTAATCGTACTGATGGCCGAACGCTAAGCATTTTTCCGGGCGCGCCCTGAGTGGCGCACCGATTGAAGACACGAGGAAAGCATGAGCAAGCAGATTCTGATTCTCCCAGGTGACGGTATTGGTCCGGAAATCATGGCCGAAGCGGTCAAGGTGCTGGAGCTGGCCAACGACAAGTACAACCTGGGCTTCGAGCTGAGCCATGACGTGATCGGTGGCGCGGCCATCGACAAGCATGGCGTGCCGTTGGCCGACGAAACGCTCGAGCGTGCCCGTGCTGCCGATGCAGTCCTGCTGGGCGCCGTGGGCGGCCCGAAATGGGACACCATCGAGCGTGACATCCGCCCTGAGCGCGGCCTGCTGAAGATTCGTGCGCAACTGGGCCTGTTCGGCAACCTGCGTCCGGCGATCCTCTACCCGCAACTGGCCGACGCTTCGAGCCTGAAGCCGGAAATCGTGGCCGGTCTGGACATCCTGATCGTGCGTGAGCTGACTGGCGGCATCTACTTCGGCGCGCCACGTGGCACCCGCACCCTGGACAACGGCGAGCGTCAGTCCTACGACACCCTGCCGTACAGCGAAAGCGAAATCCGCCGCATCGCCCGCGTCGGTTTCGACATGGCCATGGTTCGCGGCAAGAAGCTGTGCTCGGTGGACAAGGCCAACGTGCTGGCGTCCAGCCAACTGTGGCGTGAAGTGGTCGAACAAGTGGCCAAGGATTACCCTGAAGTCGAACTCAGCCACATGTACGTCGACAACGCCGCCATGCAACTGGTGCGCGCACCGAAGCAGTTCGACGTGATTGTCACCGACAACATGTTCGGCGACATCCTGTCCGACGAAGCCTCGATGCTCACCGGTTCCATCGGCATGCTGCCGTCGGCTTCGCTGGATTCGAACAACAAGGGCATGTACGAGCCTTGCCACGGTTCGGCGCCGGACATCGCCGGTAAAGGCATTGCCAACCCGCTGGCGACGATTCTGTCGGTATCGATGATGCTGCGTTACAGCTTCAATCTGCACGAGGCAGCCGATGCCATCGAGAAAGCTGTCAGCGTGGTGCTGGATCAAGGCTTGCGTACCGGTGACATCTATTCGGCCGGTTGCACTAAAGTCGGAACGCAGGAAATGGGTGACGCAGTAGTCGCCGCGCTGCGGAATCTGTAATCTCTCGGGCCCGCTGCGAAATTCAATACAAAGCAGCGGCCCACTTTTCAAGAAGGTGTAGTTGCGATGAAACGTGTAGGTCTGATCGGTTGGCGCGGCATGGTCGGTTCCGTGCTCATGCAGCGGATGCTGGAAGAGCAGGATTTCGATCTTATCGAGCCGGTGTTTTTCACCACTTCCAATGTCGGTGGCCAAGGCCCGTCCGTGGGCAAGGACATTGCTCCGCTCAAGGACGCTTACAGCATTGAAGAGCTGAAAACCCTCGACGTGATTCTGACCTGCCAGGGCGGCGACTACACCAGCGAAGTGTTCCCGAAGCTGCGCGAAGCCGGCTGGCAGGGTTACTGGATCGACGCGGCGTCCAGTCTGCGCATGAACGATGACGCGGTCATCATTCTCGACCCGGTCAACCGCAAGGTCATCGACCAGCAACTGGACGCGGGCACCAAGAACTACATCGGTGGCAACTGCACCGTCAGCCTGATGCTGATGGGCCTGGGCGGTCTGTTCGAGGCCGGTCTGGTCGAGTGGATGAGCGCCATGACTTATCAGGCGGCCTCCGGTGCCGGCGCGCAGAACATGCGTGAACTGATCAAGCAGATGGGCGCGACCCATGCTGCGGTGGCCGATCAACTGGCCGATCCGGCCAGCGCGATCCTGGACATTGACCGTCGTGTGGCCGAAGCCATGCGCAGCGACGCGTACCCGACCGAGAACTTCGGCGTACCGCTGGCCGGCAGCCTGATCCCGTGGATCGACAAGGAACTGCCGAACGGCCAGAGCCGTGAAGAGTGGAAGGCCCAGGCCGAGACCAACAAGATCCTTGGTCGCTTCAAGAGCCCGATCCCGGTCGACGGTATCTGCGTGCGCATCGGCGCCATGCGTTGCCACAGCCAGGCGCTGACCATCAAGCTGAACAAAGACGTGCCGATCGCCGACATCGAAGGGCTGATCAGTCAGCACAACCCTTGGGTCAAACTGGTACCGAACAACCGCGACATCAGCATGCAGGAGCTGAGTCCGACCAAGGTCACCGGCACCCTGAACGTCCCGGTGGGTCGTCTGCGCAAGCTGAACATGGGTTCGCAATTCGTCGGTGCCTTCACCGTCGGCGACCAACTGCTGTGGGGCGCGGCCGAACCGCTGCGTCGCATGCTGCGGATCCTGCTGGAGCGTTGATCCTTTGATGCAATGAAAGAACCCGTGCCTTGTGAGAGGTGCGGGTTTTTTATGCCTGAGGTTTCCCGGTGTCAGGTCTGGCGCCTTCGCGAGCAGGCTCGCTCCCACCTTTGAAATGCATTCCCCTGTGGGAGCGAGCCTGCTCGCGAAGGGGGCGGTGCAGACACTGGACATTCTGACAGAAATTGCCTGCATCTCCCTCACCCGGTAAAGTGCCGCTCCCCCCCGTTTCGCCAGAGGTAGAACCATGACCCAGACCCTAGATATTGCCGTGATCGGCGCCACCGGTACTGTCGGCGAAACCCTCGTACAGATTCTCGAAGAGCGCGACTTTCCGGTCGGTAACCTGCACCTGCTGGCCAGCAGCGAATCCGCTGGCAGCTCGGTGCTGTTTCGCAACAAAAATGTGCGCGTGCGAGAAGTCGACGAGTTCGATTTCAGCAAGGTCAAACTGGTGTTCTTCGCCGCGGGCGCTGCCGTTTCCCTGAGCTACGCGGCGCGCGCCCACGCGGCCGGTTGCTCGCTGATCGACCTGTCCGGCGCATTGCCGGCCGAGCAGGCGCCGCAAGTGGTGCCGGAAGCCAACGCCGAGGTCATCGCCGGTCTGACCGCGCCGTTCCAGATCAGCAGCCCAAGCCCGTCAGCGACGACGCTGGCCGTGGTGCTGGCACCGCTGCTCGACTTGCTCGACCTGCAATACGTCAACGTCACCGCCAATCTCGCCGTCTCCGCGCAAGGTCGCGAAGCCGTGACCGAGCTGGCGCGGCAGACCGCCGAGTTGCTGAACATGCGTCCGCTGGAGCCGACCTTCTTCGATCGGCAGATGGCCTTCAACCTGCTGGCCCAGGTCGGCACGCCGGACGCTCAAGGCCACACGCTGCTGGAAAAACGCCTGGTGCGCGAGCTGCGTCAGGTGTTGGCGCAGCCTTTATTAAAGATTTCCGCTACTTGCGTTCAAGCCCCGGTGTTTTTTGGCGATAGCTATAGCGTGACCTTGCAGTCAGCGAGCGCGGTCGACCTGGAAAAGGTCAACGCCGCACTTGAAGACGCACCCGGCATCGAGCTGGTTGAAGCCGGCGATTACCCGACAGCGGTGGGTGACGCGGTGGGGCAGGACGTTGTCTATGTTGGCCGTGTGCGCGCCGGTGTCGACGACCCGGCGGAACTTAATCTGTGGCTGACGTCAGATAACGTACGCAAAGGTGCGGCCCTCAACGCTGTGCAGGTTGCTGAATTGTTGATAAAAGACCTGCTGTAAAAGATACTTGGCAACAATTTGTCGACTGATTCTAGGTGAGCGCTATGCTTGCCCGGAGCACTTGATAACGTGTCACCCTCCGGGACTTTCCGGGGCATCAAAGAAATGATCGCGCGCGGCATGTGTCGTCGTCGCGCGCAATGCCTTACGGCAGCGGCAATCAACATCTTCTCGCTGGCCGAGGAACGTTCAAACAAAGGATGAGGCTATGGTTCAAGTTCGCAAACTGGTGTTAGCAATAGCGGCCGCCTCGGCGCTGTCCTCCGGTATGGCGCATGCCCTCGGGCTCGGGGAGCTGACCCTGAAGTCGACCCTGAACCAGCCGCTGGTGGCCGAGATCGAGTTGCTCGACGTCAAGGATCTCACCGCTGCCGAAGTGGTGCCGAGCCTGGCTTCACCCGAAGATTTCGCCAAGGCCGGTGTTGATCGCCAGGCCTTCCTCAACGACCTGACCTTCACCCCGGTGCTCAACGCCAGCGGCAAGAGCGTGCTGCGCGTGACGTCGAGCAAGCCACTGTCGGAACCGATGGTGAAATTTCTGGTGCAGGTGATGTGGCCCAACGGCCGATTGCTGCGCGATTACAGCGTGCTGCTGGATCCGTCGAAATTCTCGCCACAGACCGCTGACGCCGCCGCGCAACCAGCGCCGTCGCAGACCATCACCGCACCGACCACCGGCGCCACGCACCCGAATCAGTACACCACCACGCCGCGCGATACCCTGTGGGAGATCGCCGCGAAGGCGCGCACCGGCGGCTCGGTGCAGCAAACCATGCTGGCGATTCAGGCGCTGAATCCGGATGCGTTCATCGACGGCAACATCAACCGGCTGAAAACCGGCCAAGTGTTGCGTCTGCCAGACTCGGTGGAAAGCACCGCGCTGCCACAATCGAAAGCGATTGCCGAAGTTGCCGCGCAGAACGAAGCCTGGCGTCAGGGTCGTCGCTATGTGGCCAAGCCGGGTACCGGCCAGCAGCAGCTCGATGCCACCAAGCGTGGTCGCAGCAATGCGGGCACCGGCCAGAATGCCAAAGACAACTTGAGCCTGGTCTCCGCCGAAAGTGCCAAGGCGCGGGGTAAAGGCCCGGCCGGCGATGCCAAGGCGTTGAGCAACAAGCTGGCGGTGACTCAGGAAAGCCTCGACACGACCCGTCGTGACAACGAGGAACTGAAAAGCCGCATGGCTGATCTGCAAAGCCAGCTGGACAAGCTGCAACGCCTGATCGAGTTGAAAAACAATCAACTGGCGAAGATGCAGGCCGAGGGCCCGGGCACTGCGCCAGCCGCCACCGCTGCCGTACCGGCGATCACCGCCGAACTGGCCGCAACGCCGCCAGCGACGCCGGCGGAGGCCGCACCTACCCCGGAATCGGCGATTGCGCCACCGGTCGACACGCCTGCCGAGACGCCAGTGGTTGCGCCAAAACCGGTGGTCGATGAAGACAAAACCTTCAATGAACTGCTGACCAATCCGATCCTGCTGGGGCTGATCGGCGGCGGTGCGGTGGTGCTGCTGCTTCTGCTGTTGCTGCTGGCCCGTCGCCGCAAAGCCCAGCAGGAAGCCGAGAAACACCTGCGCATGGCGCGCGCTTTGGCTGAAGAGCAGGAGTTCTCTGCCGAGCAGGATCTGCCGGAAAGCAGCTTCGAAGGTCTGGAAACACCTGCCGCCAGCGTCAAGCTCAACACCCCGGCACCCGCACCAGCGCCAGTAGTGGCTCCGGTGGTGATGGCCGAGCCGATTGCCGCGCCATTGGTCGCGCCGGCCGCCGAGCGTTCCGACGACGTGCTGGACAAGGCTCAGTCGCATATCAATGCCGGTCGCCTGAATCAGGCTGCCGCGCTGCTGGAAGAGGGCGTCAGTCTTGAACCGCAGCGCAGTGATCTGCGGCTGAAACTGATGGAAGTCTATGGTCAGCAGGGTGACCGCGATGCGTTCGTCGGTCAGGAGCGCCAGCTGGTGGCCAATGGCGACAACTTCGCCAAGGTCGAAGAGCTGAAAAAACGCTTCCCGGCCATGGCTGTAGTCGCGGTCGCGGGTCTGGCTGCAGCGGCGGCCGCCGCCGAACTCGATGCGCAATACGTCAAGGAGCTGCTGCTTGACGAGCCCGAGGCGCCTGCACCTGAGCCGGCGGCGGACGATCTGGACAGCGCGTTCGACCTGAGCCTGGACGATCTCGATAACATTACCCCGGTTGAGCCTGCGCCTGTTGTCGCACCTGAAGCACCAGTGGAGCTGGACGAGTTTCCGGCTGACGACGATCTGAGCTTTGAGTCGGTGCTGCAACAGCAGACCGAGATCAAAGAGAACCTCGACGACCTGTCGGACTTCGACCTCGATCTGGACCTCGGTGCCGAGCCTGCGCCAGCCCCGATGGCTGACCTGGCGGACGATGACTTCCTGCTGGATCTGGACGAAGGCGTGAAAGACCTGTCGCCGGCCGAGCCTGTGGTCGCCAACGAAGTGCCACAGGACGATCTGGAGTTGCCCGCCGATTTCGATCTGTCGCTGGCCGACGAGATGGACACCAACCCGGCCGAACCGGATGCCTTTGCGGCAGAGCTGGATGACGTCAACGCCGAGCTGGATCGTCTGTCGCAGAGCATCGCCGAGCCGACCTTCACCGAAGCCGACGCGGCCATGGGTGATGATCTGGGCGAGGACGACTTCGACTTCCTCGCCGGCACCGACGAAGCCGCGACCAAACTCGATCTGGCCCAGGCCTACATCGACATGGGCGACAATGACGGCGCGCGCGATATCCTCAACGAAGTGTTGACCGAGGGGGATGAGAAGCAGCGGGGCGAGGCCAAGGAAATGCTTTCGCACCTGGCTTGAGTCAGCGGTAAATCAAAAACGGCAGCCCGATCAAGGCTGCCGTTTTTGTTTGGGCAGAATTTAGTGGCGGCTGTGCTATCGCCATCGCTGGCAAGCCAGCTCCCACAGGTATTGCATGCGCTGCAGAAACTGTGGGAGCTGGCTTGCCAGCGATGGGGCCGGATCGGTCAACACAGAACTGACTGGCATCCCCGACCCACAGCCTTATAATGCCCGCCTTTGTACATCAGCAGGCTGTCCCACCTTGGCAAACATAGATAATCCGGCCGCCGAAATGGCACCCGAAGGCTTTTACCGCGTGGCACTGGGCGTCGAGTACAAAGGCTCGCGCTACAGTGGCTGGCAGCGTCAGTTGACCGGCGTGGCCACGGTGCAGGAAGAGCTTGAAAAAGCCTTGTCGAAAGTCGCCAATTCGCCGATTTCGCTGCAATGCGCCGGTCGCACCGATGCCGGGGTGCATGCGTGCGGGCAGGTGGTGCATTTCGACACGCCGGTCGATCGTTCGCTGAAAGCCTGGGTGATGGGCGCCAATATCAATCTGCCCCACGATATCAGCGTCAGTTGGGCGCGGGTGATGCCGGCGCATTTTCATGCGCGGTTCAAAGCCATCGCCCGACGTTACCGCTATGTGATCTACAACGATCAGATTCGTCCGGCGCATCTCAATGAAGAGATCACCTGGAACCACCGCCCGCTCGACGTTGAGCGCATGGCGCAAGCTGCGCAATATCTGATTGGCACCCACGATTTCAGTGCGTTCCGTGCCGGTCAGTGCCAGGCCAAGTCGCCGATCAAGAAGATGCATCACCTGCGCGTGACCCGGCACGGCAAGATGATCGTGCTCGATATCCGTGCCAACGCCTTTTTGCACCACATGGTGCGCAACATCGCCGGTGTGCTGATGACCATTGGTGCCGGCGAACGCCCGGTGGAGTGGATGAAGGAAGTGCTGGAGAGCCGAGAGCGGCGCTCCGGGGGCGTGACAGCGCATCCGTATGGGTTGTATCTGGTGCAGGTCGAGTATCACGACGAGTTCCCGCTGCCCGAGCGTTTCATCGGGCCACATTTCCTTACGGGTTTCTCGGACCTTGACGGCTGACGCCTCCCGACGCTTTTGTTACCATCCGGGACTTCCCGGTTTTTACCTTGAGGTTTTTATCGACATGTCAGCCGTTCGCAGCAAGATTTGCGGGATTACCCGCATAGAGGATGCGTTGGCAGCGGTCGAGGCCGGGGCCGATGCCATCGGTTTCGTGTTTTATGCAAAGAGTCCGCGCGCAGTGAGCGTGCAGCGGGCAAGGGCGATCATTCAGGCTTTGCCGCCCTTCGTGACGACGGTGGGCTTGTTCGTCAACGCCAGTCGCTGTGAATTGGGGGAAATCCTCGATGCTGTGCCGCTGGATCTGTTGCAGTTCCATGGCGACGAGACCGCGCAAGAGTGCGAAGGCTGGCATCGTCCGTACATCAAGGCATTGCGGGTCAAGGCCGGCGACGACATTGCGGCTGCCGTCGATGCTTATCCGAGTGCCAGCGGTGTGCTGCTCGACACCTACGTCGAAGGTGTGCCCGGCGGAACCGGTGAGGCGTTCGACTGGTCATTGATTCCGCAGCAATTGAGCAAGCCGCTGATCCTTGCGGGCGGCCTGACCCCGGAAAACGTCGCCGACGCCGTGGCCCGGGTCAAACCATACGCCGTCGATGTCAGCGGCGGGGTAGAGGCGAGCAAGGGCATCAAGGATCCTGCGAAGATCCGCGCGTTCATCAATGCCGTACGCAGCAGCTCGCAGGGAGCGGCTACTTCGATGTGACGGCTGGCAGTCTGCCGCCGTCCATCAATGCACTTGCACAAAGCAGGCGAGGCTGAGGGTTTCTGGAGTTGCACGCAGGTCATGTTTCGCGCTGACCGCGGCGTTCCACCAACCATCGCCACACACATGAATTTAGCTGAAGGGCATACGCGGGGCTGCGAACCAGAGCGTTCGGGCCGCCGGTACTGGAGAAAGAAAGCATGAGCAACTGGTTGGTAGACAAACTGATCCCTTCGATCATGCGGTCGGAGGTCAAGAAGAGCTCGGTGCCTGAAGGTCTGTGGCACAAATGCCCGTCCTGCGAGGCTGTGCTGTATCGCCCTGAGCTGGAAAAGACCCTGGATGTTTGCCCCAAGTGCAACCACCACATGCGCATCGGCGCACGGGCGCGCATCGACATCTTCCTGGATGCCGAAGGTCGCAACGAGCTGGGTGCCGATCTGGAGCCGGTTGACCGTCTGAAGTTCCGTGACGGCAAGAAGTACAAGGACCGTCTGGTCGCTGCACAGAAGCAGACCGGCGAAAAGGACGCGCTGATCTCCGTCAGCGGCACCTTGCTGGGCATGCCGGTGGTGGTGTCGGCGTTCGAATTCAACTTCATGGGTGGTTCCATGGGTGCCATCGTCGGTGAGCGCTTCGTGCGCGCCGCCAACTACGCCCTGGAAAACCGTTGCCCGATGATCTGCTTCGCCGCCTCCGGTGGTGCGCGCATGCAGGAAGCGCTGATCTCGCTGATGCAAATGGCCAAGACGTCGGCCGTACTGGCGCGTCTGCGTGAAGAAGGCATTCCATTCATCTCGGTGCTGACCGATCCGGTCTACGGCGGTGTTTCCGCCAGTCTGGCGATGCTGGGCGACGTGATCGTCGGTGAGCCAAAGGCGCTGATCGGCTTCGCCGGTCCGCGCGTGATCGAGCAGACCGTGCGGGAAAAACTGCCGGAAGGCTTCCAGCGTAGCGAGTTCCTGCTGGAGCATGGCGCAATCGACCTGATCATCGATCGTCGTGAACTGCGTCCACGCCTGGGTAATCTGCTGGCGCAGCTGACCGGTCAGCCGACACCGACCTACGTCGCCGCTCCTGTCGAGCCAATCGTCGTTCCACCGGTGCCTGCCAACGTATGACCGAACGTACCCTTGGCGAGTGGCTCGCCTACCTTGAACAGTTGCATCCATCGGCCATCGACATGGGGCTGGAGCGTTCGCAACAGGTAGCGTCCCGCATGGGACTGGGCCAGCCGGCGCCTCGGGTGATCACGGTCACCGGCACCAATGGCAAGGGTTCGACCTGCGCTTTCGTGGCTTCATTGCTACGGGCGCAGGGCCTGAGCGTGGGTGTCTACAATTCTCCGCACCTGCTGCGTTACAACGAGCGGGTGCAGCTCAATGGCGTCGAAGCCACTGACGCGCAGCTGTGTGAGGCCTTCGCTGCAGTCGAGGCCGGGCGTGGCGACACTTCCCTGACTTACTTCGAAATGGGCACCCTGGCGGCGTTCTGGCTGTTTCAACAGGCAAAACTTGACGCTGTGGTGCTGGAAGTCGGTCTGGGCGGGCGTCTGGATACGGTCAATGTGGTGGATGCCGATGTCGCGCTGGTCACCAGCATTGGCGTTGATCATGCCGAATACCTGGGTAACACCCGTGAATCCGTGGCTTTCGAGAAGGCCGGGATTTTCCGTCAGGGCAAACCTGCCTTGTGTGGTGATCTGAATCCTCCGCAACCGTTGCTCGACAAGGCGCGCGAATTGGCGTGTCCGTTTTTCCTGCGTGGGCGTGATTTCGACCTGGGTATCACTGATCAGCATTGGCAGTGGCGCGGTACCGATGCGCAAGGCCTGCAGGTCGAACTGCATGATTTGCCGTTGCTGGATCTGCCGATGGAAAACGCTGCGCTGGCCTTGCAGGCGTATCTGTTGCTCGGTCTGCCGTGGGATGCGTCGCAGATCGTTGCAGCCTTGCAGGCGACTCGCGTGGTCGGGCGTCTGGATCGTCGCTCCTTTGACTTCAATGGCAAACGCTTGAACCTGCTGCTGGATGTGGGACACAACCCGCACGCGGCGGAGTATCTGGCGCGGCGTCTGGCCAGTCGGCCACTGGCGGGCAAGCGTCTGGCGGTGTTCGGCTTGCTGGCCGACAAGGATCTGGATGGTGTTGTCGGCGAATTGAATGCTAGTGTCCAGCATTGGGCGGTCGCGCCGCTGGATTCGCCGCGTTCGCGCCCGGTCAGCGAATTGCACGCCGGGTTGCAGAACCTTGGCGCATCCGTCACGTCCTATGACAGTGTCGCGGCGGCGCTGGAAGGGCAGTGCGCAGTGGCCACCAGTGACGACGAAATTCTATTGTTCGGATCATTTTATTGTGTCGCCGAGGCCCTTGAGTGGCTGGCCCGGCGCTCCACGGAGGAAGCGGCAAATGGCTTTGCTGGATAAAGCGTACAAGCAGCGCATGGTTGGCGCCCTGGTGCTGGTGGCACTGGCGGTGATTTTTCTGCCGATGCTGTTTTCCCGCCAGGACGAGCAACGTCAAGTGACGGTCGAGGCGCCATCCGCACCGCAAGCGCCGGCTGTGCCGCAAGTGCAGCTCGAGCCGGTGGCCGTGCCTGAGCCGCAAGCACTGCCGCAGGAGCCGGTACCGAGCGACGACGAAGTGGCCGAGCAATCGGCGCCGTCGATGCCGATTGCCGCAGCACCGGCACCAGCACCGGCACCCGCGCCGACCCCGGCTCCGGCAGCCAAACCGATTGCACCTGCGCCCGTTGCCAAACCTGCTCCGCCGCCGGCTCAGCCGATTGCTGCGGCTGCGGCCAAACCTGACACCACGCAAAGCCGGGTCGATGCCAACGGTCTGTCGGTCAGCTGGTCGGTGCAACTGGCCAGTCTGTCGAGCCGTGAGGGCGCGGAATCGCTGCAGAAAAACCTGCGCAGCCAAGGCTACAACGCTTACATCCGTTCCGCCGATGGCAAGAATCGGGTGTTCGTCGGGCCGCTGATCGAACGTGCCGAGGCTGATCGCCTGCGGGATGTGTTGAGCCGTCAGCAGAACCTCAAGGGTTTTGTCGTGCGCTTTCAGCCCGAGCGCGGCTAGGATCTATCGATTCGATTGAAATGCACTGAAAATCGCAGCTTACCGACAGCGGTGCGCTCTGCTAAAATGCGCCGCCTTATCCGTCTGTAGGCTGCACTGTGCCATTTACCCTGGTTGACTGGGCGATCGTTGCAATCATCGCCATCTCCGCTTTGATCAGTTTGAGCCGCGGCTTCGTCAAGGAAGCATTATCGCTGGTGACCTGGATCATCGCAGGAGCGGTTGCCTGGATGTTCGGTGGCTCACTGTCCGAGTACCTCGCCGGATACATCGAAACCCCATCGGCTCGCGTGATCGCGGGCTGTGCCATCATGTTTGTCGCCACGCTGATCGTGGGCGCAATGATCAATTATCTTATCGGCGAGTTGGTGCGCGTGACCGGGTTGTCCGGCACCGACCGATTCCTGGGCATGGCCTTCGGCGCGGCGCGTGGCGTGTTGCTGGTGGTCGTGGCAGTCGGGCTGTTGAGCCTGGGGCCGGTACAGCAGGACGGGTGGTGGAAAGAATCACAGCTCGTGCCAAAGTTTCTATTGGTCGCCGACTGGTCCAAAAACCTGATTCTCGGGTGGAGCAGTCAGTGGCTTGCCAGCGGAATCAGCGTACCCGCTGATATTCCGTTCAAGGAGCAACTCTTGCCGTCGGCCAAAACGCCTCAGTGAGTGTTGTTCAGTTCAGATCCATTAAGTAGGGGTTGCGTCGCATGTGTGGCATCGTCGGTATCGTCGGTAAGTCGAACGTCAATCAGGCGCTGTATGACGCGCTAACCGTGCTCCAGCACCGCGGCCAGGACGCTGCCGGTATCGTGACCAGCCATGATGGCCGGTTGTTCTTGCGCAAGGACAATGGTCTGGTGCGTGACGTGTTTCAGCAGCGTCACATGCAGCGCCTGGTCGGCCACATGGGTATCGGCCACGTGCGTTACCCGACCGCCGGCAGCTCGACCTCGGCCGAAGCGCAGCCGTTTTACGTCAACTCGCCTTACGGCATCACCCTGGCGCACAACGGCAACCTGACCAACGTTGAACAGTTGGCCAAGGAAATCTACGAATCCGACCTGCGTCACGTCAACACCAGTTCCGACTCGGAAGTGCTGCTCAACGTGTTCGCCCACGAGCTGGCCCAGCGCGGCAAGCTGCAACCGACCGAAGAAGACGTGTTTGCCGCCGTGACCGACGTGCACAACCGTTGCGTCGGCGGTTACGCGGTGGTGGCGATGATCACCGGTTACGGCATCGTCGGTTTCCGTGATCCGCACGGCATCCGTCCGATCGTCTTCGGCCAGCGTCACACCGACGAAGGCGTCGAGTACATGATCGCTTCTGAAAGCGTGTCGCTGGACGTGCTCGGTTTCACCCTGATCCGCGATCTGGCCCCGGGCGAAGCGGTCTACATCACTGAAGACGGCAAGCTGCACACCCGTCAGTGCGCGACCAACCCGTCCCTGACCCCGTGCATCTTCGAACACGTTTACCTGGCGCGTCCGGATTCGATTATCGACGGCGTGTCGGTTTACAAGGCGCGTCTGCGCATGGGCGAGAAACTCGCCGAGAAGATCCTGCGCGAGCGTCCGGAGCACGACATCGACGTGGTCATCCCGATTCCGGACACCAGCCGCACCGCCGCGCTGGAGCTGGCGAACCACTTGGGCGTGAAATTCCGCGAAGGCTTCGTCAAGAACCGTTACATCGGCCGGACCTTCATCATGCCAGGCCAGGCGGCGCGCAAGAAGTCGGTTCGCCAGAAGCTCAACGCCATCGAGCTGGAATTCCGCGGCAAGAACGTGATGCTGGTCGACGACTCGATCGTGCGCGGCACCACCTGCAAGCAGATCATTCAGATGGCGCGCGAAGCCGGCGCGAAAAACGTCTACTTCTGCTCGGCGGCCCCGGCCGTACGCTTCCCGAACGTTTACGGCATCGACATGCCGAGCGCTCACGAACTGATCGCACACAACCGTTCGACTCAGGACGTGGCGGATCTGATCGGCGCAGACTGGCTGATCTATCAGGACTTGCCCGACTTGATCGAGGCGGTCGGTGGCGGCAAGATCAAGATCGAGCATTTCGATTGCGCAGTCTTCGATGGCAAGTACGTCACCGGCGACGTCGACGAGGCTTACCTGGACAAGATCGAGCAGGCACGCAACGATGCTTCCAAGGTCAAGACCCAGGCGGTCAGTGCGATCATCGATCTGTACAACAACTGAGTTTCTACCGGCCCTGAGGGGCCGGTTTTGTATCTGACTTTTAATTTTCGAGAACAGGGCAAGGAGTGACAGCATGAGTCAGGAATGGGATGCCGGTCGGCTGGACAGCGACCTCGAAGGCGTAGCGTTCGATACCCTGGCCGTACGTGCCGGTCAGCACCGTACGCCGGAAGGCGAACACGGTGATCCGATGTTCTTCACTTCCAGCTATGTGTTCCGCACCGCCGCCGACGCGGCCGCGCGCTTTGCCGGGGAAGTGCCGGGCAACGTGTACTCGCGTTACACCAACCCGACTGTGCGCGCGTTCGAGGAACGTATTGCTGCGCTGGAGGGCGCCGAGCAAGCGGTTGCCACTGCCACGGGCATGGCCGCGATCATGGCGGTGGTGATGAGCCTGTGCAGCGCCGGCGATCATGTGCTGGTGTCGCGCAGCGTGTTCGGTTCGACCATCAGCCTGTTCGAGAAGTACTTCAAGCGTTTCGGTGTGCAAGTCGACTATGTGCCGCTGGCCGATCTGTCAGGTTGGGATGCGGCGATCAAGCCGAACACCAAGCTGCTGTTCGTCGAGTCGCCGTCCAATCCGTTGGCCGAGCTGGTGGATATCACCGCGCTGGCGGAAATCGCTCACGCCAAAGGCGCGATGCTGGTCGTCGACAACTGCTTCTGCACGCCTGCCTTGCAGCAACCGCTGAAACTCGGTGCGGACATCGTCGTGCACTCGGCGACCAAGTTCATCGACGGCCAGGGCCGTTGCATGGGCGGGGTGGTGGCCGGTCGCAGCGAGCAGATGAAAGAAGTTGTCGGTTTCCTGCGCACCGCCGGGCCGACCCTCAGCCCGTTCAACGCGTGGATCTTCCTCAAGGGGCTGGAAACCCTGAACCTGCGGATGAAGGCGCACTGCGCCAACGCTCAGCAACTCGCCGAGTGGCTGGAGCAGCAGGACGGTATCGAGAAGGTGCATTACGCCGGGCTCAAGAGCCATCCGCAGCACGAACTGGCCCAGCGTCAGCAGAAGGGCTTCGGTGCGGTAGTCAGTTTCGAGGTCAAGGGCGGCAAAGAGGGCGCATGGCGCTTTATCGACGCCACCCGCTTGATCTCGATCACTGCCAACCTTGGTGACAGCAAAACCACCATCACTCATCCGAGCACCACCTCCCACGGCCGTCTGGCGCCGCAGGAGCGTGAGGCGGCGGGGATTCGTGACAGCCTGATCCGCATTGCGGTCGGTCTGGAAGACGTGGCGGACCTGCAGGCCGACCTGTCGCGCGGTCTGGCGGCGTTGTGATCGAGTTGTCGACGCCGACGGCGGGTACCCATGGCCGCGTGGCGCTGGTCACCGGCGCCGCGCGTGGCATTGGTCTGGGCATTGCGGCCTGGCTGATCAGCGAAGGCTGGCAAGTGGTGCTGACCGATCTCGATCGCGCACGCGGTTCGAAAGTGGTCAAGGTGCTGGGCGAGAATGCCTGGTTCATCGCCATGGACGTGGCGGATGAAAGTCAGGTGGCACTGGGTGTTGCTGAAGTGCTTGGGCAATTCGGTCGTCTCGACGCGTTGGTGTGCAACGCGGCGGTGGCCGATCCGCACAACATTACCCTGGAAAGTCTGGATCTGGCGTACTGGAATCGGGTGCTGGCGGTGAATCTCAGCGGGCCGATGCTGCTGGCCAAGCACTGCGCGCCGTATCTGCGCGCGCACAACGGTTCGATCGTCAATCTGGCCTCGACACGTGCGGCACAGTCCGAGCCGGATACCGAGGCCTATGCGGCGAGCAAGGGCGGGTTGTTGGCGCTGACCCATGCGTTGGCGATCAGTCTTGGGCCGGAGATTCGGGTCAACGCGGTCAGTCCCGGCTGGATCGATGCGCGGGATCCTTCTGCGCGTCGAGCCGAGCCGCTGGCCGATGCCGATCATGCGCAGCATCCGGCGGGCAGGGTAGGGACGGTCGAGGATGTGGCGGCGATGGTCGCGTGGCTGTTGTCGCGCAACGCCGGGTTTGTCACCGGGCAGGAATTCGTCGTGGATGGCGGCATGACCAAGAAGATGATTTACACCGAGTAGATCGCGTTCTTCTCCTGAATTTGCGTCAAATGGGCTGCCGCCTTCGCGAGCAAGCTCGCTCCCACATTTGGAATGCAATCCCCTGTGAGAGCGAGCTTGCTCGCGAATGCAGTCTTGCAAGATGGAAACAATTTCGTCTTTTTCAGAAAAACTTCAATCCTGCTATTGACTTAGGTTCGCTACCTGCGTAAATTTCGCGGCCTCGGAGATGCAAACGGGTGATTAGCTCAGCTGGGAGAGCGTCTGCCTTACAAGCAGAATGTCGGCGGTTCGATCCCGTCATCACCCACCACTCCCGAGAAACTTGCGAAAGCAAGAGGTAGGCTGAAAGTGCCTCCACCGACGCGCAGCGGTAGTTCAGTCGGTTAGAATACCGGCCTGTCACGCCGGGGGTCGCGGGTTCGAGTCCCGTCCGCTGCGCCATATTTTACGAGTCAGACATTGTCTGGTTCGCGATTGAAAAGCACCGAAGCTTTCAGTCAAAACGAGTTACTTGAGCGCAAGCTCAAAGCGATACGCAGCGGTAGTTCAGTCGGTTAGAATACCGGCCTGTCACGCCGGGGGTCGCGGGTTCGAGTCCCGTCCGCTGCGCCATATCTGTTTCAAGGACCACTGAACGCCTTGAAACACCGAAAGCAACCGGTGGTTGGTTCGGAATCGATAGCAAAGACCCTGGTCGAAAGACCGGGGTTTTTTGTGTCTGAAATTTGGCTTTCCTCTCTTCCTCCCTCCTCAGTCCAGCGCAAATCCCTGTGGGAGCGAGCCTGCTCGCGAAGGCGTCGGCACGTTAAAAATCAGTATTGGCTGGAGGAACGCTTTCGCGAGCAGGCTCGCTCCCACAAGGGGTGTCGATATGCCCTGCGATCTGCTGCGGTGCCACGTCGCATTGATTTTTTGATTCTTTAGTCAAATTTTTGTAACTGGTTGTTTGCTGCGAGCGCGGAAACCTTTAAAGTTAACCTTTCGGTCAGCTTTGCACTGTCAACACGCCCTTTGTTTAGCCAAGAAGGGCTTCTGCAAGACTCGAGATTCCCAGTAGATAACCAGAAGGGCGGACACATAACCGCCCAGAGGATGATCCATGTCCAACCGTGATATATCCCGGCGCTCGTTCCTCCAGGGCGGGCTGGTGGCGGGTGTGAGCGTCACGCTCACGCCGCTCAGCAGCCAGGCGCTGGCTGCCTTGATGGAAACCAGCGTCACCGTGCCGTCCGAGAAGTGGCTCGGCAACAACGGCAAGGCGCGTCAACGTAATGATGCGCTGTCCAAAGTTTGCGGCAGCAAAGTATTTGCCCGCGACATTCGCTCCAAGGACATGCCGGGCTGGCCTGAGCAACAGGGTCACGCCATGCTGCTGAAAACCATCAAGGCCGACCGTATCTACGCTGGCTACGACCTGTCGTGGCTCGGTGCCGACTTGCAACCTGACCGCATCGTCACCGCCGCCGATCTGGACAAGGACGGCATCGTCTTCCCGGAAGAGCACGCACCGGACCCCTTGCTGCCGGAAGGCAAAGTGCCGATGTTCATCGGTCATCCGGTAGCAATCCTGATCTGGAACGATTTCGAGCGTTTCCGCCAGGCCAAGAACAAACTCAAATTCAATGACAAGGCGATTCGTTACGGTGCACAAGTGCCGTACTACGAAGGCGATCCTTATGGCAGCTTCCGCTACGTGCGCGTGGGCGGTCCGACTTCGGCCGACGAAGACGAATTCGCCAGCCTGAAAGACTCGATCCTGTTCCCGATGCTGAAGAACCGTCGGCCGGTGTGGAATTCCCAGCCGAACCTGCACGGCAACCTGACTGAGCGCGGTCTGTTCTACGCCGATCGCATGAAAAAACAGATCGATACCCCGCCAGACAACTGGCTGGTGTTCGACGAGCGCTACAAGACCCCATCGATCGAACCGGCCGCGATGGAGCCGGACAACGGCAACGGCTGGTACGACCCGAAAACCAAGACCCTGCATTTCGTGGTCGCCACTCAGTGCCCGCTGGAAGCGGCGACCGAGACCGCGAAAATGATCGCGCCGTCGCGCTTCGGCCTGGCCAACCTGAACATGCACCCGGGTTACACCGTGGGCTACGGTTCCAAAGACCACAACATCTTCGTCTACTACGCGGCCCTCGCTGCGCTGTATGGCGCCGGTGTGCCGATCCGTCTGGCGAATGACCGCTATGAGCAGTTCCAGAGCGGCATCAAGCGTCACCCGTTCGACATCCGCTATCAACTGGCGGTGGACAAGAACGACTACAGCTTCAAGATTTTCCGCGCTGAAATGAGCGTCGATGGTGGCGGTCGCATCAACTACAGCCCATCGGTGGCGGCGGTGGGTGCTACGGCCGCGCAGTCGATCTACTACATGCCGCAGAATGACCTGCAGGTCACCGCTTACCATTCGCGTGGTGTTGAGGCGGGTTCGATGCGCGGTTACGGCACCCTGCAAAGCATGGCCGCGACCGAAATGATGGTCGACGAAATCGCCAATCGTCTCGGCATTGACGCGATTGATCTGCGTCGCAAGAACGCCTTGCGTTCGGGGATGAAAAACACCCAGGGCGCGATCCCGGCGGGTGCTCTGCGCCTGCACGAAATTCTCGACAAGGCTTCGGTGCACGAAGTCTGGAAAAACCGCGACGCGATCAAGAAACAGCGCGAAGCCGCCGACCCGGACAACTGGTACGGCGTGGGTTTCGCCATTTGCCAGAAAGACTTCGGCACCGGTTCGGAAGCGCCGATGGCCAGCATCGAATTTACCGCTGAAGGTCGCATCACTCTGCGCCACATCGGTATCGAAATCGGCACCGGCATGTCCACTTCGCAGGCGCTGGTGGTGGCCGATTTCCTCGGTAGCCCGGCGCATGAAGTGAAGACCGGTGAAACCGAATGGCAGGAAATGCAGCTGATCACCAGCGGCAACCCTTACATCATGAGCCAGGCCGAGCAGGACAATCTGCTGCGCAACCCGCGCTGGGTCGGCAAGCTGGCCTCGGCGTCGTCCGCGACCAACTCGGCTTACTACTTCAGCCACGCCACCCGTGAGGCGGCGCGTGTACTGTTCAACAATGGCTTGTGGCCGGCGGCCATGGAAATCTGGCGTCAGGGCCCTTACGGCGGTCAAGCCAACCCTTACGTGGTGCGTCGTGAAGATGCGCATTGGGTCGACGGCAAGCTCACTGCCAACGGCATGCAGCCGCTGAGCTTCGAAGAGCTGGCCAAGCGCGCTCACGAGCGTGGTCTGGTCACTGGCGCCACCGTTCACGCGTTCAACCGCTGGAGCTGGGCCGAGGCCGAATACAGCATTGACGGTGTGCGCGAGCGTCTGCCGCTCGACGGTCTGGCGGTGAAGTACGGCGATGGTGCGCCGAAGGCGAAGAAGGCGCTGATGAACACGGCGGGTTTCCACCTGCTGGATCGCCAGAACATCAACTACCCGGTGGTTCAGTTGAACAACGCCGCGGTGACTTACTACAGCCCGGTGGCCACGCTGGTCGAGTTGAAGGTCAATAAAGGCTCGGCGGAAGTCGAAGTGCTCAACCACCATTCGTGGGTCGAGTGCGGTCGGGTGCTGGTCGAAGAACTGGTCAAGGGCCAGCTTGAAGGCGGGATCGCGATGGGCATCGGTCACGCCCTGATGGAAGAGATGCCGCTGTACGAAGGCGGACCGGGGGAGGGTGACTGGAACTTCAACCGTTATCGCCTGCCGATGGCCCGCCACGTGGCGGTGTGGAAGCAGACCGCGGAGATTCTGCCGCCGCTGTCGCCAAGCGATCCGTCCAAAGGCATCGCCGAAGTGGTGATGATCCCGGTGGTCGGTGCCATCGGTAACGCGGTGGCGCACGCCATCGGTAAACGTGTTCGCGATCTGCCAATCACTGCTGCGCGCATCAAGGAGGCCCTCAATGGCTAACCGTCCGCTTCAACTGACCCTCAATGGTCAATCCGTCGGCCCGGTGGACATCCCTGATGACCTGCCGATGATCGACTATCTGCACGAATACAAGAACCTCACCGGTTCGCGTCTGGGCTGCGGCCAGGGTATCTGCCACGCCTGCGTGGTGATCGTCGACAACCCGGACGGCACAAGCGAAGAAGTGCGCACCTGCATCACCGGCGCGCACTACTTCGAAGGCAAAAAAGTCCGCACCATCGAAAGTCACGCCAAGCGTGATGAGAGCGGCCAGGTCACTGAGCTGAACCCGATCCAGCAGCGTTTCGTCGACGAATTCGCCTTCCAGTGCAGCTACTGCGCGCCGGGCTTCGTCAACGCCGCGACCGTGCTGGTTGAGAAGCTGCAGCGCCAGCCGATCGTCAAAAACCAGCTGGAAAAAGTCATCGAGGACAGCCTCGGCCACCACATCTGCCGTTGCACCGGGTACGTGCGTTACTACAACGCCACGCGCAACGTGCTGACCGATCTCGGCCTGGTCAAGGAGGGTTGAGCATGAAGCATCTATTGACCCGCCTGACCCTGGCGGTCGGGCTGGCTGCGCCGGTGTTGTTTGCTCACGCGGATGATCAGGTCAAGCGTGGCGAATACCTCGCCCGCGCCGCCGACTGCATGGCGTGCCACACCGCACCGGGCGGCGCGCCATTTGCTGGCGGGCTGCCGATCGTCTCGCCATTCGGCACGATCTACGGTACCAACATCACCCCGAGCAAAGAGCACGGCATCGGCTTGTACAGCGATGACGAATTCTTCGCTGCGCTGACCGAAGGCAAGCGTCGCGACGGCGCCAATCTGTATCCGGCGATGCCCTACACCTCGTATCACTTGGTGCCGCGGGAAGACTCGGACGCGATTCATGCGTACCTGAAAACCATCGAGCCAATCGAGCGCGCCGCGCCGGTCACCAGCCTGAGTTTTCCGTTCAACGTGCGTCCGGGTCTGATCGGCTGGAACATGCTGTACGGAAAGGCCTTGAAGCTTGAGTCTGGCGAAGGCAAAAGCGAAGCCTGGAAACGGGGCCAGTACATGGTCGAAGTGCTCGGTCACTGCGGCGAATGCCACACGCCACGCGGTCTGCCGGGCGCGATGCAATTGGACAAGCGCCTGACCGGCGGCATCCTCAACGGTTATCTGGCACCGAGCCTGCTCGCCACCGATCTGGCGGCGCGTGGCTGGAATCAGCATGACCTGAGCACGTTCCTCAAGCACGGCATGAGCGCCCAGGGCACGATGTTCAACGAGATGTTCCCGGTCTTCCACAACAGCACCCAGGGCCTGAACGATCAGGATCTGGCGGCGATGGCGACGTTCCTGCTTGGCGACAAGCCGCCCGTGGCGAAAGAGCTGACTGAAGTGTCGCTGGACAAGCTCAGCCCGAGCGCCCAGCGCGGCCGTCAGGAATATTTGAACGTCTGCGCCGGTTGCCATGCTGCCGGTGGCGAAGGCAAGCCGCACATCGCCGTGGCCATGCGCGGCAACACCACGCTGCGTCTGGAAGATCCGCGCAATCTGTTGCGGGTGATTGAGGACGGCATCGGCGAGCAGAAATTCGCCGGGTTCGAACACATGCAGCCGATGCCGGGTTTCGTCGACAAGCTCAAGCCTGAGCAACTGACCGATCTGCTGAACTACCTGCGTCAAGGCTGGGGCGGTCAATCGGCTGAACTGGCGGTCAGCGACGTGCAGAAGCTGCAGGCTGACGCTCCGGCCGTCGAGCACAAGGCGCACTGACATGCAGCATCTCGATCTACAGGTTGTGCGGCGGGCACTGGAGTGGTCTGTGGCGGGGCAGCGCATCTGGCTCTGCACCGTGCTGACCACTTACGGCTCGGCGCCGCGTGCGCCGGGTTCGCTGCTGGCGGTGAACGATAGCGGCCAGTGGATCGGGTCGCTGTCCGGTGGCTGCGTCGAGGAAGACTTTCTCGCGCGCGTCGCTGAAGGTGCGTTTCTCGATGCGGTCAATGTGGTGCGTTACGGCGAAGGTGATGATCCGCGCTCGCGGGTCAGCCTGCCCTGTGGCGGCATTCTCGACGTACTGGTAGAGAAATTTGACGCCGACTGCGAGGTGCAGGCGCATCTGCGTGAGCTTGAATCGGCGTTGCTCGGCCAGCGTCGTCTGATTCGCGAGGTCGATCTGGCCAGTGGTGCGCGCAGTCTGTTCGCGGATCGCGAGCAGGGGGCGCGTATCGAGCGCGAAATCGACCGGGTGCGGATTCGCATCGGTGCTGCTCAGCGCTTGCTGCTGGCGGGTTACTCCAGCGTGGCGCAGGCCTGTGCCGAGTTCGCGGTCGGTCTCGGCTTCGAAGTGATTCTTTGCGATCCGCGCGACGAAGTGCTCGAAGGCGTGGTGCTGAATGGCGTGGAGATTCGTCGGCAATTGCCGTCAGTGTTTATCGCCGATGGCGGCTGTCACCGCGATACCGCGGTGGTAGCGCTGACCCATGATCCGCGCATCGACGACCTGGCAATGATGGAAGCGGTACGCACCGAAGCGTTTTACATCGGCGTCATGGGCTCGCAGCAGACCTCGCAGAAACGTTTTGAGCGCCTGCGCAGGATTGGTGGGCTGGGGGAGATCGAACTGGCGCGGATTCATGCGCCGATCGGGCTTAACCTGGGCAGCAAGACACCGGCGGAGATCGCTTTGGCGGTGCTGGCGGATATCTTGCGGATTCGTAGCGGGATCGCCCGAGACCAGCTCTGATCTGGATTTTGCAAATATTGTGGCGAGGGAGCTTGCTCCCGCTGGACTGCGCAGCAGGCCTTCTTTCTGAATAAAAGAGGGGCCGCTGCGCGACCCGGCGGGAGCAAGCTCCCTCGCCACATTTGTTTGCCAGTCAAGAAAACTGATCAGAACCCCAGCTTGTCACGCAACCCGTAATACCACGCACCCAATGCCGCAAACGGCGTTCGCAGCAACTGCCCGCCCGGGAACGGGTAGTGCGGCAGATCGGCAAACGCATCAAAACGCTCAGCCTGACCACGCAACGCTTCCGCCAGTACCTTGCCGGCCAGATGTGTGTACGTCACGCCGTGGCCGCTGCAGCCCTGCGAGTAATAAATGTTATCGCCCAGGCGTCCGACCTGCGGCAGGCGCGACAGGGTTAGCAGGAAATTGCCCGTCCACGCGTAATCAATCTTCACGTCTTTCAGTTGTGGAAAGGCCTTAAGCATTTTCGGGCGGATGATCGCTTCGATGTTCGCCGGGTCCCGCGCGCCATAAACCACACCGCCGCCGAAGATCAGGCGCTTGTCGCCCGTCAGGCGGTAGTAGTCGAGCAGGTAGTTGCAGTCCTCGACGCAGTAATCCTGTGGCAGGAGGGATTTCGCCAATTCTTCGCCCAGTGGTTCGGTAGTGATCACCTGAGTGCCGCACGGCATCGATTTGGCTGCCAATTCCGGCACCAGATTGCCGAGGTAGGCGTTGCCGGCGACGATGATGAACTTGGCCCTGACCTTGCCTTGCGGCGTGTGCGCCACCGGGTTGGCACCGCGCTCGATGCGCACGGCCGGCGATTGCTCGTAGATCGTGCCGCCGAGGGACTCGACCGCAGCGGCTTCACCGAGCGCCAGGTTCAGCGGGTGGATGTGACCACCGCTCATGTCGAGCATGCCGCCGACGTATTGATCGCAGGCGACCACTTCGCGAATGCGGCGCTGGTCGAGCAGTTCCAGTTGCGTGTGGCCGAAGCGCTCCCACAGGCGCTTCTGCGATTCCAGGTGGCCCATCTGCTTGGCGGAGAGGGCGGCAAACACGCCGCCGTCCTTCAGGTCGCACTGGATGTTGTATTTGGCCACGCGCTCCCGAATGATCCGACCGCCTTCGAAGGCCATCTGCCCGAGCAGTTGTGCTTGCTTGGGGCCGACTGTGCGCTCGATAACGTCGATGTCGCGGCTATAGCTGTTGACGATCTGCCCGCCATTGCGCCCCGACGCACCGAAGCCGACCTTCGCTGCTTCCAGGACTGTGACGCGAAAACCGTTCTCCAGTAGAAACAACGCCGAGGACAGCCCGGTGTACCCGGCGCCGATCACACAGACATCCGTCTCCACATCATCCTGCAGGGCCGGACGTGGCGGTGCGGCATTGGCCGACGCAGCGTAATAAGACTCTGGGTAAGGGGTGTTCGCCATCCTGCAGCCTCTGTTTAATATATTTTACGAGTGCGTCGATCCTACCCGAGTTGAAAAACCTCCGCCAGCCACCGGAAAATCTTCTTTACCGGCCCGAAATTAAATATTTTGCATATTCATAGGGTTAGGTGAAAAAAAGGTGTTGACACCCCTCCGGAATTCCGTAGAATGCCGCCTCACAGCAGGCACGTAGCTCAGTTGGTTAGAGCACCACCTTGACATGGTGGGGGTCGTTGGTTCGAGTCCAATCGCGCCTACCAAACAAAATCCGCTCTGCTGGGCGGTCTGGAAGGGCTCACCGAAAGGTGGGCCCTTTTTTGTTGTCTGCGATTTGTCAAAGCCTTGCTCCAGGCGCTCGCCTCAATCCTTCCGATCTTTCGTTACCCTGGTCGCTTAGCGTGTTTCGAAATAACACGACCTGCTGATATGGCGTTCTGTGCTTTTTTGGATCCGTCGAAAAAGTGTGGATATTGAAGGGGTTACCCGTATTTTTAACCGGCCGGTGATCAAAAAAATGTTGTTGCTGATCGTGAACTTCAGTAACATCTGCCCCGCGTTCACCACCACGGTTTATGCATTTTTAAATCCCAAGCTTCCATCAGCTGCTTGGGATTTTTTTTGCCTGCGATTTGGCCAATCCCGTTCTCTGTCCCCTTGCTTCCTGCGCGAAGCTTTCCAGTCCCACTGCTGTGTGCGGGCGAAACCGGTTTTTTTCGACTACTACTGACTGGCGTTTTCCACGGCTTTCTCAAGGGGTTCGTCGATGCTGGTTCATTGGTTTCTCGCCGCTATTCATCTCTTGGCTTTTGCACTGGGCTTCTGGGCCGTGTTGACCCGTGGCACGGCGTTCAGTCGTCTGGCGGCTGGCGTCGGTGAAGCAAAGCGGGTTTTGCTTGCCGATAATCTGTGGGGCATTGCTGCGCTGGTGCTGCTAGTGACTGGCGGCATGCGCGCCTTTGGCGGGTTTGAAAAGGGCGCTGACTACTATCTGCACCAGCCGCTGTTTCATTTGAAGATGACGTTGTTCGTGCTGCTTCTGTTGATTGAGCTGGCGCCGATGATCACGCTGGTCAAATGGCGGATCGCATTGGCGCGAGGCAAGGCGTTCGATACCGCGCGTGCAAAGCTGTATGCACGGATCAGTCACGTCGAGGCGCTGCTGTTGGTATTGATAGTGATTGCAGCCACCGGCATGGCGCGCGGCGTGACGTTCGGCTAACAAGGAGCAATTCCCTGTGTGCTCTCGGAAATTTCTGACAGCCAGGCTGGGCAGTCGCGGGTAGTATCGCGCTGCAGGAGAGGAACGGAGCAAATGAAGTAGAGCGATGGGATGTGTCAGGCGCCGTGCCGAGTGGGCTGGGGAGCGGATGGCAATACGGCGCGTGTGTCTCTAGCCAGTCATTACGCAAAGCAAACGAACTGGCTACTGACTGCAATGCGGTTCAGGGCGTTTGTGGCTTGTCCGGGGCGGTCAGCCCGGCCTGAATGCGCTGGTAGATTTCTTCACGGTGTACGGCAACGTTTTTCGGAGCATTGATGCCGATACGGACTTGCTGACCGCTTACGCCGAGGATGGTGATCGTAATGTCATCACCAATATTTATGCTTTCACCGACTTTGCGGGTGAGTATCAGCATGGTCTTCTCCTTGATTGCTTTGTAGGGCACCTGATTCAGACAGTGCAGAGGTCGGTGGTACGTATAGATTAGTGCGAAGTCTCACGGTTTGGGTGCCTCTTTCTGACGCGCAGATGCGGCATTAATTCCCAGGGCGTAACTATACAGAGGCTGCAATCATCAATCTCGTTGTTTTGTGCCCATTTTGCGGGCCTCGCGAAGTATTTATGAATGTTAAGATCGCCGCTTTGTGATTTTCGAGGAAAGCGTTGTGCGCAAATTGGTCTGGATGGTCGCGGCACTGGCATTGGCAGGGTGTGGCGAAGGCAAGAGTGTAGACGTGCAGAAGCCGAAAACGACAGTCGCAGCCGCGCCTGTGGCGGCATCTTCTGCGCAGTGGGACCTCGAAGTGCGCGGCGAAACACCTCAGGCTGTCAGCGACCTGAGTGGCTGGTTGATCGAGCATGCGTTCGTGCCGACCGTGATCAAGGACAGCAGCGGCAAGACGCGGATCCTGATTGGTCCGTTCAACTCCCAGGCCGACGCGCAAGCGCGCAAGATCGAGGTGGATGCAGCATTGGTGAAGGCCAAGAAGCAGAACGTCGAATCGGTGATCGTCGAGCATCCGCTCGCACCGTAAGCCGCACTTTCAGCGGAGCGGCCTAAAGGACATCGCAGTCGACTCGTCTTATACGAGTCAATCACGATTTCTCGAAGGAGCTCCGCATGGCCTCCGCCGCTCCCTATAAGCTTTTCAATGCGGTTTTGCGCCGCAAGACGCTGGTGAGTACGCACATGATGCGGATCACGCTCGCCGATCCTTCAATAGGTGGCATGGCCACTTGGGCGCCGGATCAGCGCGTCAAACTGTTCTTCCCGGCTGAAGATGGATCCCCCGCGAGCCTTGCGCAGGAGGAGGGCTGGTACGCGCGTTTTCGTTCGATGTTGGCGAGCCGTCGACCGGCAATGCGCACTTACACCATTCGTCATTTGCGCGCTGATCAGGGCGAGGTCGATATCGATTTTGTCCTGCATGGCGAGACCGGTCCCGCGTCGCGCTGGGCGCTGCGTGCGCAGCCGGGAGCGTCGATGCAGATTCTTGCTCCCGACAGCGGTTTTTCCGCGCAGGATGCCGGAGGGTTCGAATGGAAACCGCCGCAGCTGCTCAAACAGGTTTTGCTGGTGGCCGATGCCACGGCATTGCCGGCGGCGATGGGTATTCTCGAAGAATTGTCCGCCATGGCTGAGCCGCCTCAGACTCAGGCGTACTTTGAAGTCGACAGTTTGGCAGACATGCTCTCGGTGCCAGACTGGCCCGGGCTGGCGGTGCAGTGGCTGATTCGCGATCAGGCGCCAGAAGCAGTGGCTGGTGCGCTGATGGTAGAGGCGGTGCAGCAGGCGTTCTTGCCTGCAGAGGATTCATCGGTCGGGCAAGCAGCCGAACTCGCCGAAGTCGATATCGACAAAGACATTCTCTGGGAGATCGCCAACACGGCCCCCGAAGGTTTTTATGGCTGGATTGCCGGCGAAAGTGCTGCGGTCATGCGTCTGCGTAAATACCTGATCAAGGAATGCGGTATCCCCCGTGAGTCACTCAATCTGATGGGCTACTGGCGCTACAACAAGGCTGGCAGTTAGGTACAAAAAAGGCCTCGAACATCACGTTCGAGGCCTTTTCCTTTGAGCTGGAGGGTCAGCCGCAGGCTTTCAGGTTTACCGGGCCGACGAATTCATTGCCGTGTCCCATGACGCACGCCACGCTCTGATTACGCTGGCGTTCCCAGTCTTGCACCGGGTACGTCTTGTCCCAGGCTTCGTAAAGCTGCCGATCCTGTTTCGACAGGCGCAAGCCGTACTGCTTGCTCATGTAGAAATAGGTGCGCGCGATCATGCCGCGAATCGACGGGCGAGGCATGACTTTCTTGGCCTTGAAGTCGACTTGAGTCAGGCACGAGCCATACTGACCGGATTGCACCGGCAGCCAGCCATAACTGAAATTGCTGCGATCACCGTTGACCTCGCCAATGCTCGGTACCAGGTTGTGCAGGTCGGCTTCGGCTTTCTGATAACTCGGGTCGTAGCGTGTGCAGTTCTTGCGCCCGCCCGACTGCCAGCATTGACGCTGGTGACCGAATTCCCACGCCGGGACAATGTGCTCCCATTCGATGCGCGAAGCGCGCTTGGCATTTTTGCGTGGCACATAACCGCAAGCCTTCAAGTCCACCTTGTTGCCAGTGTATTTGCATCCGCAGTAAAACTCCGTGGACTGCGGTGCATACAGCTTCCAGGCGGCTTTCTTGGCCTCGGTAAAGGTGCGGGGAGCGCCAGCCTGGGCGCCAAAAGCGATGAACAGCAACAGTAATGCAAAACAGCGGACACTCATTGAATCAATCTTCCTTCGGCACAACCCAAAAAATCTGCACGCCGCCATCGTCGCGATAGGCGAGTGTGACGTTGTCGTTCTCGTCGATTTCCTCGAGCAGTTGCTCCCATGCATCCACAGGCTCGTCCGGCAGACGGAAGATCAAGGCGGCTTTGGCTTTTTGTGCGGTAGGGGAATTGATGATTTTTTGAACGCGCATACCCATGCGTTCGTAAGCGTCAGGAGCATCAGGGGAGGTGGCCACGAGGTTATCCTTATTAAGCTGTACGTGCATACAGTATTTAACTGTAAGCATTTTCGCAACTGCTTAAAATTCAAGAAAATCCTCTGACAGCGCTTTTGCGATTTTGGTGTAAGCCGGGTCGATTATTTTGTGCGAAAAAGTCGCGCGCAGCGTAGGTGGCTGCACCACCCGCCGCGCGGGCGAGTGGTGAGCAGGTTGCCCGATCCGGAAAGGCTCAGGCGAGGGTCAATCAATATTCCCAGAACATCCGTTGCAGCTCTTTGCTGTCATTGGTTTTGGTCAGGGCGACCATGGCCAGGATCCGAGCTTTTTGCGGGTTCAGGTCGTGAGCGACGACCCAGTCGTATTTGTCGTCAGGCTGTTCGGCGTTACGCAGAACGAAACCACCGGCGTTGACGTGGGACGAGCGGATGATTTGCACGCCGTCTTTGCGCAAAGCTTGCAGGCTCGGCACTACGCGCGAAGAAACAGAACCATTACCGGTACCGGCATGGATGATGGCTTTGGCGCCGGCCTGGGCCAGTGCTTTGTAGGCGGTATCGTCTACATTGCCGTAGGAATAGGCGATTTCTACGTCAGGCAGGCTCTTGATGTTCTTGATGTCGAATTCCGAATCCATGGTGTGGCGCTTGGCTGGCAAGCGGAACCAATAGGATTTGCCTTCAACCACCATGCCCAGCGGACCCCAAGGGCTTTTGAACGCCTCGGTCTTGATGTTGATCATTTTGCTCACGTCGCGACCGGACTGGATCTCGTCATTCATGGTCACCAGCACGCCTTTGCCGTGCGCTTCTTTGCTGCTGGCCACGGCGACGGCGTTGTACAGGTTGAGCATGCCGTCTGCCGACATGGCGGTGCCCGGACGCATCGAGCCGACGACGATGATCGGCTTGTCGGTCTTCTCTACCAGGTTGAGGAAGTAGGCGGTTTCTTCCAGGGTGTCGGTGCCGTGGGTGATGACGATGCCATCGACGTCTTTGCTGTCGGCCAGTTCCGATACGCGGCGACCTAGTTGCAGCAGGTTGTCGTTGGTGATGCTTTCCGAGGCGATCTGCATGACTTGTTCGCCACGCACGTTTGCCAGTTTGCTCAACTCGGGGATGCCGGCAATCAGTTGTTCAATACCAACCTTGGCCGCCTGGTAAGTGGCGCTGTTGGCTGCGCTGGCGCCGGCACCGGCAATGGTGCCGCCAGTGGCAAGTACCACGACGTTGGCGAGTTTGGTCTGGGTGTCGACTTCTTTTGCCTGAAGGGCGGTTGGCAGGAGCAGGAGGAGGGCCAAAGCGCCCGGTACCAAGGTGTTGAAAGCAGATTTCATTATTTTTCTCTCTAGTAGTGAGACGGTGCTGATGCAGGTTCATCTAGATGCGCCCCTAGCCGATCTGAATGCTCGGGGTGCAGGCTAGGGAGCAGGATCCGTACCAGTGCTACTTTGCTTCAGAGAAATGTTTAACTTCATGATTTGCATCATGTTTTTGTGGAATGGCCAATGGTTGGGCCGATCACCTGTCCGGGTTTCCGAATATTGGGACCTTTCATGTTCGGCTCACCGAAAAGGACTACAGCTCTGGGCGAACGAAACGGCTTGCCGGTTTCGGCTTTTCTGCTAAAGAAACCTGTCAGCAGGCCGATGGGTGTTAAAGGAAACGATTATTTAGGGAGTTCACATGTCACTGACGATCGGTTTTTCACATCCCGGCGCAGTCACCATCGGCGGTAAAACCGCAGCGACAATCAAAGCAATGAACCAGGCGGAAGCAGACGCATCCGAAGAGGCGCTGGGCGTTGAAAAAGAGCAAAGCAACCAGGTCAGAACCGGTGGGCCTGCGCAAGAAGCCAGCCAGGCGAGTAGTGCTGACAGCGGCGATAGCCTGAGCATCACCGTCAAAATGCTGCTCAAGCGGATGCAGGAATTGCAGAAGCAACTGCAAGAACAGCAACAGCAATTGGCGGCGGCGCAGGCGGCAAGTTATCCGACGCCCGAGGCCAAGTCACAGGCGGTCATGTCCGTTCAGGGCCAGATCGCGCAAACCAGCGGCGCGCTGATGGAAGTCGCAGCGGCACTGGTCAAGGAAATGTCCAAGGATTCAACCAGCGGCAACCTGGTCAGCACCACGGCGTAAGCAGGGAAGGGCGAATCGGACGATTCGCCCTGCAATAAAACGATGATTTCTGATTGTTGACAAATGTCAGCGGGATTCGCATAGTTCGGTCTACGCAAACGTTTGCGCGGCTTCCCCGGTGCACTATTGGCCGGAAGAGAGCGCTGAAGCTTACGCCAGCGCGAGCGTTGCTCACAATAATCATAAGATCGGAGTGAACCCATGAAGCTGCCATTCGCTGGACGTCTTCTTGCTGTCGCTATGCTGGCTGCCGCAGCCGCCGCACTACCTGTCTCTTCGGCCTTCGCCGAGTCCCCGGAAAAACCCAAAGTCGCATTGGTCATGAAATCCCTGGCCAACGAATTCTTCCTGACCATGGAAGATGGCGCCAAGGCTTACCAGAAAGAACACTCCGCCGACTTCGACCTGATCTCCAACGGCATCAAGGACGAGACCGATACCGCCGGCCAGACCCGCATCGTCGAGCAGATGATTCTGGCCAAGGTCAACGCGCTGGTCATCGCACCGTCCGATTCCAAGGCCATGGTGCCGGTCATCAAGAAAGCCGTCGATGCCGGCATCACCGTGATCAACATCGACAACCAGCTCGATCCGCAAATCGTCAAAAGCAAAAATATCAGTGTGCCATTCGTAGGTCCGGACAACCGCAAGGGTGCGCGTCTGGTCGGTGAGTACCTGGCCAAGCAACTGAAGGCCGGTGACGAAGTCGGCATCATCGAAGGTGTGTCCACCACCACCAACGCCCAGCAGCGCACCGCCGGCTTCAAGGATGCGATGGACGCGGCGCAGATCAAGGTGGTTTCGTTGCAATCGGGTGACTGGGAAATCGACAAGGGCAACAAGGTTGCTGCTTCGATTCTCAGCGAATACCCGGATGTGAAAGCGCTCTTGGCGGGTAACGACAGCATGGCCGTTGGCGCTGTTTCCGCTGTGCGCGCTGCCGGCAAGGCGGGCAAGGTACAAGTGGTCGGTTACGACAATATCAACGCGATCAAGCCGATGCTCAAGGACGGTCGTGTGCTGGCGACGGCCGATCAGTTCGCTGCCAAGCAGGCTGTGTT
This sequence comes from Pseudomonas sp. IT-P260, assembly GCF_949768395.1. Taxonomy (NCBI): domain Bacteria; kingdom Pseudomonadati; phylum Pseudomonadota; class Gammaproteobacteria; order Pseudomonadales; family Pseudomonadaceae; genus Pseudomonas; species Pseudomonas sp. IT-P260. The sequence goes on from NZ_CATKPO010000040.1 coordinate 164,330, forward strand.
CGGTATTGAGACCGCGCTGAAAATCCTCAAGGGCGAAAAAGTCGACAGCGGCGCCAATGGCGTGATCGAAACGCCAGTCGAGCTGGTCACCCAGTAAGTCTTCCGGCGACACAACGGCGCTCGTCCGTCCGGACGAGCGCATGGAGAGTTTTTATGTCAGTTTCCGCCCCGAACGCTGTCCTCTCGGTCAGCGGTATCGGTAAGACCTATGCGCAGCCGGTGCTCACGGGCATCGACTTGACGCTGATGCGCGGTGAAGTGCTGGCGCTGACCGGTGAGAATGGTGCCGGTAAAAGCACGCTGTCGAAGATCATTGGTGGTCTGGTCACGCCGACCACAGGCCAGATGCAGTTCCAGGGCAAAGACTACCGCCCCGGCAGCCGTACCCAAGCTGAAGAGCTGGGCGTGCGCATGGTCATGCAAGAACTCAATCTGCTGCCGACCCTGTCGGTGGCGGAAAACCTGTTTCTCGACAACCTGCCCAGCAACGGCGGCTGGATCAGTCGCAAGCAATTGCGCAAGGCCGCCATCGAAGCCATGGCGCAGGTTGGTCTTGATGCCATTGATCCGGACACCTTGGTGGGCGAGCTGGGTATCGGGCATCAGCAGATGGTCGAGATCGCGCGCAACCTGATCGGCGATTGTCATGTGCTGATTCTTGATGAGCCGACGGCCATGCTCACTGCCCGTGAAGTTGAAATGCTCTTTGAGCAGATCACCCGTTTGCAGGCGCGTGGCGTTGCGATCATCTATATCTCCCACCGCCTGGAAGAGCTGGCGCGCGTCGCGCAACGCATTGCTGTGCTGCGGGACGGCAATCTGGTCTGCGTCGAGCCGATGGCCAATTACAACAGTGAGCAACTGGTCACCTTGATGGTCGGTCGCGAACTGGGCGAACACATCGACATGGGCCCGCGCAAGATTGGCGCGCCAGCCCTGACGGTCAAGGGCCTGACCCGCTCCGACAAGGTGCGCGATGTTTCCTTTGAAGTGCGTGCTGGCGAGATTTTCGGGATTTCCGGGCTGATCGGCGCCGGACGCACTGAATTGCTAAGGCTGATTTTCGGCGCCGATCTGGCCGACAGCGGCACGATCGCGCTGGGTTCGCCGGCGCGGGAGGTCAGTGTGCGTTCACCGGTTGATGCAGTGAAGCACGGCATCGCCCTGATCACCGAAGACCGCAAGGGCGAAGGCCTGCTGCTCAGTCAGTCGATCAGCGCCAACATTGCTTTGGGCAACATGCCGGAAATTTCCCGGGCCGGGGTCGTCAATAACAGCAACGAAATTTCCTTGGCGCAGCGTCAGATCAACGCCATGCGCATCCGCAGTTCGAGCCCGTCCCAATTGGTTTCCGAGCTGTCTGGCGGCAATCAGCAGAAGGTCGTGATCGGTCGCTGGCTGGAGCGTGATTGCTCAGTGCTGTTGTTCGACGAGCCGACTCGCGGCATTGATGTGGGTGCCAAGTTCGATATCTATGCCTTGCTGGGCGAATTGACGCGTCAGGGCAAGGCGCTGGTGGTGGTATCCAGTGACCTGCGCGAGCTGATGCTGATCTGCGACCGGATCGGCGTTCTGTCGGCAGGGCGTTTGATCGATACCTTCGAGCGCGACAGCTGGACCCAGGATGATTTGCTTGCTGCCGCGTTCGCCGGCTACCAAAAACGTGATGCGCAGCTCAATGAAGCGGCGCCTAGGGAACTCCCATGAAAACTGCATCTTCTGCCGGCAAACGTGGTGGCAATTTCTACGGTCTTGGCACCTATCTGGGCCTGGCGGGTGCCTTGTTGGCGATGGTGGCGTTGTTCTCGGTCATGAGCAGCCACTTTCTGTCCTACGACACCTTCAGCACGCTGGCCAATCAGATCCCCGATCTGATGGTGCTGGCGGTGGGCATGACCTTCGTGCTGATCATCGGCGGCATCGACCTGTCGGTCGGTTCGGTGCTGGCACTTGCCGCCTCGACAGTCAGCGTAGCGATTCTCGGCTGGGGCTGGAGCGTGTTGCCGTCCGCTCTGCTTGGAATGGCGGTGGCTGCACTGGCGGGTACGGTGACCGGTTCGATCACTGTGGCGTGGCGTATTCCTTCATTCATCGTTTCGCTCGGTGTGCTGGAAATGGCCCGTGGCCTGGCGTATCAGATGACCGGTTCGCGCACCGCCTACATCGGTGATTCGTTTGCCTGGCTGTCGAACCCGATCGCCTTCGGTATCTCGCCGTCGTTCATCATTGCCTTGCTGGTGATCTTCATCGCGCAAGCGGTGTTGACCCGTACCGTGTTCGGTCGCTACCTGATTGGTATCGGCACCAACGAAGAAGCGGTGCGTCTGGCGGGGATCAATCCAAAACCGTACAAGATTCTGGTGTTCAGCCTGATGGGGCTGCTCGCGGGCATCGCCGCGCTGTTCCAGATTTCCCGTCTGGAAGCGGCGGATCCGAATGCCGGCTCCGGCCTCGAACTGCAAGTCATCGCCGCCGTGGTCATTGGTGGCACCAGCCTGATGGGGGGGCGTGGTTCGGTGATCAGCACCTTCTTCGGAGTGTTGATCATTTCGGTGCTCGCCGCCGGTCTGGCGCAGATCGGTGCGACCGAGCCGACCAAGCGCATCATCACCGGTGCGGTGATCGTCATTGCGGTGGTACTCGATACCTATCGCAGTCAACGCGCCAGTCGACGGGGCTAAGTCATGGCAACGATCAAGGATGTGGCGGCGCTCGCGGGGATTTCCTACACCACGGTTTCTCACGTGGTGAACAAGACCCGGCCGGTCAGTCAGGAGGTGCGGTTGAAGGTCGAGGCGGCCATCAAAAGCCTCGACTACGTACCAAGTGCTGTAGCGCGTTCGCTGAAAGCCAAGACCACTGCGACCATTGGCTTATTGGTGCCCAACAGCCTCAACCCGTATTTTGCCGAGTTGGCTCGGGGTATCGAGGATTACTGCGAGCGTAACGGCTATTGCGTGATCCTTTGCAACTCTGACGATAACCCGGAAAAACAGCGCAGCTATTTGCGGGTGCTGCTGGAGAAGCGCATTGACGGCCTGATCGTCGCCTCCGCCGGTGGCGACATCGGGCTCGCGCAAGGGCTGGCCGGGGTGAAAACGCCGATGGTCATCGTCGACCGCGGGCTGGATGGCGTGGACGCCGATCTGGTGCGCATCGACCATGAATATGGTGCCTATCTGGCGACGCGTCACCTGCTGGAGCTGGGCCATCGTGACATCGCCACCATCGGTGGTCCGTCGAGCACCAGCGTGGCGCAAATGCGTCAGGCCGGTTTTTGTCGTGCGCTGCAGGAGGCGGGCATCACCGTGCGGCCCGAGCGCATGCTGGAAAGCGATTTCACCAGTACCGGTGGCTACAACGCGGCGGCGATCCTGCTCGAAGGCAACCCGCCGAGCGCGATCTTCGCCGGAAACGACATGATCGGGATCGGTGTGCTGCGTGCGGCGGCCGAGCGCAATGTGCGCGTGCCAAGCGAGCTGTCGGTGATCGGCTTCGACGATATCCAGATGAGCCGTTATGTGTACCCGGCGCTGACCACCGTTGGTCAGTCGATCCTGCAGTTGGGCGAGATGGCTGCCGAAGTGCTGCTGCGAAGGATTGCTACCCCGAGTCTGGTCACCGATCAACGAATCGTGACCCCGAGTATTGTCTTGCGCGAATCGACTGCACCGCTGTCAGGCGTGTTCACCGAGTACCGCTGAAATCGAATTGACGAGTAGTGATGTATGCCAGCAAATGTAGTGGTAATAGGCAGCCTGAACATGGATCTGGTCACCCGGGCGCCACGGCTGCCAAAGGGTGGTGAAACGCTGATCGGTCATTCCTTTGCCACCGTTTCCGGCGGCAAGGGCGCCAATCAGGCAGTTGCTGCTGCGCGCCTGGGTGCGCAGGTGGCGATGGTCGGTTGTGTTGGCAACGATGACTACGGCGTGCAATTGCGCGACGCATTGCTGGCCGAGCAGATCGATTGTCAGGCGGTGAGCACGGTTGCCGACTCCAGTGGCGTGGCGCTGATTGTGGTCGATGACAACAGTCAGAACGCCATCGTGATCGTCGCTGGCGCCAACGGTGCAATGACCCCGGCGGTGATTGACCGTTTTGATGCGGTGCTGCAAGCGGCCGACGTGATTATCTGCCAGCTGGAGATCCCGGATGCAACGGTGGGGCATGCGCTCAAGCGAGCGCGTGAGCTGGGCAAAACCGTGATTTTAAACCCGGCGCCGGCCAGTCGTCCGTTGCCGGCAGACTGGTTTACCGCCATCGACTACTTGATCCCCAACGAAAGTGAAGCGGCTGCGTTGAGCGGGTTGCCGGTCGATTCGCTGCAGAGCGCAGAGAGCGCTGCCAGTCAGTTGATCGCAATGGGCGTGGGCAAGGTCATCATTACTCTCGGTGCGCAAGGTTCACTGTTTGCCAATAGCAAAGGTTTCGAGCATTTCCCGGCGCCCAAGGTGAAGGCGGTCGATACCACCGCCGCGGGCGATACCTTTGTGGGTGGTTTTGCCGCAGCGCTCGCCAGTGGCAAATCCGAGGCTGAGGCGATCCGTTACGGGCAAGTCGCTGCAGCGTTATCTGTGACCCGGGCCGGCGCTCAGCCTTCCATTCCAACAATGTCCGACGTACAGGCGTTCAAACCCGCATGAAAAAGACTCCTTTGCTCAACGTCGCGTTGTCGCGGCTGATCGCCTCCCTGGGCCATGGCGACATGGTGGTGATCGGTGACGCCGGACTGCCGGTTCCTCCTGGCGTTGAACTGATTGATCTGGCGCTGACCCACGGCGTTCCGGATTTTGTCAGTACCCTGAAAGTCGTGCTCAGCGAGATGCAGGTGGAGAGCCATGTGCTGGCCAACGAAATCCTCGACAAGCAGCCGACCGCCCTGGTTGTGCTTGACGAGTTGCAAGAAGAGGGCGCCCTCGGTCGCCGCGATCTGCTGACTCATGAGCAATTCAAGGTCCTTAGCCGACAGGCACGGGCGATTGTTCGTACAGGCGAATGTCAGCCGTACTGCAACATCGTGCTGGTGGCCGGAGTAACGTTCTAATCGGGTTTTCGACCCTTTCATTTTCATCAGCACAAGGAATGCGCCATGCACCGCTATGCTCAAAAACTCCATCAATTGCTTCGGAGTCTGCTGCTTTTGTCTTTTATTTCCGCCACCAGCGCTCAGGCTGCTGAAAAGATCGACCTGATCATCGACACCGATCCGGGTGCCGACGACGTGGTCGCCTTGCTGTTCGCCCTGGCTTCGCCGGATGAACTGAACATTCGCGCACTGACCACCGTGGCCGGCAACGTGCGCCTCGACAAGACTTCGCGCAACGCGCGCCTGGCTAGCGAGTGGGCAGGGCGCGAGGACGTTCCGGTTTACGCCGGCGCGCCGAAGCCGCTGATGCGTACGCCGATCTACGCCGAGAACATCCATGGCAAGGAAGGCCTGTCGGGTGTCACCGTACATGAGCCGAAAAAAGGCCTGGCCGAAGGCAATGCGGTCAACTACCTGATCGATACCCTGAAAAAAGCCAAGCCGCATAGCATCACCATCGCCATGCTTGGCCCGCAGACCAACCTGGCGCTGGCGCTGATCCAGGAGCCGGAGATCGTTAACGGTATCAAGGAAGTGGTGATCATGGGCGGCGCGCACTTCAATGGCGGCAACATCACCCCGGTGGCCGAATTCAACTTGTTTGCCGACCCGCAAGCGGCAGAAGTGGTACTCAAGAGCGGTGTAAAACTGACCTATCTGCCGCTGGACGTGACCCACAAGATCCTCACCAGCGACGCCCGCCTGAAGCAGATTGCCGCGCTCAACAACAATGCGAGCAAGATTGTCGGCGACATCCTCAACGAGTACATCAAGGGCGACATGGAGCACTACGGCATCCCGGGTGGCCCGGTGCATGACGCTACCGTCATTGCTTACCTGCTCAAGCCGGAGCTATTCACTGGTCGCTCGGTGAACGTGGCCATCGACAGCCGTGAGGGGATCACGTTCGGTCAGACCGTGGTCGATTGGTACGACGGTCTGAAACAGCCGAAAAACGCATTTTGGGTCGAGAATGGCGATGCCCAAGGTTTCTTCGATCTGCTGACTGAGCGTCTGAAGCGCTTGAAGTAAGGCCAGGACCCGCAGGTGCAAGCCTGCGGGTTTTTAATCCCTCTCCGTGTCCTGCGTGCTCTTGTCGTCATGCTGGTACCGCTCGAACACTTGAGCGATAAACGTTTGTGCGCCTTGGGTTCCCATCGTCTTGACCAGCAGATCGATGCTGATCAGCGCGAGCTCCTCCGAACTGCCCGGGCTATACGAACTGTGTCCCTTCGGCCACAAAACCTTGATGTCAGCGGAGATGCTTACGGTGCTCATGAGTGCGCTCGAAAAGTCGGGAATGTCTGAGCGCGAGTTAACCACTTTGTCCGGCGTTTGGCACTGCGACTTAGGCATGGGCGCGACGCTATGCGACACTTGGTCTTTTCCGGCTGAACCAAGGAATGTGCTGTGCAGATCGATTTGAATTCCCCCGACGGCCTCACACTCGACGCTGTGCGCCAGTTGCTCGCGTCGGCCAGCGATGATGTGCATACGCAGCTGCGTGTGACCAAGGGGGGGATTGCCTATATTTCGTCCGGTGTGACCGGCGGGCAGGATATTGATGGCCTGCTCTTTCGCCTGGAGACCTGGGCCAAGGGTTCGGGGTATGTCGGCAACGTCGCGGCCAGCGATGAAGTCTGGGTGATGCAGATTTTCAATGCGCTGAAAGACAACTGGCCGAATCCGCCGCTCGACTACATCGACGTCTATTGAGCTTCGTTAATATTCGGTGACGATTGTGTGAGGATGCGCTGCACGCTCTTCAGGCAGACTCAGCGTTTTTCCGGATCGTGGGGCAGGGTGGCAGCATTGGTTGTGAAACCAAACGCCAGATTGGCGGTCGCACGATCTCAGCTTAACCATTTGAAAGAAGGAGGCTTCATGCCTTTGAAGTTCGCGTCTCTGGGTGCACTTATGGCCGTTGCCATGTTGGCCGGTTGCAGCACGACCTCCAGCGAGTCGGCAAAGGATCCTGTGGCGACCGATGCCGGTCACAGCCGCTGTGAAGCAAAGGCAGCGGAATTTGCCATCGGTAAAAAGGCTTCGCCGGAGCTGCTCGATCAGGCGCGTGCCAAGGCTGGCGCGCAAAACGCCCGTTTCCTCAAGCCAACCGACATGATCACGTTGGAATACCGCTCCGATCGCTTGAATCTGAACACCGACAACAACCTGGTGGTCACTCGCGTCAGCTGCGGTTGATCGCAGAGCGCTTTTGTTGCAGGCATAAAAAACCCCGTCACATGGACGGGGTTTTTTTAGTGCGCCGGGAAATTACTCTGGGCGAACTTGTGCAGCTTGCATACCCTTTTGGCCTTTCTCAGCCACGAAAGAGACGGTCTGGCCTTCTTTCAGGCTTTTGAAACCGTCGGATTCGATAGCTTTGAAGTGTACGAACAGGTCGTCACCGCCACCTTGAGGAGTGATGAAGCCGAAGCCTTTTTCATCGTTGAACCATTTAACGGTGCCGGTTTGGCGATTAGACATGGTGTATCTCCAAGAAACATATATTTTCAGTAGTACTGTGCTGCTCAGGCCAACTGGGCACACCCGGGTATCATAGTCGAAATGTTCGCTTTGGTAGCCCCCCGGACGTGCTGTTTGCTTTCATATTGCATCGATTTCAACCTCTGAAATGTCTGCAAGCCCCGGTTTCAGTGGCTTGTGGCCGAAAGAAGAGGGTGTAAAAAAAGCTATAAAACCTGCGTAAATTATCGATTTCGGGGTCTTTTTGGCGTTTTTTGGTCTGCCGGATGCCCGAAAAAACATTCGTCAGCGCTTATTTCTGCACTCGGCAAACCGAGATTTCTTTCAGTGCGCGCTGACCCAGTTCACCACTTGGCGGGGTGTTCTTGTCCATCAGTTGCGCGATCTCTTGCGTGGTGAATTTCTTTTCCAGCACATCGGCACCGCAAGCACAGTGTTTATTGGCTTCGGCTGGATTGACGCTCTTGCTGGCGGCGGCGGTGCAGTCGTTCATGTACTGGGCTTTGACACCGGCAGGCCAGGCCGCGTTGGCGCTCAGCGGCAGTAGCAGGGCCAGCGGGGCCGCGTAAGCAAAAAGTCGGATAAGGCGCATGTCGGAAACTCCTTGGGTTGATATCGGCGACGATTCTCAGCTTATTTGAGGCAAAGCGTATATCCCAAGTTCACTTTGCGCCGCAAAAATGCACAAATCTTCAGCACTGAAAATCCTTCGACTCGATGACCGCTCATCTGTGCTAGCATGCCGGGCTCAAGCGTTCTCAGGCTCCGGATGGCCTTCAGCCCCGAAGCGGTCAGCGTGCGAAACCCTGATTTGAATCCCAGTCACTCTGGTTCGGTTTTCCGGTTGGCCGCAAGGCTCCTGCCGCTGTAAGGCAGGCGTTCGTCATTGAATGGCCTGGATCGGATCTTGTACTGGCTCATCCCAACCCACGTGACCTTTGGTAGGGGTCACCACTAGGAGAGGAGGCGCCATGCCAACTATTACTCTTCCCGACGGCAGTCAACGTTCATTCGATCACCCGGTTTCCGTAGCCGAGGTCGCCGCATCCATTGGTGCCGGCCTGGCCAAGGCCACCGTGGCCGGCAAGGTCAACGGCAAGCTGGTCGACGCCTGCGACATCATCGAGAGCGACGCAACGCTGCAAATCATCACGCCAAAGGATGAAGAGGGGCTGGAGATCATTCGCCACTCTTGCGCACACCTGGTTGGCCATGCGGTCAAGCAGCTGTATCCGACTGCGAAAATGGTCATCGGCCCGGTTATCGACGAAGGCTTCTATTACGACATCGCCTTCGAGCGTCCTTTTACTCCGGACGACATGGCCGCCATCGAACAGCGCATGCATCAGCTGATCGACAAGGATTACGACGTCATCAAGAAAGTCACTCCGCGCGCCGAAGTGATCGAAGTGTTCAAGGCTCGCGGCGAAGACTACAAGCTGCGTCTGGTCGAAGACATGCCGAACGAGCAGGCCATGGGCCTGTACTACCACGAAGAATACGTCGACATGTGCCGCGGCCCGCACGTGCCGAACACTCGCTTCCTGAAATCTTTCAAGCTGACCAAGTTGTCCGGTGCCTACTGGCGCGGTGATGCCAAGAACGAGCAGCTGCAGCGCGTTTACGGTACTGCCTGGGCAGACAAGAAGCAGCTGGCGGCTTACATCCAGCGCATCGAAGAAGCGGAAAAGCGCGATCACCGCAAGATCGGCAAGCGCCTGGGCCTGTTCCACACCCAGGAAGAAGCGCCGGGCATGGTGTTCTGGCACCCGAACGGCTGGACCCTGTATCAAGTGCTCGAGCAGTACATGCGCAAGGTGCAGCGTGACAACGGCTATCTCGAGATCAAGACGCCGCAAGTCGTTGACCGCAGCCTGTGGGAGAAATCCGGGCACTGGGCCAACTACGCCGACAACATGTTCACTACCGAGTCGGAAAGCCGCGACTACGCCATCAAGCCGATGAACTGCCCATGCCATGTGCAGGTGTTCAATCAGGGTCTGAAGAGCTACCGCGAGCTGCCGATGCGTCTGGCCGAGTTCGGTGCGTGCCACCGTAACGAGCCGTCGGGTGCCTTGCACGGTATCATGCGTGTACGTGCGTTTACTCAGGACGACGCCCACATTTTCTGCACCGAAGAGCAGATGCAGGCTGAATCCGCAGCGTTCATCAAATTGACTATGGATGTTTACCGCGACTTCGGCTTCACCGACGTCGAAATGAAACTGTCCACTCGTCCGGAAAAACGCGTGGGTTCCGACGAACTGTGGGATCGCGCCGAAGCAGCACTGGCTGCAGCCCTTGATTCCGCGGGTCTGCCGTATGATCTGCAGCCGGGTGAAGGTGCGTTCTACGGTCCGAAAATCGAGTTCTCGCTGAAAGATTGCCTCGGTCGCGTCTGGCAGTGTGGTACCTTGCAGCTCGATTTCAACCTGCCTGTCCGTCTCGGCGCCGAATACGTCTCCGAAGACAACAGCCGCAAACACCCAGTGATGCTGCACCGGGCGATCCTCGGTTCGTTCGAGCGTTTCGTCGGGATTCTGATCGAGCATTACGAAGGTGCATTCCCTGCGTGGCTCGCGCCAACCCAGGCAGTGATCATGAATATCACTGATAAACAGGCAGATTTCGTCGCTCAGGTTGAAAAAACTCTCAACGAAAGCGGATTTCGTGCCAAGTCCGACTTGAGAAATGAAAAGATCGGCTTTAAAATCCGCGAGCATACTTTGCTCAAGGTTCCCTATCTTTTGGTTATCGGAGATAAGGAAGTCGAGATGCAGACTGTCGCTGTGCGTACTCGTGAAGGTGCTGACCTGGGCTCGATGCCCGTCGCCCAGTTCGCTGAGTTTCTCGCGCAAGCGGTTTCCCGGCGTGGTCGCCCAGATTCGGAGTAATTATTATTAAGCGTGAAATGAGACAAGATAAACGAGCTGCACCGAAAGCCCCGATCAACGAGAATATCTCGGCACGCGAGGTTCGGTTAATTGGCGCTGATGGCGAGCAGATTGGCATCGTCTCGATTGATGAAGCGCTTCGTATTGCTGAAGAAGCAAAGCTTGATCTGGTAGAAATCTCTGCTGACGCAGTCCCACCGGTTTGCCGGGTGATGGACTACGGCAAATCGATCTTCGAAAAGAAGAAGCAGATTGCAGCAGCGAAGAAAAACCAGAAGCAGATTCAGGTAAAAGAAATCAAGTTTCGTCCAGGGACGGAGGAAGGGGATTACCAGGTAAAACTGCGCAACCTGGTACGTTTCCTGAGTGACGGGGACAGGGCCAAGGTATCCTTGCGATTCCGCGGCCGTGAGATGGCCCACCAGGAGCTGGGGATGGAACTCCTCAAGCGGGTTGAAGCTGACCTGCTCGAGTACGGTTCGGTCGAACAGCATCCTAAGATGGAAGGACGCCAGCTGATCATGGTCATCGCCCCGAAAAAGAAGAAGTAATCAACAGGGCACGGCAGGCCTTCTGATTATGTTTATCAACTGAATGCGGAGTATCCGAACATGCCAAAAATGAAAACCAAAAGTGGTGCTGCTAAGCGGTTTCTGAAAACTGCTAACGGTATCAAGCACAAGCACGCTTTCAAGAGCCACATCCTGACCAAAATGTCGACCAAGCGTAAGCGTCAACTGCGCGGTAGCAGCTTGCTGCATCCGTCTGACGTGGCAAAAGTCGAGCGCATGCTGCGCCTTCGTTAATTTTAGTCAAGAATAGAGGAAGTAACTCATGGCTCGTGTAAAGCGTGGCGTCATTGCCCGTAAGCGTCACAAAAAAATTCTGAAACTTGCTAAAGGCTACTACGGCGCACGCTCCCGCGTATTCCGTGTTGCCAAGCAAGCGGTAATCAAGGCAGGCCAATACGCCTACCGTGACCGTCGTCAGAAAAAACGTCAGTTCCGCGCTCTGTGGATCGCTCGTATCAACGCTGGTGCTCGTGTTAACGGTCTGTCCTACAGCCGTTTCATTGCTGGCCTGAAAAAAGCGTCCATCGAGATCGACCGTAAGGTTCTGGCTGATCTGGCAGTGAACGAAAAAGCGGCGTTTGCTGCGATTGTCGAGAAAGCTAAAGCCACCTTGGCTTAAGTACCCCCGACAGTCACCCGGCCTCACCTCTGTGGGGTCAGGTGTTAAACGTCATAAATAGGGGAAGAGCCTTCAAGCTCTTCCCCTATTTTGTATCTGGAGTCTGTACATGGAAAACCTGGATGCGCTGGTCTCTCAAGCACTAGAGGCTGTGCAAAGCGCTGAAGATATCAATGCCCTGGAGCAAATCCGGGTTCAATACCTTGGCAAAAAAGGTGAATTGACTCAGGTGATGAAGACCCTGGGGAATTTGCCGGCAGAAGAGCGTCCGCAAGTCGGCGCCCTGATCAATGTTGCCAAGGAACGTGTCACAGGCGTTCTCAATGCGCGCATGGCTCTGTTTGAAGAAGCCGAACTGGCTGCCAAACTGTCTGCCGAATCCATTGACGTGACGTTGCCGGGCCGTGGCCAGACCTCCGGCGGTCTGCATCCGGTGACCCGGACTCTGGAACGAGTCGAGCAGTTCTTCACCCGCATCGGCTACGGCATCGCCGAAGGCCCTGAGGTCGAAGACGACTATCACAACTTCGAAGCGCTCAACATCCCAGGCCACCACCCGGCCCGGTCGATGCATGACACTTTCTATTTCAATGCGAACATGTTGCTGCGCACCCATACCTCGCCGGTACAGGTCCGCACCATGGAGTCCAAGCAACCGCCGATCCGCATCGTCTGCCCAGGCCGTGTGTATCGCAGCGACTCCGATATCACCCACTCGCCGATGTTCCACCAGGTCGAAGGCCTGCTGGTCGATCGCGATATCAATTTCGCCGATCTCAAAGGCACCATCGAAGAATTCCTGCGGGTGTTCTTCGAGAAAGAGCTGGCCGTACGTTTCCGTCCTTCTTACTTCCCGTTCACCGAGCCATCCGCTGAAGTCGATATGGAATGCGTGATGTGCAGCGGTAAAGGCTGCCGCGTCTGCAAGCAGACCGGCTGGCTGGAAGTCATGGGCTGCGGCATGGTCCACCCGAACGTGCTGCGCATGTCCGGCATCGATCCGGAAGAGTTCTCCGGTTTCGCTTTCGGTATGGGTGTCGAACGTCTGGCCATGCTCCGTTACGGCGTGAACGACTTACGTCTGTTCTTCGACAACGACTTGCGGTTCCTCGCGCAATTTCGCTAGTCGTAACGAATTCTTAGGAGAGCAGGATGAAATTCAGTGAACAATGGCTGCGTGGCTGGGTTAGCCCGCAGGTAGGTCGCGACGAGCTGGTTGCTCGTCTGTCGATGGCGGGTCTGGAGGTCGATAGCGTGACCCCGGCCGCCGGTGTATTCAGCGGCGTGGTCGTGGGCGAGGTGCTGAGCACCGAGCAACACCCAGACGCCGATAAGCTGCGTGTATGCCAGGTCAGCAATGGCGCGGAGACCTTCCAGGTCGTGTGCGGTGCGCCGAACGTGCGTCCGGGCCTGAAGATTCCGTTCGCCATGATCGGCGCCGAGCTGCCAGGCGACTTCAAGATCAAGAAGGCCAAGCTGCGCGGCGTCGAGTCCAACGGCATGTTGTGTTCGCAAGCCGAGCTGCAGATTGGTGAAGGCAACGACGGGCTGATGGAACTGCCGGCCGATGCGCCGGTGGGCGAAGATTTCCGTGTGTATCTGGATCTGGAAGACGCCAGCATCGAGGTCGACCTGACCCCGAACCGTGGCGACTGCCTGTCGCTGGCCGGCCTGGCCCGTGAAGTCGGCGCGCTGTACGCCGCTCCGGTTACCCGTCCGGTGGTCATGGCGATTCCGGCTGTGCACGACGAAGTGCGTCCGGTAGACGTGCTGGCGCCTGCCGCTTGCCCGCGTTACCTGGGGCGTGTCATCCGTAACGTTGACCTGTCCAGGCCGACCCCGTTGTGGATGGTTGAACGACTGCGTCGCGCCGAAGTGCGCAGTATCGACGCTGCCGTCGACATCACCAATTACGTGATGCTCGAGCTGGGTCAGCCGCTGCACGCGTTCGATCTCGCCGAAATCAATGGCGGCATCCGCGTGCGTATGGCGGAAGAGGGTGAGAAGTTGGTGCTGCTCGACGGTCAGGAAGTCAGTCTGCGTAGCGATACGCTGGTGATTGCCGACCATACCCGCGCTCTGGCGATTGCCGGCGTAATGGGGGGCGAACACAGCGGTGTGTCCGCGACTACGCGCGACGTTTTCCTGGAAAGTGCGTTCTTCGACCAGATTGCTGTGGCTGGCAAGGCTCGCTCCTACGGCCTGCACACCGACGCTTCGCATCGTTATGAGCGTGGTGTGGACTGGCAACTGGCCCGTGAAGCCATGGAGCGCGCCACTGGCCTGCTGCTGGAAATCACCGGTGGTGAAGCCGGCCCGATCATCGAGACCGTCAGCGAACAGCACCTGCCGTCGATCGCGCCGATCACCCTGCGTGCGCAGCGCATCACCCAGATGCTGGGGATGGAAATGGATTCGGCTCAGGTGGAGCGTCTGCTCAGCGCCTTGGGTCTGAAGATTTCCGCTGACGGTGCAGGGCAGTGGTGCGTAGAAGTGCCAAGTCACCGCTTCGACATCAGTCTGGAAGTCGATCTGATCGAAGAGCTGGCGCGTCTGTACGGCTACAACCGTCTGCCGGTTCGTTACCCTCAAGCGCGTCTGGCGCCGCAAGCCAAGGCTGAAGCACGCAGCGAGTTGCCTGAGTTGCGTCGTCTGCTGGTTGCCCGTGGTTATCAGGAAGCGATCACTTACAGCTTCATCGATCCCAAGCAGTTCGAACTGTTCAACCCGGGCGTTGAGCCGTTGCTGCTGGCCAATCCGATTTCCAATGACATGGCTGCCATGCGCTCGTCGCTGTGGCCGGGCCTGGTCAAGGCGTTGCAGCACAACCTGAATCGTCAACAGGATCGCGTGCGTCTGTTCGAAAGCGGTCTGCGCTTCGTCGGTCAGCTGGAAGGTCTGAAGCAAGAGCCGATGCTGTCGGGTGTTGTTTGCGGCAGCCGTCTGCCGGAAGGCTGGGCGCAAGGTCGCGACAGCATCGATTTCTTCGATGTGAAAGCTGACGTTGAGGCGGTGCTGGGTTATGCCGGTGCGCTGGATGCCTTCACTTTCACTCCGGGCAAACATCCGGCGCTGCACCCGGGTCAAACCGCGCGCATTGAACGTGATGGGCGTGAAGTCGGCTTCATCGGTGCGATTCACCCCGAACTGTCCAAAGCCTTGGGCCTGGATCGTCCGGTATTCGTCTTCGAGCTGGTTTTGGCTGAAGTCGCTTCCGGAAAAATGCCGCAATTCCACGAGTTGTCGCGCTTTCCTGAAGTGCGTCGTGACCTTGCACTGATCGCGCACAAAGACGTCGCGGCCTCGGCTGTACTCGACGTAATCCGTGAAAATGCAGGCGAATGGCTCACGGATCTCAGGCTGTTTGACGTGTATCAGGGTAAAGGCATTGATCCTGATAGAAAAAGCCTTGCAGTTGGCTTGACCTGGCAGCATCCATCGCGCACTCTTAATGACGATGAGGTGAATTCGACGACGCAAAATATCCTCACCTCGCTCGAACAAAGGTTGAACGCCACGTTAAGGAAGTGACGTATGGGGGCTTTGACGAAAGCTGAGATGGCGGAACGTCTGTATGAAGAGCTGGGCCTGAACAAGCGGGAAGCCAAGGAATTGGTCGAACTGTTTTTCGAGGAAATCAGGCACGCTCTTGAAGACAACGAGCAGGTCAAATTGTCCGGTTTCGGCAATTTCGACCTTCGGGACAAACGCCAGCGGCCTGGCCGCAACCCGAAAACGGGGGAAGAAATCCCGATCACGGCTCGCCGTGTGGTCACCTTTCGTCCAGGGCAGAAGTTGAAGGCCCGAGTTGAGGCTTATGCTGGAACCAAGTCATAACGACGAACTACCCGTCATCCCGGGCAAACGCTACTTCACCATTGGTGAAGTAAGCGAGCTGTGTGCGGTAAAACCACACGTGCTGCGCTACTGGGAGCAGGAGTTTCCTCAGCTCAACCCCGTCAAACGCCGCGGAAACCGCCGGTATTATCAGCGCCAGGACGTGCTGATGATCCGGCAGATCCGAGCGCTCCTTTACGATCAGGGGTTCACCATCGGCGGCGCGCGCCTGCGTTTGTCCGGCGATGAAGCCAAAGACGACACCACCCAATACAAGCAAATGATCCGCCAGATGATCGCTGAGCTTGAAGATGTGCTGGTGGTACTCAAGAAATAAAAAGCTGCGTTTGAATACTTCCAGTTTTCAAAAGCTTGCGCTATATTCTTGAGCGCTCTTCGAGACGAAGGGCAGGTTTCAAACCAGTCGGGGCGTAGCGCAGTCCGGTAGCGCACTAGCATGGGGTGCTAGGGGTCGAGTGTTCGAATCACTCCGTCCCGACCATATAATTCAATGACTTAGCCGCTTTCGAGCGGCTTTGTTGTTTCTGCCATAGTGACTTTCCGAGTGACCTTGGCCTTTTCTTCACGCTTCCCTCCTTTTCAGAATCGTCAGCGCTGGTGCGCGCGAGTCGGTTGCTGATACCTTATTTGCCGCCGCAATGAGCTGATCCAACTCCGCTGCTGAGTAGTGGCTGGTGATGCTCCCGTTTCCACAGCGCGCACTGGGCTGCGAGCGGCGAAGAGTGGCGTCAACAACGACATCACCGAACTCAATGCCGTAACCAAGGCTCTCACGGTCGCACAGGGGGGCGTGTCGAAAGGCTACATGAGGGGCTGAATTTCACTTGGGTTTCCGGCACCCAGCTCGGCATTTCGCCGGGAGCCGCCTACATCCCGGCGCTTGGTCGGCCGCTTGAAGTCGCAAACACACTTAATATCAGCATCG
Source organism: Pseudomonas sp. IT-P260 (assembly GCF_949768395.1). Taxonomy (NCBI): domain Bacteria; kingdom Pseudomonadati; phylum Pseudomonadota; class Gammaproteobacteria; order Pseudomonadales; family Pseudomonadaceae; genus Pseudomonas; species Pseudomonas sp. IT-P260. The sequence goes on from NZ_CATKPO010000040.1 coordinate 180,774, forward strand.
CCAGCGGGAGCCTGGCGGCGGACACCTTTTACTACCTTTACCTCTATAACAATGCCGGAACGCCGGCTCTCGAACTCAGCTCAACGATTGCCGATCCCTACAACGGGGGAACCGCGCGGCAAAAGTCAGGAGATCCAACCCGGCGATTCCTCTTTTCAGTTCGAAGCGGCCCGGGCGGCAACATCCTGAAGACCGTGCAGAACGGCGATTTGCTGGAGTACCGGAATACCACCAACGCCTCCCCTTACCGGATCGTCGCGGGCAACGGCTCGGTCACCCCGTACACGGTCTACCTGATCTCCATCGTCCCGCCGATCGCCAAGAGTGCCTTGGTCAGTTGCCACAATGTCACGGCTGGCACTGGCGGGCCGACGCTCTGGATCACCGACTACGAATTCCAGTACATGCTGGTAAGAGGGATCGACAGTTCAATGCGGCAACTGCTCAGGCTCCCGTTGGTGAACCTGAGCTTTGTGTTTTTCTTCGCGGCTGCCGGGGGCAGCGCGAACTTTGACATTGTCGGCTACAGCGCGGAGCGATGACTGATATGGAAGGTTTTGTAATTACCGAAAGCTTCTGGGCGCCTTACACCGAAGGTCGTGGAGTGCTGCAGGGGGAAACATTTGTTGAGCAAATTCCTAGGTGGTTGATTGATAACCTAGTAAAGATCGAAAAAGATCGAGAAAACAGAAGTGAACTCTCTGCGCGCATGGAAGCCGCCAGCAGTGTCATTCAGCCTTTGCAGGACGATTTTGATATCGAAGAGATAACCGATGAGAACTTGGTTAAACTTAAGGTTTGGAAGAAGTACCGTAGTGCACTTGGTAAAACTCCGGAGCGAATGGGCTGGCCAGAACAGCCAGACTGGCCATTAACTCCGGTGGATTAATAAAGTTATGCGGTTGCTCCCATAATTTTATCGGATGCTGTCCTGCCGCGAGCAATGAAGCGTTTTTCAAGTAATCTATAGGATAGATCCGCTAGGAGCGCGCAAAGGATCGATGATAGAACGGCAACCATGATGATATCCCCACCATTAAGCTCTCGGTCGTAGATCGACTGTAGGGAGTGCGAAACGAGCCTGAAACCTATTCCATGAATGAGATAAAGGGAATAAGAGCGTGAGGCAATCCAAAGAACAACTGGATTGTTCTTAATAGATGAGGAAAAAAATCCCTTGTCGTAGGACGCTAGCCAGACGATTACACCGCAGACGACTGCGATGAGGCCGGTGTGAAATGAGGCAATTGTACCAAGCCCCATTGCAGGTATTGATGCGACCAGTGCAGAGGCGATGATTATTCTTGCGGGAGCAAATTTCATGAAAGTTGGTGCGAGCTTTTTCATAACTGGGGCGTCGTAGGCCAGCGCAACTATGACCCCCCAGAGAATTGCGTCAGTCCTGACATACCAAAGAGCTGAGCCAATTTCACGCTGTAGCGGAAACTGTAGGGCGATGGCCGCCAAGCAGAAGGCAATGCGGTGGCGTTTTATAAAGAAGAAAACAATCGGTAGCGCAATGTAGAATTGTTCTTCAAGAGATAGAGACCAATATTTTCCATTTATTCCGCATTCTGAAAATCCATGAGAGCAATAATAGGCAAACCAATTTTGCACGTAGAATATTTGTGCGATAGTCTCTTTGGTGTTCGCGGAAACTGTTTTGAAATAACCAAATTGGTAAAGTGTGGCAGCAAGAAATATACTGGTGAAAAGCCAGAACCATGAGGCTGGTATTAGTCTGAAAAATCTTCTTACCCAAAAGGCTTTAATTCCTGACCAATACTCATTATTGTTGGAAGTTGAAAGCTGGTCTCGGATGCTTTTTGTTATCACGAATCCAGAAACGGCGAAAAATATGTCAACGCCTGGCCAGAAGCTCACGTAGGTATTCAAAATTTTTAATGAGTTTGGCATTGCTGGAAGTAGAAATGGTAGATGGGCGATGATTACAAAAAGTATTCCTATAGCCCTTAATACTTCTAATTCGTTATTTTTTTTCATTTCGGGATTCGCAAAATAAACAAGCGTTAAAAAAGTAAAAATAAGCGCGGGATTGTATCAGTGAATGCCCTGAGCGCGCAGGGTGGCCTGTTACGCCTGACTGGCCACCGCTACCAGAGGTTGGTTTAACCTAGAGAAGGGCTATACCGCCTCAGCGGAGGAGGCTGGATTGGCTGTTTTTGCTTGGCGCCTGATGACATTCCTCACCGGCTCCAACCATTTGTTTGCTGACCAAGCCAAGCCGTAGGAAAGAAGCAGTATTGGGATGATGGATACAGCAACGAGGCTCAGTCCTCGACGCTGCCCATCCAACACCAGATAGCTCATTATGAAACCGACGACTCGGTGCAGTAGGAACATCGGGTAGGCAAGGTCACCAAGCAACTTTCCTGAATGCTTGAAAGTCTTTTGTAGACTGGAGTTCGCGACGCAGTAAATAAAACTTGTCATGCAAATTAGGTTTATATAAAAAAACAGGTTGAAGCTCTTGAAGGCGAGACCAGAGAATAAGCCGCAGGCAAGAAGGTTTGCTACCCCGATCAGAACAGATGCGCCAGCAATTGTGTGGAGCAGGGTGGGAGTCATTTTTTTTGCGAAGTCTTTGAAGAAATAAATGCAAGCTCCCATTGAGAAAGGCAAAAGCGCCGCATAGAACGGGAAATAGCGTTTGGTCCAATCCATATCCATGGCAAAAGTAGCAGCATGATAGATCAGCGTCGCTCCAACCGTGATGACTGCCAGTTTTTTGCTTCTGGCAACAAATAGCCACAGTACGAAATAGTTTATTAGTTCCACGCCTACCGACCAAGCAGGCGGGATCAGCCTGAAGGAGGCGTCATAAAACTCGAATGGGAAAATGAATAGGTTGCCTACTACGTCTATGGCTCTGCCGGTATATGTCCAAGCGTTATGATATTCCTTAGCCCCAGGAATCACGACTATTGCAATAATCGTTATTAGCGCTGCAACGTAATATATGGGGAAAAGTCGGAGGAACCGATTTTTCGCAAAAGATGGTAAGTTGAAAGAGTACGCTTCATTAAGGACGACGGTCATTAGGTATCCGGAGATCAAATAGAATCCGAATACCGCAAAAATACCCCAATGTTCGAAGAATAGGCGACCTTCAGTCAGGTGCGCGACAACTACTAGCGCGGCTAGTCCAAATCGGTAGATCCCAAGCATTTTTGCATCCAAGCCGTATTTTAATCGGCGAATTGTATCGTCAGGTTTGCGCCTCAGCCATAAAAAACAATGGCCAAAAGCCGCATTCATTACCCGCCGTTGAGCGGGTATTTTTTGCCCGGAGAAAAGTGCTGCCTGTAACCGAAAAAAACCGCGACATCCTCGCCCGCACGCTGTGGGGTGAGGCTCGCGGCGAAGGAACAGCTGGCCAGATCGCCGTGGCCTGGACGATCCGCAACCGTGCGTTTGATGGAAAAGAGAAGTCATGGTGGGGCGAGAGCTACGCTGGCGTATGCCAGAAGCCGTACCAGTTCAGTTGCTGGAACAAGACCGACCCGAACGATCAGTTCCTGATCGACGTGAAGGAAATCCCGTTCCGCGAGCTGGCTCAATGCCTGATCGCTGCTGACCAGGTGATCGACGGCAAGGTGCCTGACCCTACCGGCGGCGCCACGCATTACTACGCCACCAGCATCAAGGCCCGGCCTGGGCGGCGAAGGCCAAGCAGATGCTCAAGTTGGGCGGGCACGTCTTCTTCAAGGATGTGCCGTGATGCTCGTTCCGTGGAAAGCGGTGGGCGCGCTGGCGCTGGTGCTGATCGGCGCCGGGAGCGCCTGGCAGTTTCAGGACTGGCGCTACCGTCAGCAGTTGGCCGAGCAAGCCCAGCAGCACGCGGAAACCCTCAATCAGCTGACTCAGGCCGCGGCGACCGCACAGCAGGCCGAGCAGGACAAGCGTCTGGCGCTCGAGCAGCGGCTGGCGGCCAGCGAGCAAACCCATTTCAGGAAAATGACCGATGCCCAACGTGACCAAGATCGCCTGCGCGATCGCCTTGCTACTTCTGATCTCCGGCTGTCAGTCCTCCTCGACGCAACCGATGCTGCCAAAGGCTGTGAGGTGCCAACCACCACCGGCGCCGGCGGCGTGGATCATGCAGCCGTACGAGCCCGACTTGACCCAACGCATGCTCAAAGAATTATCGCCATCACCGACACCGACACCGACACCGACACCGACACCGGCGACCGGGGACTGATTGCCCTCCAGGCGTGTCAGGCGTATGTGAAGGGGGTCAGCTCTCCAGCTCACGCAACTCCCTGAGCAGTCGCTGGTTTTCATGGAAGAGATGGTCTCTCTGGTGCGCCACGTCCGCAAATCTGCCACTTTCGCTAAGTAAATCCCCCTCGGCGTACTGAAGCTTTGCCCTGAGAGAATTTCGCTCCTGGGTGAGCGCGTCATTGTCACGAACCAAGCCTGCAATATTTTCAAGCACCCGATCGAGCTTGAGGGTGAGCGCTTCAAATTCGTTTTCGTACATCCTGAGCTGGTGACGGCAGGTTTCGAGCGAACTCGGGGTGCCGAGCAATCGTCGGTTTCTTCTATATAGAAGGGATCCACGAAGGCGCCTTGCCGTGTACTGTTTGGATACACAGTCATCGAGGCGAGTCGGTCGGGCGAGGGTGAGGCGACGAGCTGTAGGGTTTTGGATTGGTGACGGTCGGCGGGACGCCGGGGATGGTGCCAAAAAGGCTCAGTGACTTTTCGAGTGACTTTGTAAAACACAGTTGCGCACGGTTGGGCATCGTTGCAGCGAGCGCCTGGCGCGTAGCCTCTGGTTTGGCGGGCTGTAGACCAGTCCGCTTGCATGGGGTGCTAGGGGGCGAGTGTTCGAATCACTCCGTCCCGACCATTATTCCTGAGTAAAGTCAGACACTTAAGCCGATCATTTAGATCGGCTTTTTTGTGCCTGTGCAAAAAACTGCGCACAGCGCCCCGGAAGACTCACTGTTATTCTCGACTGGATTTTCATCTTCTTTGGCTCGCGCAAACGCCTGGGCGACATGTTTGCCTCGACAATTGTGATTCGTGTCAGGTGAGTCAAATGAGCCGGCGGCAGTCGCCCAGGTATTAAGGTTTCGAATCTTGCTGAATGTCCTCCGAGTCACTGGAGGTTGCGGCGTCCTTCTGCGTTTCTTGCGGTTCGGCGCCGGAGTTTGAGCCTGACGCTTCTTCGCCTTTTTTATTGGCTTTTTCCTCATTGGACTCTGAGCTTTGCGCCTGATTTGTTCCGGATGAGGCTGTCGGCGTTGCTGCCGAACTTGTCTGCGTGAAGAGCGAGCCAGTCAACAGCAGGCTTGCAAGCGTCAGGGTCGCAATCGACTTGTTCATTATCTGAGGCATCCGCGTGATGGGGGTAACCCATTGGAGGCATGAGCAGGCCTAAGGTGCTGGCCGTTGGACGAGCGGTAAAGTCACAGATACCCGGCCCAATGTAAAAGTAGAAGGATTTCTACAAAACCGACCGTAAACATTACCGCGACAAAGCGACGCGAGAACACACGATTGCTGCGCCGCCTTGATCTGAAGTCATCGTAAGCGAAGAGTGCTGCCAGGAAATCCAAAAGCTCGCTCAAGTTGTAGTGACTCTCATGGGTTAGTGTCTTACTGGTCGCAGGCAATGCGTTCGAGCTTATGAACGCATCTGCTTTCGTGCAAGCCGTGGGAGGGCATTATATTTTGCGGGATTGCAAGTCGGCCCATTCAATCCCGAAACGACTCAGGTATTTTCTCAAGCGATCTGCATCATTCGGCTGCGCCTTGGCCTGGCGCGATACGCCGAACAGTCTGCGTCCGGCATCCGACAGGCTGTCCGCTTGCCGACATACTTCAATTACCGCCTTCAATTGCAGTCGATCAAACAGGTCGAGGCTATCGGCGTCTCCCGGGAGGTCATCCGACACGCCATCCGCTTGCGCCAGACCCCACGCATAACGCAGCCGATCAATTTCTTCCCGCACTTGCGCTTCATCAATTCGCCCGCTGTCCGCCAATGTGGCCATCCGGGTAATCGACGCCGACAGTTCGCGAAAGTTGCCCAGCCATGCCGCTTCGCGAGAGCTGGCGAAGGCGAGGTAGCGCCGTCGCGCTTCGAGGTTGAAGCGCACCAGCTGGCCGTGTTCGCGAGCGTGACGTTCAAGCTCGAAATCGATGTTGGGCTCGATGTCTTCGCGGCGGCCGGCCAGGCCGGGCAAATCAAATGTCCAGAGGTTGATGCGCGCGTACAGATCTTCGCGGAACAAGCCTTCGGCGACGCGGCTGCGCAGGTCGCGGTGAGTGCCGGCGATGATCAGGAAGTCGCTATCGACCTCCTTGTCGGAACCGAGCGGAAAGAAGCGTTTTTCTTCGATCGCCTTGAGCAGCATCGCTTGTTCGTCTGCGCCCAGTTCACCGATTTCATCGAGAAACAACATGCCGCCGTCCGCAGCGCGCAGCAGACCGTCGCGGGCGTTCTGCGCGCCGGTGAAGGCGCCTTTGACGTGACCAAACAAAGCCGACATCGCGCCGTCGCCCCGCAGGGTGGCGCAGTTGACTTCAACAAACCGGCCCTGCATTTGATGGCGACTGCGTTTGAGTTCGTAGATGCGTCGGGCGAGGAACGATTTGCCGGCCCCGGTCGGGCCGATCAGCAGCATGGGCGCCTTGGAGCGCACAGCCACGCGTTCAATCTGTTCGATGGAGCGGTTGAACGCTGCGTTACGGGTGGCGATACCGGACTTCAAGAATTCCAGGCCTTCGAGGCGTTTGTTGGCGAAACGTGAGGCGATGCGGTCATAGCGCGACAGGTCGAGGTCGATCAGGGCGTGGGTGCCGGTGGCTTGTTCATCTTCGCTTTTGCGTCGGGCGGGGGAGGTCTGGATTAGGCGCGCCGGCAGATAGCGTGCTTCGGTCAGCAGAAACCAGCAAATCTGCGCGACGTGGGTGCCGGTGGTGATGTGAACCAGATAGTCCTCGTGCTCGGTATCGAAGCTGTAGGCCGTCGTGAAGTCATGCAGCGCGCCGTAGACCTCTTCGAAATCCCACGGATTGCGCAGTGCCATGGGGTGCAGGTGGACCTCGGTTTCCGGCGAGACCTGCTGGATATCGGCGCGAACCCGCTCGGCGAGGCTGATGTCGCGCGCGTCGATACCGTGAATCAGTTCCAGGCGATGGATCAGCACGTCCGGTTGCTGGCACAGGCCAACGCTCGGTCGCCAGTGGCTCCAGCGATTGGCGCCCTTGCCCACGCGATCCAGCGTGGCGCCGATAAAACCGATGGCGACGGTACGTTTGTTGGGCATGGCTATCTCAAAAGATAAATGACGATATGAAATGATAGATTTCTCATGCTGGGTTTGTCTTCGGTTCAGTTCAAAGAAACCGATAAAAAATAAAAAAGCTATATAAATCAATAAGATAAAAATTAAATTTGGCGCCTCTCAAAAACTGGCACAGGCGCTGCAATACCTATCGCAACGAACAGGACAACACAGCGAGACGCCACGATGGCCAACTTCAGACTCTTCAACACGCAATCGAAACAGCTGCCAGCCTGCGACACTTTGAATGCCTCCGGAGCCTTGGCATATGCCTACACCCCGAAGCATCAACTGGCTCAACTGGCGGTCACCGGTTGTCTGAATCAGACGTTTTACGCCAGCGCTGAAAGTCAGCTGGATCAAGTGTTGAAGCTGGTGGCTGAACTCGACAGCCGTTTCGTGGCGAAGGCTGCCGTCTACGCTCGCCAAAAGGGTCACATGAAAGACATGCCGGCATTGCTGCTGGCGGCGTTGACGGCGAACCGTTCGACGTTGGTACCTGAGGTGTTTGAACAAGTGATCGACAGCGGCAAGATGTTGCGCAACTACGTGCAGATCCTGCGCAGTGGCGCCACCGGGCGCAAATCCCTTGGTTCGCAGCCCAAACGTCTGGTGCAGAACTGGTTGAACCGCGCGACCGAACGTCAACTGCTGCAAGCGTCGATTGGCAACCAGCCATCGCTGGCTGATGTGGTGAAGATGGTTCACCCGAAACCGGCTGAGGCTTGGCGCGAAGCGTTCTTCGCCTGGCTGATTGGCAAACCGGTGGATGTGCAGGCATTGCCTGAGTTGACCCGCGATTTGCTGGCATTTCGCAGCGGTGCGAGTCACGCAGTCCCCGCAGTACCGTTTCAACTGCTCGGCAACGAAACCCTGAGCAAAGAACAATGGGCGGCGCAGGCTTGCAACATGGGCTGGCAGGGGTTGCGCATCAACCTCAACACCCTGGCGCGGCATGGCGCGTTTGAGGTTCCGGGTTGCGTCGAGTATGTGGCAGCACGACTTGCAGATGCGCAAGAAGTGGCCAAGGCGCGGGTTTATCCATACCAGTTGCTGGCGGCCTACCGGATGGTTGGCGATAACGTACCGCTGCAGATCCGCGAGGCATTGCAGGATGCACTTGAGTTGTCGCTGGCCAACGTGCCGAAGCTGGAAGGCGCGGTGGTGGTTTGCCCGGACGTATCGGGTTCAATGAGCAGCCCGGCGACCGGTTATCGTCAGGGTGCAACCACCGCAGTGCGTTGCATTGATGTGGCGGCACTGGTCGCGGCAGCGGTGTTGCGCAAACAGCCGGCGGCGCGGGTGATGCCGTTCGAAGTGAAGGTGGTGGATATCAAGCTCAACCCACGGGACAGCGTGATCAGCAATGCGGAGAAACTGGCCAAGGCCTTTGGCGGCGGCACCAACTGCTCGGCGCCATTGAAGAAACTGGCGGACAGCAAGGCCAGGGTCGATACGTTGATTCTGGTATCGGACAACGAGTCCTGGATCGACACGCGGCGCCGTGGTGCCAGTGAGACGATGCGCCAGTGGGAGCGCATCAAGCGGATCAACCCGCAGGCGCGGCTGGTGTGCATCGATATCCAGCCGGGTTATGCAACGCAGGCAGCGGACCGCGATGACATCCTGAATGTCGGCGGTTTCAGCGATGCGGTGTTCGATGTGGTCGAGCAGTTCACCAGCGGTCGTTACGGCGCGCAGCACTGGGTCGAAGCGATCGAGAAGATGCAATGAATTGATTTGTCACAGGCGCTGAATGCCGGTGGGACTACATCCAAGACGTCTCATCAAACCCTTGTCAGCGTGTGTGACGGCACGAATGCCTGATGGCTGTACATCTGAGGCCGGTTAACCCCGGTGCGCGGCGACGCGCAACAGTCATCAACTTTTGTCGTGCCACCTTATTGAAAAAGAAGGCAGCGAATGCAACAGGTACTCCATCGGAACGCGGGTTCGAATCCCGCCCCGGCAACGGGGGCTCGACTGGCAGAGCCACAGTGTCTGTTTTTTTGTCGCTGCACATGACGGAACAACGCCGAATCATCGGCCAACGAATAAAGAATAGAGAAATGAAAGCACACACTTACCAACTGCTCGAAGTCGCCAACGGCAAGCCGATCAAACTCTGGACCGAAGGCGTCCCGGTGGAAAACGAGGCCCGCGAGCAGCTGATGAACACGGCAAAGATGCCATTCATCTTCAAGCATCTGGCGGTGATGCCGGATGTGCATCTGGGCAAGGGCTCGACTATTGGCAGCGTGATTCCGACGGTGGGCGCGATCATCCCGGCGGCCGTCGGTGTGGACATCGGTTGCGGCATGATCGCCGCACGCACGTCGCTGACCGCAGCCGACCTGCCGGACAATCTGCAAGGCCTGCGCAGCGCCATCGAGCAAGCGGTGCCCCATGGCCGCAGTTCGACCCGTTCGCGGCGCGACAAGGGCGCGTGGGATGAGATTCCGCAGCAAGCCGATCAGGCTTGGGCGGGGCTTCAGCCACGTTTCAAACTGATCACCGACAAGTACCCGAAACTGGCCAACACCAACAACCGTGGGCATCTGGGCACGCTCGGCAGCGGCAACCACTTCATTGAAGTCTGCCTGGATGAAGCCAACCGGGTGTGGTTCATGTTGCACAGTGGCTCTCGCGGTGTCGGCAACGCCATTGGCAACCTGTTCATTCAGATGGCTCAGGCGGATATGCGGCAACACATTGCCAACTTGCCGGATCGTGACCTGGCGTATTTCGAAGAAGGTAGCCAGCACTTCGATGATTACGTGGAAGCGGTGAGCTGGGCGCAGGACTTCGCCAGACAGAACCGCGAATTGATGATGCGCGCGGTGATTCAGGCCACGCGCCAGATCATTCGCAAGCCGTTCGAGGTGGCGCTGGAAGCGGTCAACTGCCACCACAACTACGTGCAGAAAGAGCGGCATTTCGGCGAAGAAATCCTGGTCACCCGCAAAGGCGCGGTGTCGGCGAAGAAGGGTGAGTTGGGGATCATTCCGGGTTCGATGGGCGCCAAGAGCTTCATTGTGCGCGGCCTGGGCAACGAAGAGTCGTTCAGCTCCTGCAGCCACGGCGCCGGCCGCACCATGAGCCGAACGAAGGCAAAGAACACTTTCACCGTCGAAGACCAGATCCGCGCCACGGCGCATGTGGAGTGCCGCAAGGATGAAGCGGTGATCGACGAAATTCCGATGGCCTACAAGGACATCGACAAAGTCATGCACGCCCAGCGCGAGTTGGTGGAAGTGCTGCACACCCTGCGGCAAGTGGTGTGCGTCAAAGGATAAAAGGATCAGCAGTCATGGAATTTGCAGAACGCCACCCGCTGTGCGCCACGATGCGTGCGCGGGTACTGGAAGAGTTGGCGCGTATAGAGCGCGAGCGCAATGTCACGGTGTTGTACGCCTGTGAGTCCGGCAGTCGGGCCTGGGGCTTTGCCTCGACCGACAGCGACTACGACGTACGGTTCGTGTACGTGGAAAAACCGCAGTGGTTCGTTCAGGTCGACACGCCGCGCGCTGTGATCGAGCGGCCATTGGACGACGAGCTGGACGTCAGCGGCTGGGAACTGCGCAAGACCCTCGGGTTGTTGCGCAAGTCCAACCCGACGCTGCTGGAGTGGCTCGACTCGCCATTGGTGTACCGCAGCGAAAGCGCACAGGTTGCGCAACTGCGGGAGCTGGCCGAGGCGTTCTACAGCCCGCCGGCAGCCCGCAACCACTATCTGTCGATGGCGAAAAACAACTTTCGCCAGTACCTGCAAGGCGACAGCGTGCGGTTCAAGAAGTACTTCTACGTGCTGCGGCCGTTGCTGGCGGTGCGCTGGATCGATCAGGGGCGTGGGCGTCCACCGATGACCTTCGCCGACCTGCTGACCACGGTCGAAGACCGCGCACTGCTGGCTGAAGTCGACGAACTGCTGGCACTTAAACGCAATGCCGACGAGCGCGCCTGCGGTTCGCGTCGTCCGGCGCTGCACAGGTTCATCGCTGCCGAACTCGAACGCGATGCACCCACATTACTCAGAACTCAGGAAGACTCGCGACGACTGGATAACTACCTCAGGGACACCGTCGAGTTGTATGCGTAAGGATTGAAATGGAACAGCAAGTGATTGAACTGGACGGCGCGATTGGCGGTGGTCAGGTATTGCGCAGCGCGCTGAGCCTGTCGATGGTGACGGGCCAGGCATTTCGCATTAAACAGATTCGTGCCCGCCGCAGTCGACCGGGATTGTTGCGTCAGCATTTGACGGCAGTGATGGCGGCTGCCGAAGTCTGCGGCGCGCGGATCGCGGGAGCAGAACTGGGCTCGCAGGAGCTGCGCTTCGAGCCGGGAGCGATTCGTTCGGGGGATTACCGGTTTGCGATCGGAACGGCCGGTAGTTGCACGTTGGTGTTGCAGACACTGTTGCCTGCGCTGTTGCAGGCGCCGGACACAAGTCGCGTAAGGATCAGCGGCGGTACGCATAACCCATTGGCACCGCCGGCTGATTTCCTTATCCGCAGTTGGCTGCCGTTGATGCGGCGCATGGGGGCCGGCATTGAGCTGGACCTGTTGCGTCACGGCTTTGTTCCGGCCGGTGGTGGTGAGATCGACGTCAGGGTGCAGCCTTCGCAATTGGCGCCGCTGGACCTGTGTGAGCGCGGGGCGCTGCTGTCCCATCAAGCCATGGCGCTGACGGCCGGTCTCGCACCGAGCGTCGCCGAGCGTGAGCTGAGTCAGGTGGCGAAACGCTTGAGCTGGGCAGCGGAAACGTTGCATCCGATCACGCTCGATCCGGCGCGTGGCCCCGGTAATGTGTTGTTGCTGGAGTATGTGTTCGAGCAGGTCACCGAAGTCTTCAGTGCCTTTGGCCAGGTGTCGTTACGGGCGGAGAAGGTCGCTGATAGCGCAATCAATCAGGCGGCAGACTGGTTGCGCAGTGACGCAGCGGTGGCGGAACACCTCGCCGACCAGTTGCTGCTGCCGATGGCGCTGGCGGGCGGCGGATCATTTACCACACCAAGAATGACCGAGCATCTGCACAGCAATATCGCGGTGATCGAGCGCTTCTTGCCGGTCACGATCAAATGTTCGGAAGAGGGCGCCGAGCGTCTGCGGGTTGAGGTCCGCAGCAGTCGCTGATCACGTCGCAGGCCCGGATCAATCTCGCAGATGCGGCAATTTGCTGGCCCCCAGGCTTGGACGTCCCCGGCAAAATCGCCTTTTTTCAAAAGGTTAGGTTGGCTATATGCGGACGATTGTCATAACCGTTGCAACGCTTTCCCTGGCTGCTTTCGCTTCGGCCATTGAAGCGAAAGAGTTGAGCAAGAGTCATCGTTTTGCCTGTACCTGGGGCTCGGACATCGCTGCCGGGGCGCAACAGTCGAAGCTCTCGGGGATCTCGTTGTATGGCGCGCGCAAGCAGTTGCAGGTGCGCAAGTTCCAGCAACCGTGGATGCGCATGACGGCGATGGGCATTACCGAGCAGACCTACAACAGCACCTCGAAGCTCAAGCCGGCGGCAGTCAAGCAAACCTATTACGAACAATGCGTGCGGCATGAGCTGGCCCAGCGATAAACCCCAAAACCCAACCTGAAACGGTTGGGCTTTTTCATGCCTGACGAAACGTCAGCGTCACTTGTCAGTCTCGCAATTGACCATCCACGACACGCCAAACCGATCGACCAGCATGCCGAACCGGGCGGCCCAGAATGTGGATTCCAGCGGCATGTCGACGCGACCGTCTTTGGCCAGCGCATCAAACACCCGCTCGGCTTCGGCGATGCTGTCGACGTTGAGGGAGATCGAGCAACCACTCATGCCGCCGGTTGGCCGGTCGGGCGTGGTGTCGGAGGCCATGATCATCTGGTCGCCGACTTTCAGGCAGGTATGGATGACCAGGTTGTGGTGCTCTTTCGGTACATGTTCGGCGGCGGGTGTTTCGCCGAAAGTCATCATCGCTTCGAGTTTGCCCTGTAGGGCTTGTTCGTAAAAAGTGAAGGCTTCGCGGCAGTTGCCGTTGAAGATCAGATAGGGATTGATTCGCATGGTTGCGCTCCTGGCAGTCGGCGCGGAGAGAGGCGATTTTCGCCAGGTTCCGCGACAGGCGGTTAAAAACATAGCAGAGCATTGGACGTCGCAACGGCTGGAGTTTTTCCAGATGTTTTTCTTCTGAAAACACCGCGCTTCAGCACGGATAAACCCTGCGGAGTACCATGACACCCTGTACGACCTGTCGAGCTTGATCTGCCATGCCTTTGATTTCCCGCTTCAACGCCCTGTTCGATCAGGCCCGGCGCGCCTTGCTATTGGTTTGGGCGACATCACGCGGGTTGTTTCTGGGGCTGGTGCTGGCGACCCTGATTGCCGGCGTGCTGCCGGCGCTGGCCGCGTGGCTGGGGCAGCGTATTGTCGATGCGGTGGTGACGGCGATGCAGTTGCACGCGCAGCAGGGCGATGCCCCGCTGTGGCCGGTGTTGCGTTATGTCCTGCTGGAGGCGGGGGTGTTGGCGTTGTTGTCCGGCACGCAACGGGCATTGTCGGTCCAGCAGTCGCTGCTGCGGGTGCAGTTGGGGCAGAAGGTCAACACGCTGATTCTGGAAAAGGCCCAGACCCTGTCGCTGGTGCAGTTCGAGAACTCCGAATTCTACGACAAGCTGGTGCGCGTACGCCGCGAAGCCTCGACTCGACCACTGGCGTTGGTGATGAAGTCGCTGGGACTGATCCAGAACCTGATCATGCTGATCAGCTTTGGTGCGCTGCTGGTGCATTTTTCGCCGTGGGCACTGTTGTTGCTGGTGATCGGCGCGTTGCCGGTGTTCTTTGCCGAGGCACATTTTTCAGGCGATGCTTTCCGCTTGTTTACCCGCCGGGCCCCGGAAAGTCGGCAGCAAAATTACATCGAAACCTTGCTGTCCCACGAGGCCTATATCAAAGAGGTCAAGTTGTTCGGCTTTGCGCCGTTGCTGCTGCAGCGTTATCGGGACACGTTCGCCAAGCTCTATGCCGAGGATCGGCGCCTGACCTTGCGTCGCGATGGCTGGGGTTTTGGTCTCGGCTTGCTCGGCACCGGGGCGTTCTACCTGGCCTATGCGTGGGTGGTGATCGATGCCGTGCACGGCAATATCAGTCTCGGCCAAATGACCATGTACCTGGTGTTGTTCAAGCAGGGGCAAGGCGCGGTCAGTAGCAGCCTGAGCGCAATCAGCGGCTTGTACGAAGACGGTTTGTACCTGTCGAACCTTTACGAATACCTGGCTGAACCGGTGCTGGCCGATTCCGGTCATCTCACCGTCGGCGCGCACCCGGGCGATGGCCTGCGCTTTGAAAACGTCGGTTTTCGTTATCCGGGTGCCAATCGCGCGGCACTGGAAGGCATCGACCTGCACCTGGTGCCGGGCAGGAGCGTAGCGCTGGTGGGGGAGAACGGTTCAGGCAAGACCACCCTGATCAAACTGCTGACCCGCCTGTATCGGCCGGATCAAGGGCGCATCCTGCTTGATGGCAGTGACTTGCTGGATTGGGAAGAGACCACTTTGCGCCGGCGCATCGGCGTGATTTTCCAGGACTACATCCGCTATCAGTTCACCGTGGGTGAAAACATTGGCGTTGGCGATACCCTGGCGTTCAATGAAGAATCTCGCTGGAAGGCTGCGGCTACCGAAGGCATGGCCGCACCGTTTATTGAAGGGCTCGACCGCGGCTACGCCACACAGTTGGGCCGCTGGTTTGCTGGCGGTCAGGAGTTGTCGGGCGGGCAGTGGCAGAAGATTGCCTTGTCCCGGGCGTACATGCGCCGCGATGCCGACATCCTGATTCTCGACGAACCGACCTCGGCGCTGGATCCGGCAGCGGAAGCGGCAGTGTTCGAGCATTTCAGCCAGCACACCGAAGGTCGCATGACCTTGCTGATTTCCCATCGTTTTTCCAGTGTGCGCAACGCCGATCAGATCATTGTGCTGGAGGCCGGACGGATATTGGAGCAGGGCGGTCACGACAGCCTGATTGCCGCCAATGGACGCTACGCCAAACTGTTTGATCTGCAGGCTCGCGGCTATCGCTAGGAGTCCTGCGCGCTGCGCACCAATGCTGGGCCGGCCACGCGCGGCGTGGGTTTGGACTGCATCAGCGCATCGATCGCCTTGCGATAATTCTGCCCGCCCAGCGCCATGCTGTTGTTGTGGGTGGCACCCGGCACCAGAAGCAATCGTTTCGGTTGTTGGGCGGCGTTGAACAGCTGCTCGCTGAAGCGCGGCGGCACGAACGCGTCGGCCATGCCGTGCACCACCAGCAGCGGCATGTGAATTTCGGCGATCTTGTCGATGGAGTCGAATTTCTGCGACAGCAGCCAACGTACCGGCAGCGAAGTGTTGGCCACCGCCGCCGCCACATCGGCGAGAGAGGTGAAAGTCGACTCGATCACCAGGCCTTTGACCGGCAGCGGGGTATGGCCCCGAGCCGCGTCCTGGCCGAGTTCGGCGGCCAGATCAATCGCCACCGCACCGCCCAGGGAGTGGCCGTAGATCAGGCGTTTGCTCGGGTCGGGCTGCAGCAGTTTGAAACGTTCCCACGCCACACGAGCATCTTCGTACACGCTGCTTTCTGAAGGCAGATCACCCTTACTCTGGCCGAAACCACGGTAGTCGATGGCCAGTACCGAGTAGCCGGCCGCGCGCAATTGCTCGATGCGGAACAGCTGTCCGGTGAGGTTCCAGCGCACGCCATGCAGATAGAGAATCGCCGGAGCGTTCGGTCGTTCTGCGGGCCACCACCAGGCATGAATATTCTCCCCGGCCCTGAAGCTCTTGGGCTGCAGGTCGAGTTCCTGCACGCTGCCTGGCAAGCCGTGATACCAGCCGGCCGTGCCCGGTTCGATACGAAACAGCAGTTTGCGCTCGGTGTGTTCGAGCACCGCACAACTCGTCGGCACGCCAATGATCAGCGCAGCCATGCAGGCGAACGCCAGACGGTGACGACGCAAACGGGTCATGAAGGACAGGAACATTAAACGGTTCACCACGGCGCAGACAAAGAAGGCTTTTTACCAGAAGGCTCGGTCTGCGCGTGACTTTTTCGACCACCGTGCGCCCTTAACGATTACAAAATGCTGCGGCTCAATTCACCCGCAGAACGATTTTGCCGATGTGGTCGCCACCTTCCATGCGCGCATGCGCCTGGGCCGCATCGTTCAGCGAATAAACCTTGTCGATGATCGGCAAGCAGCGTCCGGCGGTCAGCGCCGGCCACACGTGTTCGCGCAGTTGCTCGGCAATTTCGGCCTTTTCCTCTGCGGTGCGCGCTCGCAGCAATGAGCCAGTGATCACCGCACGCTTGGCCATGATCGCCAGCAGGTCGATGTCGTTGGCCTTGCCACCACCAAGAAAGCCCAGCATCACCAGCCGGCCATCCATCGCCAGCGCGCTGACATTTGCGTTGAGGTACGAGGCGCCCATGATGTCGAGAATCGCGTTCACCCCTTGGCCTGCAGTTTTTTCGGCGATGACCGTGGCGAATTCCTGTTCGCGATAATTGATCGGCTGCCCACCCAGTTTGCTGATTGCCGCGCATTTATCGGCACTGCCGGCTGTGGCAAAGGCTTCGATGCCGAATTCACGGCACAGCATCAGCGCGGTGGTGCCGATGCCGCTGGTGCCACCGTGGATCAGCACGCGCTGACCACGTTGAGCGTTGCCGAGACCGAACAGGTTGGCCCACACGGTAAAGAACGTTTCCGGGATCGCGGCGGCCTGCACCCAGTCCAGGCCTTCGGGGATCGGCAAGGTTTGCCCGGCCGGCACCGTGCAGTATTCAGCGTAACCGCCGCCGTTGGTCAGCGCGCAAACCTTGTCCCCCACGGCAAACTGACTGACCCCCGCACCCAGCGCCACCACTTCGCCGGCCACTTCCAGACCGGGGATCGGATTCATGCCCGGCTTCATCGGGTACTTGCCTGCCCGTTGCAGGGCGTCGGGGCGGTTGATCCCGGCGGCATGCACGCGAATCAGTACTTCGCCGGCTGCGGCGACGGGCAGGGGCACTCGTTTGGCTTGCAAGACTTCGGGGCCACCAGGTTGAGTGATTTCGATACGGGTCATTTCGCTGGGTAAAGTCATGTCGATTCCTGTTGCTTGAGGTTCTGAAGATGGGAGCACAGCCCGCAGGCAATGATTCCCTTCAATTTTCACAGACGCGCGGTTCAGTCGATGAGGGCAGCCATTTCAGGGCATGCTCCAACAAGATCGCCACGGCAATCGCTCCTGCGGCGATCAAGAAGAGCATTGCGTGATGACCGCCTGTGGCATTGAACAGTGCCGAATAGGCAAATCCGGCCAGCGCCTGAAACGTGGCAAACGAAACGGTGGCGCGGCTCCAGGCGATTTGCTGGCGATGGTGATCAGGCACCAGTTCATGCACGCGAGCCAAGGCCAGAGGCACGATCCCGGGCGGGAATGAACCGATGATCACTGCCAGCACGGCCAACGCCATGAAGGACTGGGAAACCGCCAGCAGTCCCAGCGTAATCGCCTGTACCAGCAATACCAGCCGAATCCCCATCCGCGCGCCAAGTCGATCCGCGAGAAAGCCATAACTTACCGGGCCGACAATTGCGCCCAGGCCATACATCACCCAAACCAGTGCGCCAATTTGCGCCCCGGCACCGAGCCCACGAGCGACGTAATCCACCAGAAACACCATGGCCGGCACCAGTCCTGCGGCCATGAATGCGTATTGGCCGAACAGCAAATAGACGGCGGAGGGGGTTGGCTCAACCGTCGCGCCTGCGTGAGTGGCGGTCGGGTGCGGGAGATCAGCAGGCCAGCCAAACCAGCTTATTGCGGTCAGCAACAGCGACAATCCGCCCAGACCCAACCAGGTGGCGTGCAGGCCCATATTCAATAAGGGTGGGACGATGGTGCCCGAGGCGGCAATCCCCAGGCCGATGCCGAGAAAAATCGCGCCGCTGGCCAGTCCTTTGCGGGATGCCGGCACATGGGGCAGTACAGTCGCCGCCACCAGCACCATAATTGCACCGCCGGTAATCCCCGACAGCAACCGCCAGCCAAAGAACCAGCTCACCGACAACGGAAATGCACAGGCAAAAAACGCCGCGGTGACCAGCAGCATCATCAGTCGCAGGGCGTTTTTATTGCCCAGTTGCCGCGCGAGCGGCCGGCCGAGCAGGGCGCCGATCAGATAGCCGACCAGATTGGCAGCGCCAAGGTAGACCACGTCGTTGGCAGAAAACCACTGCGCCTGAATCAGCGAGGGAATGAGCGGTGTGTAGGCAAAACGCGCCAGACCAATGCCGACCAGGCTGGCGCAGAGTCCCGAGACAATCGGTAACGCTGAGGTTGATGTACGCATGACAGCCATCCTGAGGAAGTTCCATGGCGCTCAGGATATCGGCTATCTTTGCTGCGGTAATGCAGCGATTTGGCTTTATAGTGATGCAAATTCGCATCGGGTGGGACAACATGAACTGGGATGATGCGCGGGTATTTCTCGCGGTATGCAGGGAGTCGACATTACGCGGCGCAGCGCGGGTTCTGGGGGTGGATCAGGCGACCGTCGGGCGACGGCTCACAGCGCTGGAAAAGTCCCTGAGCGCGACCTTGTTCCTGCGCACGTCCGACGGCTACGCACTGACCGCAGTCGGCGAAGCCGCGCTCAAAAGCGTGGAAAAAATGGAGCAGTCGGCGCTGGAGCTTGAGCGGCAGATTCAGGGCCTGGATGATCGTCTGACCGGCACCGTACGCGTCAGCACCACTGATTCACTGGCCATCGACTTCCTGATCCCGGCCATTAGCCGCCTGCACGCGCAGCACCCGGACGTGCGCGTGCAACTGGATGCTTCCACGCAGATCCTTAGCCTGGCCAAGCGCGAGGCCGACATCGCCGTGCGCAATACCCGGCCTGACAATCCCGATCTGATTGCGCGGCGGATTGCGCGGTGGCCCGTGGGATTGTTCGCATCACAGACGTATATCGACGCCCATGGCATCCCGCCGCAGGGGACGGCGTTCGAAGGCCATGACCTGGTGGTCTACCAACCGTATTTGCAGACGCACAAGGACATGACGCTGGTTTGCGAACCGCTGCAGCGCGGGCGGATTGTCGCCAGCCTGAGTTCAAGTCTGTTGGTACGCCGCTCGATAGCGGCTGGCCTGGGCGTAGGAGAAATTCCGGTGTACATGGGCGAGCGCGATGGCCTGATCAGGCTTTGGCCGGAACGCAATCGCCCGCAACCGTATGAGGTCTGGCTGGTGACCCACGCGGACTTACGTCACACCGCACGTGTCAGGGCGGTGATTGAGCAAATTGTCGAGGCGTTTGCACTGGAGAATGAGTGACGGTTCAAAGCGCTTTGGACAAGCCACATCGACTGACGAAACGCCCTACATCCAAAGCGGAATCAGCCGGCTTGTGGGCTTGGAGCGCCAGCCCTACTGTTGATGCAACTTGCAGCGCCAGGAAATCGGTGTGAGTGATGCGCCAGAACAGGTATCGGTAACCCAGGGAAGGGATCGGATTGAAAGCCAGGGAATTCGAGCAATATCAAAGCACTGACACATTGAGCAGAGGTCGTAACACACAAGCAATGAACGCAATCAGCCGTGAAGAATTCAACGCGAGGATCGAGACCATCGAGGCAAGAATGGATGCTCGGGTAGAGCGAGTGCACGCAGATATTCGAGAGTTCCTTTGCTCTCAGGCAGAGCGAGACAAGGCGATTGAGCGCATCCAGTTCGAGCGGGATAAACGTTACGACTCAATGATTCAAGGCATTGCCATCGAATCCAGAGAGGCACTCAAAAAGGCCGGCACCGTGAATGCCAATGTCTGGATGGCAACGGCTGTACATTTGTTTGGCGTGGTCAGCATTGTCGTGGGTGGTTATTTCGCCAGCCAGGCCAACCTGTATGTAGCGGTACAAACAACGTTGGCGGCGGTTCAGGCGGGTAAGGATGTCGGTGCAGCCAAGCCTGCCGAGCAGCCATCATCGGTGTTGCCAAAATAAAAAACGGCCTTCAATCGAAGGCCGTTTTGTTGCCATTGGAAACTCCTGCGTCATGGCATTTGTGGCAGCTCTTGCGGACGCAAGTCAAACACCAGTACTTCGGCATCCACGCCATTGCTCAGGGTCAACGCCTGTTCCTCACGAACCCGCACGCCGTCACCTTCCTGCAGCGACTGGCCGTTGAGTTCAACGCTGCCACGCGCCACATGCACGTAGGCGTAACGGTTGGCGGGCAGTTCCAGCGTCGCGCTTTCCTTGCCATCGAACAACCCGGCGTAAACCCGCGCATCCTGGCGCACTGTCAGCGAACCATCGCTGCCGTCCGGCGAGATGATCAGTTGCAGGCGACCGCGTTTTTTCTGCGTGCTGAAGTGTTCCTGCTGATAGCGCGGCTTGGCACCGGCCACTTCCGGCACGATCCAGATCTGCAGAAAGTGCACCGGCCGGGTGGCCGAATGGTTGAATTCGCTGTGGGCCACGCCACTGCCGGCGCTCATCAGTTGCACGTCACCGGGGCGGATCACCGAGCCGGTGCCCAAGGTGTCCTTATGCTCCAGCGCACCTTCAAGCACGTAGGAAAAGATCTCCATGTCGCGGTGCGGGTGCTGGCCGAAACCCTTGCCGGCCGCCACGCGGTCATCGTTGATCACCAGCAGGTCGGAAAAACCCTGTTCGCGTGGGTCGCGGTAGCTGGCGAAGGAAAAGGTGTGGAAGGACTTCAACCAGCCATGATTGGCGAGGCCGCGGTCGGAAGCTTTGCGAAGGGTCAGCATGATGAATTCTCCTTGCAGGACGTTGATTCGTCCGAGTGAGGAGAAGGTTACTGTTAATCGAATGAGGCAATAAGTAGATCGAAATTGAAATACTGTCCCGCTCAGGTTGACAGTTTTGCGGAGTCGATCACGCATTCTTTTCGCTGGATGTCACGCACTTGGCCATAATGCGGGTCTGTTCCTTCCCTTGATTTCAGTGATGTTCACCCATGAAAACCGTGGCAATGGTGCTGTTCCCCGACTTTCTCCTGCTCGACATGGCCGGCCCCATGGAGGTGTTTTCGGTCGCCAATCGCTACTTGAAACCCGAAGATCATTACCAACTGATCACCTTGGGCACCGAGCACGGGATGCTGCGGGCGTCCAATGGTGTGCGGGTGCAGACTGACCGCCATATTGACGACCCGGCCCAGGCCTTCGACTTGCTGCTGGTGCCGGGTGGACCGGGTGCCTATAACGAAAAACATCCGGCGTTGCTTGCCTGGTTGCAACGATCGGTGGGGCAGTCCGGTTGCTACGGTTCGATCTGCACCGGGGCGTTTGTGCTCGGGCATGCCGGTCTGCTCGACGGTTATCGCGTGACCACTCACTGGAACTACACTGAACGTCTGATCAAGGCGTTCCCCAAGGCGCAGGTGGAAACCGACCAGATTTACACCGAAGATCGCAATCTGATTACTTCGGGAGGCGTGACCGCCGGCATCGATCTGGCACTGGCCGTAGTCGCCCGGGATCACGGGAAAAAGCTCGCTCAGGACGTGGCCAAGGTGCTGCTGGTGGTGATGAAACGTCAGGGCGGGCAAGCGCAGTTCAGTCCGTTGATGGCTGCAGTGGCGCCACAGGAAACCGCGATCACCCGGGTGCAGAATCATGTGTTGGAGCATCTCGACGAAGCCTTTACCGTCGAGCGCATGGCGGGGCTGGCGAACATGAGTACCCGGCATTTTGCGCGGCTGTTTGCGCGGGATGTGAACATGACGCCGATGGAGTTTTTGCAAAACGCCCGGATCGATTGCGCGCGTAATCTGCTGGAAACCACTGAGCTGCCGTTGAAGACCGTGGCCTACAAAAGTGGCTTCGGCAGTGTGCGCCATATGCGTTTTCTGTTTGCGGAAAAGCTCGGCCTGACCCCGGCGCAATACCGCGAACAGTTCAGCTAGAGCGGTTGTGTCCGTCCGGTGCATCCGGATGTCCGTGTTGCGCCCTGTATGGAGGTTGTACCGTCACCTGTGCCTGCCAAGATAAACGGTAACGCTTGGAAGGGAGAAGCGCTGAGCGCCGAGGGCATGCTGCCCGCGCGCGCTGGCGCTGGAAAACGGCATGAACAGCCACAAAGATTTATCCGCTGCATCGGTGTTGTATTTCGGGCCATATGCCTTTCATCTGCGCCAACGGCTGATCCTCGACGGGGATCGACCATTGCGCATGGGCGGCCGCGCCCTCGATATTTTGCAGGTGCTGGTCGAACACGCCGGTCGCGTCGTCCGCAAGGAACAGTTGATCGCCCGCGTGTGGCCGGACAGTGTGGTCGAAGAGATCAACCTGCGGGTGCACATCGCCGCGTTGCGCCGGGCGCTGGGCGATGGCGAGAAGGGCCAGCGCTACATCGTCAACGTGCCGCAATGTGGTTACAGCTTTATCGCGCCGGTGCACGGCGACAGCGTCGCGCAGGTCGTGTTCGACACCTTGCAGACGCCGCAACAGAATCTGCCCGCTCGCCTGACTCCGGTCATCGGCCGCGATTCGCTGGTGGGCCGTCTGGTCCGGCAAATGCCCCTATGCCGCTTGATGACACTGACAGGCCCGGCCGGCATCGGCAAATCCACGGTGGCGCTGCGGGTGGCCGAATTGCTGTTGCAGCATTACCGCGACGGCGTCTGGTACATCGACCTGTCCATGCTCGGTGATGCGCCGTCACTGCTTGAACACCTGTTGCGCACCCTCGACCTTTCGTTCGATGCGTTAGCGTCGCGTCATGCCTTGCTGCTGCTGGATAACAGCGAGCGGTGTCGTGACTCATGCCGGGCATTGGTGGAGCGACTGCAACTGGCGGCGCCGCGGCTGGCGCTGCTGGTCACCAGTCGCGAACCGTTGCAGGCCAATCTGGAAACCCTGCAACCGATTGCGCCATTGACCTTTCCCAAGGCCTCGACACCGGCCAGTATCGATGAGCTCATGGGCTATTCGGCGGTGCAATTGCTGGTCAGTCGCGCGCGTGCCCGGCAGCACGATTTCAGCCTGCGCGAGCAGGATCTGCAAACCGTGTGCAGTCTCTGTCGTCGTCTCGACGGTTTGCCATTGGCCATTGAACTGGCGGCCGCGCAGATCGATGCGCTGGCGTTGGTAGGGCTGCAAGCGCAACTGGACAACGCCCTGCACCTGCTCAGGCATGGCCGCCGCACCGCGAAGCCACGGCATCAATCCATGAGCGCAGCGTTGGACTGGAGCTATCAGGATCTGCGGCCCTGCGAACGTCGGGTCTTGCAGCGCCTGTCGGTATTCAAGATGGCCTTCACCGAAGAGGCTGCGCTGCGGGTCATCGACGGTGGGCATCTGCGATCGGTGATTGAACGCCTGGCTGCCAAGTCATGGCTGACGGTGGAGCGGGGTGCAGATGCGGTGCGTTACCGAATGCTCAATCTTCTTCGCTGTTACGTCCGTGAACAGGCCGAAGCCTGCGTTGAACCGAGTGCTATCGCGTACCATCGTGCGCTGTACCGCAGGCCAAATCGATCAGCTGCGGGTGTGCAACTGTTCATGCAACGCGTCGAGCAGTAAGCGCACTTTGCGCAGGTCCGGCGTGGCATAGCCTTCGGTGAAGCGTTGATGGATCGGGGTCAGCAGCGCCAGTGCTTCGCGGTGGCGTGATTGGCGCTGCCACAGTTGGGCCAATGTTGTGGCGCTGCGCAGTTCCCAGGCCAGCGCGCCTTGGGCACGGGCGATGACGAGGGCGTTTTGCAGGAGGTGTTCTGCCTGCTCGCCAAGGCGTCCCAGCGGACAATCCGCCTCATCCGCCAATAACCGCTCAGCCTCGGCCCGCAGTACCTCCGCCGTGCTCCAGCCTGCCGCGCCACTGTGCGCCCGCTCCAGCAGCGCTTCATCGATATGGCGGGCATCGAGTGTGACCATCAGCTCCTTGATCAGCCCGTTATCCGCCGGCGCGTCGGGTGGGGCCAGGCGTTCATCGATCACCTGCGCATAGTGCCGTCCCCAGCGATAGAACAGCAGCACCGAGTGCTTTTGCGCCTGCTCCAGCAACAGTTGCAACAATTCGCGCGCAGTCCTGGCGTCGCCGTTGTAATGCGCAATCAGGCAGCTGGCCAATGCCAGGGTGTAGCAGATCGACGTACCGTGGTTGATCTGCACGGCGATATCCAACGCCTGCCGAGCAGTGCGCCACGCCTGTTCGGGAAACCCCTGCAGCCACAACACCCGGGCGAGAATGGTCAACGAAGCCACGCTCTGGTCGTACTGCACGCCAAAGCCGTGGGTGAAGCGGTTGCGACAACCACTGTGGGCCATACGCTGAATCACTTGCTCGGCATTGATCCGCGCCTGCGGCTGGTCGCCGGCAAAGTGCAGCGCCAGGACGCGCAAGCGGTGGATGCTCAATGACAGCAGCGGGTCGTCGTGGCCACCGAGGCGGTCGAACTGTTCGCTTTGCTGCAATGCCGCCTGGTAATGCCCGCAGCTGAGATTGACCGCCAAGTGGCCGGAAATGGCGCGTAATTGCGCGGCGACGTCGTGGTGCTGCTGCGCCAGCGCGTGAGCCCGAGTGAACGCTTCAATGGTTTCCGGCGAACCGCCGCAGGTGTGATAACAAGCGCTGCCGAGTGCCAGTTGCAAGGCTGTTTGCAGGCGCGGACAGGGTTGTGCCGCGCTTTCGAGCAGGGTCAACGCCTGACGGACATGCGCGCCATATTCCTTGAGCAATGACAGCTCCTGCCACAACGCGGCCGACGTCGCGGTCAAACGGATGCCGAGAGGGCGCGAGCCGTTGCCGTGCAAACTCCAGTCGAGTGCAGCGCGCAGGTCTTCCAGACCTCGGGCATAGCGCTCGATCCATTGTGTGGTCGGAGTGTGTTCCCACTCGGTCTGCGCTTGCTCCATCAGCGTCAGATAGCGTTCGGCGTGGCGTTCGCGCAGGATTTCGCGTTCGCCGCTGAGTTCGAGTTTTTCCAGGGCGTAATGGCGGGTGGTGTCGAGCAGGCGATAAAACACTTCTTCATCACCGACTTCCACGTTCAGCAGCGATTTACCCACCAGTTGCGTGACCGATGCGAGCACCTGCGTGGGATCGATGTGTTGACCGACGATTACCGCCGCGGCCGAGGCCAGGCTGAAGCTGCCGCGAAACACCCCGAGGCGGCGCAGGCAAGTCTGCTCGCAAGGGGTGAGCAGATTGAAACTCCAGTCCAGCGTGGCGTGCAGCGTTTGATGCCGCGCATGGCGCTGGTGGTTGCCCGCCGCCAGTGGGTGCAAGTGATCCTGCCATTGCTCCAGCAGGCCGCTCAGGCCCAGGGTTTCGACCTGCGCTGCCGCCAGTTCCAGAGCCAATGGAATACCGTCCAGACGCCGGCAGATTTCCATCGCCAGGGGTAACTCGGCGTCGCTCAGTTCAAAGCGTTCATGGGCGCCCATCGCTCGTTCGACGAACAGTTGCAGGGCGGCGAAAGTCATCGCCTGCTCGCGATCGAGACGGCTCGTCGCAGGCGGGCAATCGAGGGATTCCAGACGCTGCACGAACTCGCCCTCAGCGCGCAGACTTTCGCGGCTGGTGGCCAGAATATGGACCTGCGGCGCGCCGCGCAGAAGGCTCTCGACGAGCAGCGCCACGGCATCGATGAGGTGCTCGCAGTTATCGATCACCAGCAGCATCTGCCGCTCGCGCAAATCGTTGATCACACTCGCCAGCGGCGCGCCGTCGTGTACTGCCAGATCGAGCAGGGTCGCCAGTTGTGAGGCGATCAGCGCCGGGTCGTTGAGCGGCGCCAGATCCAGCAGGCGGATGCCATCGCGATAGCGTCCGAGCAACTGCTCGGCGACGCGCAGGGCGACGGTGGTCTTGCCGATGCCGCCGGGGCCGATGAGGGTGATGCAGCGCTGTCGCGGCAGTTGCTGCATCAAGCTGTCCACCAATGACTGGCGCCCGATCATCCGGGTACGGCGCAGCGGCAGGTTGTGACGCCCGGGCGCCGCCTCCAGTAGCCGTTGTCCGTTGGCGTGCACCGTCAGTGGGGCTACGAAACTGTAGCCGCGCTGGGCCACGGTCACGATATAGCGCTGACCGGCCTGACCGTCGCCCAGTGCCTTGCGCAGGGCGGCCATGTGCACCCGCAGATTGATGTCCTCGACGACGGTGTCCGCCCATACGCCGGCGAGCAGTTGCTGCTTGCTCACCACTTCCCCGGCATGCGCCAGCAGCATCAGCAGAATATCCATGGCGCGCCGTCCCAGCCGCAACGGCTGGTCACCTTCCATGACCAATCGTTGCTCGGTGTAAATCCGATAGGGGCCGAAGCCGATGGCCTGATTCGGGGAAAGACTCAACAGCGCACTCCTGCGGTGATGCGGCGATCCTGGCAGATGGACGCTGCGTGAAGACGCAGATCGTCGGCTACAAGGTATCGCAGCATATTCCTCAGGTTTGGCCATCAGTGCAACGCCGGGCTCCTGCGCAACGCTCAAAAGCTCAGATGCCGTGTCCGGGTGTCTTTGTCTTCACGCATGACCTGACAGCGCCAGGCAAACGGATTGATCCCTTCGCTGCGGGTGAACATGTGACAGAAATGTGCCTGATCACAGAATCCGCAATCCAGGCTGATCTGCGTCAGGCTCAGGTCGGTGTGGCGGATCAGCAGCTTGGCGCGGGCAATGCGCTGTTCGCGAATCCAGTCCTGCGGCGCGAGGCCGGTGCTGGCCTTGAACGCCCGGGAGAAATGGCTGCGCGACAATGAGCAGGCGCGTGCCAGCTCGGCCACTTCCAGGCTTTCTCCGAGGCGTTCGAGGATCAGTTGTTTGACCTGCCGCTCCCGTTGCGGGCTGAGGCCGCCGATAAGCGGCCGGGGCGTTTCGCTGGCAGGGGCGAGGGCGACGGATTGCTGTAGATGAGCCATGGCCGGTGTCCGTGTCGTGGAGGTGAAAAACAACGCTGCGCAGAGGCCTTCATTGTTAAGAAGGGACATGCCGGCTGACGAGTTAATCGTTGTTAATTCGCAGGCCTGACACGGATGCAAACCACCGTTGATCGGGTAAAGTGCTCAGCACTTGCGAACGGTCTTAGAAGGAATTGCAGCCCATGAACCGTAACGATCTGCGTCGTGTCGACATGAACCTGCTGGTGATTTTCGAAGCGCTGATGTTCGAAAAGAACCTGACCCGTGTCGCCGAAAAACTGTTCATGGGCCAGCCAGCAGTCAGTGCCGCGCTGGGGCGTTTGCGTGACCTGTTCGATGATCCGCTGCTATTGCGCAACGGCCGCAGCATGGAGCCGACGGCGCGTGCGCTGGCGATTCTGCAGGAGCTGCAACCGGCGATGGATGTGATCTCCGGCGCGGTCAGCCGGGCCAAAGAGTTCGACCCGGCCAGCAGTTGCGACGTGTTCCGCATCGGCCTGTCGGACGACGCCGAGTTCGGTCTGTTTCCACCGCTGCTGCGCAACCTTCAGCAAGAAGCACCGGGTATCGTCGTGGTCGTACGCCGCGCCAACTATCTGCTGATGCCGGCGTTGCTGGCTTCCGGGGAAATCTCGGTCGGGGTCAGCTACACCACTGATCTGCCGGCCAACGCCAAGCGCAAGAAACTGCGCGACATTCCCTGCAAGGTCCTGCGTGGTGATGATCGCCCGGGCCCGCTGACCCTCGACGAATACTGCGAGCGCCCGCACGCAATGGTGTCGTTCTCGGGGGATCTGAGCGGCAACATTGACGTGGACCTGGCCAAGGTCGGCCGGCGCCGCCGAGTGGTGCTCGGCGTGCCGCAGTTCAGCGGTTTGCGCGCCTTGCTCGCCGGCACTGAAATGATTGCCACCGTGCCGGATTATGCCGCGTGTGCGCTGGTCGAAGGTTGTGCGTTGCGGGCCGAGGATCCACCATTTCCGATTGATGCGGCGCAACTGTCGATGGCGTGGAGCGGAGTGCATGACAACGACCCGGCGGAGCGCTGGCTGCGGTCGCGGATCAGTCAGTTCATGTCGGTGCCGCTGGATATTCCTGTGACCTGATACTGTCGGTGGTCGCTTCGGTACCGTTCGTCGTGACTGTCAGATCTGTCAGTACCTGTTCCGGGAGACTTCAGTTTCCATTGAGTTCGCCGTCCGGCTCATTCGGACCGGCTCAACTCGAAAGGAATCTGTTATGGAAATGCCAGTCAGCACCAACACGGTGAACCTGAAAACTGCGACCGAAAGTTTCACAGAGAATTTTGACGAATTACCCGACTCGTTCATTCCCGGGGTTATTGGAACCGGGACCATTACTACGCCAGTCATGGAGATCAGCTTCGTGACGGGGGCCCCGAGTGGCGGTATCTGGGTCGGTGGGCCCTACAATCCCGGCTTCCAGGGAAAACAGTTGTTGGGGCAGGTGGGGCCCGATCAAACACAGCGTTTCCGCCTTAAGCTCAAGACTCCAGCGACTTCCATGCGGTTCAGACATGCGCAGGATTTCCCTGTGACGGTCTATGTTTATGATGAGGATGACCTCGTAGATAAGCATGAGCTCCAAAGTAAGGGTGTCGGCATCTATGAGTCCAAAGCAACCCGCATTACTCGGGTGGAGTTTCGTCAAAATAAACATAAATATGATAACAGCGTGTTGTTGGACGACTTCGTGTTCGGGCGCTGATCCCGTAAGTAGATCCGTGCAATAAGCGTCCATCAGCAAAACGGCCTGCGGGCCGTTTTCTGTTACTGCCGCCGAGATGTAGACCGACCGGTGCAATACCGGGCGGGCAAAGAGAGCACACCCATCCAATTTCCCCTGGATCAATCGTTGCACCATTACCGGCAATGATTGATCAAGGGTGGGCCCATGAACGCTGTACAACGCAATGACCGGGCGCAAAACCTCGGCCTGCTGTTTCTGCGGGTGACCGGCGGGTTGTTTCTACTGTTCGTCCACGGCTTGCCCAAGCTGCTGGACTTCACCGCGCAACTGCAACTCATCGAAGACCCGTTCCATCTCGGTGCTCACCTCACGTTGATCCTGGCGATCGTCGCCGAAGTCCTCTGTCCGCTGCTGATCGTCGCCGGGGTGCTGGCGCGATTGGCCTGCTTGCCTATTCTTTTTGTGCTGCTGGTAGCGCTGCTGCTCGTGCATCCGCAATGGAGTGTGGCCGAAGGGCAGTTCGGCTGGTTGCTGTTGATCCTCTTCACCACTGTGCTGATCGCCGGGCCCGGACGGCTGGCGCTCAATGCTCGTTTGCCCGGAGTGCTTCGCTATGCCTGATACCCCGTCCCTGAGAAAACCGGGAACCGAAGAAACCGTGACGCTGATCGTCAAGCACCGGGTCAAGGCCGGCTTCGAACAGCCCTACGAAGCCTGGCTACGCAATATCGTCAGCGTGGCGGGGCGTGAAGAAGGGCACTTGGGTGTGGACGTAATGCGCAGCAAACAGGGTGGCCTCGCGCTGTTCACCTGCGTGTTGCGTTATTGCTCGACCGAGGCGATGCAGCGCTGGCTCGACTCCCCACAGCGTCAGGCGCTGATCGAAGAAGCCGCGCCGATGCTCGCCGACGGCGACCAGACCGAGGTCAATGCGGCCAACGAATTCTGGTTCACGCCACTGGTCGACGCTGCCACGCCACCTCCACGCTGGAAGCAGGCCGTCGTGACGCTGTTCGTGATCCTGCCGCACACCTTGCTGGTGCCGCTGATCTGGGGACCGCTGCTGCAGCTCAATGCATTCCTGTCCAACTATGTGGTCGCCACGTTCCTGATCACCCTGACCATCGTGCTGTCGGTGGTGTACGTCTGCATGCCGGCCGCCACTCGCTTGTTCGCACCGTGGCTGGCGGCCAGTCAGCCCCATGAACACCTGGAATCCAACGCCCATCCGCCGCGCTGAAGGGGCGGATACGGACTTCGTTTCACTTATCTCGAAGGAACTGCGATGAACGCCGATCTGATTCTGTTCAATGGCCAATTTCATACGGTAGACCGCGAAAAACCCCTCGCCAGTGCTGTGGCGATCAAGGACGGACGCTTTGTCGTCGTCGGTAACGACACCCAGGCCATGGCCCTGCGTGGTTCGGCCACGCAAGTGATCGACCTGCACGGGCGCTGCGTGATCCCCGGCCTCAACGACTCGCACCTGCACCTGATCCGTGGCGGCCTCAACTACAACCTCGAACTGCGCTGGGAAGGCGTGCCGTCGCTGGCCGATGCACTGCGCATGCTCAAGGAACAGGCCGACCGCACGCCGACCCCGCAATGGGTGCGCGTGGTCGGTGGCTGGAACGAATTCCAGTTCGCCGAAAAACGCATGCCGACCCTCGAAGAACTCAACCAGGCCGCACCGGATACCCCAGTGTTCGTCCTGCACCTGTACGACCGCGCGCTGCTCAACCGTGCCGCACTGCGGGTTGCCGGTTACACCCGCGACACGCCGAACCCGCCGGGCGGCGAGATCGTGCGCGATGCCAATGGCAATCCGACCGGGATGCTGGTGGCGCGGCCGAACGCGATGATTCTGTACTCGACGCTGGCCAAGGGGCCGAAGCTGCCGCTGGACTATCAGGTCAACTCGACCCGGCAGTTCATGCGCGAACTCAATCGCCTCGGCCTGACCAGCGCGATCGATGCCGGTGGTGGTTTCCAGAACTATCCCGACGACTATCAGGTGATCGAGCAACTGGCCAAAGACGACCAGTTGACCGTGCGCATCGCCTACAACCTGTTCACCCAGAAACCGAAAGAAGAGCTGACCGATTTCCAGAACTGGACCGGCAGCGTGAAGTTGCATCAGGGCGATGACTTCCTGCGCCACAACGGCGCTGGCGAAATGCTGGTGTTCTCAGCGGCGGACTTCGAAGACTTCCTCGAACCGCGTCCGGACCTGCCGCAGAGCATGGAACAGGAACTGGAGCCGGTGGTGCGCCACTTGGTCGAGCAGCGCTGGCCATTCCGCTTGCACGCCACCTACAACGAATCGATCAGCCGCATGCTCGACGTGTTCGAGAAGGTCAATCGCGATATTCCGTTCAACGGCCTGCCGTGGTTCTTCGACCACGCCGAAACCATCACCCCGCAGAACATTGAGCGGGTGAGGGCACTGGGCGGCGGCATCGCGATTCAGGATCGCATGGCGTTCCAGGGCGAATACTTCGTAGACCGTTACGGCGCGAAAGCCGCCGAAGCCACGCCACCGATCAAACGCATGCTCGCCGAAGGCGTGCCGGTGGGCGCCGGCACCGATGCCACGCGGGTTTCCAGCTACAACCCGTGGACGTCGCTGTACTGGATGGTCAGCGGCCGCACCGTTGGCGGTCTGGCCTTGTACGAAGAAGGTTTGCCGCGCACCACTGCGCTGGAATTGTTCACCCACGGCAGCGCCTGGTTCTCGTCCGAGCAGGGCAAGAAGGGCCAGATCAAGGTCGGGCAACTGGCGGATCTGGCGGCGCTGAGCGCGGACTTCTTCCACGTCGAAGAAGAAGCGATCAAGTGGATCGAGTCGGTGCTGACCGTGGTCGGCGGCAAGATCGTTTACGCCGCCGGCGATTTCGAAGACCTCGGCCCACGCTCGATCCCCGTGCTGCCGGACTGGTCGCCGGTGGTCAAGGTGCCGGGCCACTGGCGCCCGAATTCGCCTTTGCAGGCGCAAGTGCATCAGTGTGTCGGTGCCTGCGCGGTGCACGCGCACAGCCATGAAAAAGCCCGACTGTCGAACGCACCGGTCAGTGACTTCGCCGGTTTCTGGGGCGCGTTTGGCTGTTCCTGCTTCGCGTTCTGATTACTACAAAAAAGCGCCGGCCACCCGGTCGGCGCCTCATGCAACAACCATCCACCGAGGAGTTTCCCATGAGCGTTCCCTACAAGCGTCTGAACAAAGATGATGCGGTCGTGCTGCTGGTCGACCACCAGACCGGTCTGATCTCGCTGGTACAGGATTTCTCGCCAAACGAATTCAAAAACAACGTGCTGGCACTGGGCGACATCGCCAAGTTCTTCAAGCTGCCGACCATCCTCACCACCAGTTTCGACGCCGGCCCGAACGGCCCGATCGTGCCTGAGCTGCGCGAGCAGTTCCCGGATGCACCGTTCATTCAACGTCCTGGCCAGATCAATGCCTGGGACAACGAGGACTTCGTCAAGGCAATCAAAGCCACCGGCCGCAAGCAACTGATCATCGCCGGTGTGGTGACTGACGTCTGCGTGGCGTTCCCGACCCTGTCGGCCATCGCCGAAGGTTTTGAAGTGTTCGTGGTGACCGATTCTTCCGGCACCTTCAACACCACCGTGCAACAAGCGGCGTGGGCGCGCATGTCGGCGGCCGGTGCACATCTGCTGAACTGGTTTGCCGTGGCCTGCGAGCTGCAAGGCGACTGGCGCAACGACATGGAAGGCCTGGCGCACCTGCTGTCCGAACGCCTGCCGAACTACCGCAACCTGATCAACAGCTACACCAAGTTCACTGCCAAGTAAGAAGATCAAAAGATCGCAGCCTGCGGCAGCTCCTACAGAGGAACGCGTTCCAATGTAGGAGCTGCCGCAGGCTGCGATCTTTTGCTTTTAACGTTTCTGCAGCCACCCCAAAAAACCACCTTTGCGCACCGCCACCGGTTTGGCCATCAACGCCAGCCGGCTGTTCTGCTGTCGCACGGCCTGCAATTTGGTCAACGCCTGGCCGACTTCGCTGCGCTGCTCCATGCACTGACGGGTCAGGGCTTTGTCGAGGCGGTAGATGATGCTCGACGTCAGTGCGGTGAACGTCGCTTGCGACGGCGTATCGGCGAGGATGCTCTGTTCGCCCATGACCTCACTTGGCCCCATGCGTCCGGCCTCGGTCTGGCCGTCGCCGTCGGGCACGGTCGCACTGACCACGCCGGTGGCGATGACAAACAGACTGTCGGGCACTTCATCCAGACCCAGCACCACCTGACCGGCCGCGTATTGTTGCGCGACCATCGATTCGGCGAGGCGATCACGTTCCTCATGGCTCAGCGAGCGGAAAACTTTCACTTCATCGAGCAACGCCCGGGCGCGGGTCGAGGGTTCGATCACACCGTCCGGATGCCGGGAAATACCTGCAGCTTCGAGATGCCGGTGGGCGAGGTCGAACAGTTGATTGCGCACTTCACCTTTCTTGCCCAGTTCACTGATGAAACCGCTGGCGACATACTCCGACATCTCCTCACCGGCCTCTTTCAACACGGCTTTGGGCGGTGGATTGAGCAGCAGACTGCTGCTGCCCTGCAGGGTGCGGTCGAGCGCTTCGAGCACGCGCCGTGGGCGAATGTGATTCGGCACCTTGATACTGATCGAGACCCCGTGCAGGTTGGTCGGACGGCTGAGATTGACGATTTTCGCCTTGGCCGCCACCGAGTTCGGTACGACCGCCAGGGTGCCGCTGCTGGTCAACAAATGCGTGGCGCGCCAGTCGATGTCGATGACCTTGCCCTCGACGCCGTCGATCACCACGAAATCGTCGACCTGATACGGCTTGGTGGTGTTGAGCACGATCCCCGAGAACACGTCGCTCAAGGTGCTTTGCAACGCCAGACCGACGACGATCGCCACCACCCCGGACGTCGCCAGCAAGCCTTTGACCGGCAGCTCCAGCACATACCCGGCGGCCGCGACGATTGCCGCCAGAAACACCAGCGCGCCAATCACATCCTGCAACAGCCGACCGCTGTGGCCGATGCGTCGCATCAGAATCAGGCCGATCACTTCGGTCAGCACCCGCGCAGCGTACAGCCACCAGAGAATGCCCAGCGCCGTCGCCCCGAGCTGCGCCACCGGGTCATCGGCAAACAGTGGAGCCTGCAACGGGCTGACGCCGGCATTGATGGCCAGCGCGCTGAATGCCAGAAACAGCACCAGCCGCACACCGACCCGCGGTGCGCGGTGCTTGAACGGGGCGAGGTGCCAGAGCAGGGCGTCGAGCAGCAGCAGGGCGGCGCTCCAGGACAGCAGGTGGGTGAGGAAGAAGGGCATGATGTGCTCCACGATGATGAGCGCTGTTGTGGCGAGGGAGCTTGCTCCCGCTTGAGCGCGCAGCGCTCACACAATTTCGGGGCCGCTGCGCAGCCCAGCGGGAGCAAGCTCCCTCGCCACAGAATGTGGTCAGGCAAAAAGCTCGCCACACCGTTGGGTGTGGCGAGGGAGGGGGCCTCAGTTCAGATGCGTCTTCAGCTCAGCCGCGGCCTGGCGCACGGCCGCTTTCACTTCGGGAATCTGACTCAGCGGATTGAGCAAGCCAAAGTCATGAATCATCCCGTTGTAGCGCACCGAGGTCACCGGCACACCGGCCGCATCCAGATGCCGTGCGTAGCCTTCGCCTTCGTCACGCAGCACGTCGAATTCGGCGGTCTGTACCAGCGCGGCGGGCAGGCCCTTGAGCTGTTCGGCGCTGGCGTTGAGCGGCGAGGCGTGGATCTGCGCGCGTTCGGCCGGGTTGGTGGTGTAGTTGTCCCAGAACCACTGCATCATGCCCTTGGTCAGGAAGTGGCCCTCGGCGAATTGCTGGTACGAGCCGTTATCGAACCCGGCGTTGGTGACCGGCCACATCAACAGTTGGAAGCGCAGGGCCGGGGTTTGCTTTTCCTTGGCCAACAGCGCCACGACCGCTGCCATGTTGCCGCCGACGCTGTTGCCGGCCACCGCCAGACGCTTGCCATCGACCCCGATCTGCTTGCCGTTTTCCGCGACCCATTTTGTCGCCGCATAGGCCTGGTTGATCGCTGTCGGGTACTGCGCTTCCGGCGACGGCGTGTAATCGACGTACACCGCGACCGCTCCAGAGCCGACCACCAGATCGCGAATCAGGCGTTGGTGGGTCGGGAAATCGCCCAGTACCCAGCCGCCACCGTGGAAGAACATGAACACCGGCAATTCGCCTTTGACCTTGGCCGGGCGCACCACTTTCAGGTTGATGGTCTGGCCGTCGACCTTGATCGCCTTGTCGCTGACTTCAACCCCGGAGAGGTCGACTTTCACCGACGCCTGAGCGCCAGTCAGCACCGCACGGGCATCCTTCGGGCTCAGCTGTTCCAGCGGTTTGCCACCGCCGGCGGCGAGGGCTTCGAGGAAGGCCTGGGTGTTGTGTTCGACGCCCGGGCTGCCGGCGGCGAATGCGTTGCCGATGGAGAGGGCGAGGAGGGATGCGGTCAGGGTTTTTTTGATGTTCATGCTCAATTCCATTTTTTGATTGGTCGTGTTCTCTGTAGGAGCTGCCGAAGGCTGCGATCTTTTGATCTTTAAAAGATCGCAGCCTTCGGCAGCTCTTACAGGTTTGGGGTTGGTTTCAACACCGTGAACACAGATTAATGAGCTGTCGAAATGTGAAAAAGCGGCTATAAAGCGTTTAACTGTCCACCAGAGAGTGACAATGAACCCGTTCGAAGACATGCGTATTTTTTGCCAGGTCATGGACTCCGGCAGCTTCACCGCCGCCGCCGATCAATTGGGCCTGTCCAAGCAGTTCGTCAGCCGCCGCTTGATGCAGCTCGAAGAGCGCCTCGGTGTGCGGTTGTTGAACCGTTCCACCCGACGGCTCGACGTCACGCCACTGGGTCAGAGCTACTACGAATCGGCGCTGCGCCTGCTGGGCGAAGTGGAACAGGTCGAACAGGGCATTGCCGGGCAAACCGCCGAGCCGCGCGGGACGATTCGCGTCAGTGCGCCGCTGTCGTTTGCCGTGGCGCATCTGGGTTGTCTTTTGCCGCTGTTTTTGCAGCGCTATCGCGATGTCACCGTGGAAGTGGATTTGAGTGATCGCCCGGTGGACCTGCTCGGCGAAGGTTATGACCTGGCGTTGCGTATCGGTGTGCTGGAAGACTCGACGCTGATCGCCCGGCGTATCGCCGCCATCGAACGGGTGTACTGCGCCAGCCCGGCGTATCTGGCCGAACGTGGCACACCGCTCAACCCCGAAGACCTGCACAGCCACGACTGCCTGCCTTACGGCCACGGTCGTTCGGTGCAGTGGCGCTTCAACGCGGGGCAGGGCAAGCCGCTGCTGGTCAACGTCACCGGGCGCATGCGGGTGAACAACGGCGAGCTGCTGAGGGATGCAGCGGTGCAGGGAATGGGGATTACCTATCTGCCGACGTTCATCGTCGGCGCGGCGCTGAAGGACGGGCGACTGGTGCCGGTACTCGACGACTACAGGCCCGAACCGCTGACCCTGTCGGCGGTCTACCCGCAGCATCGCCAGGCGTCGCGCCCGGTGCAGGCACTGGTCGAATTCCTGCGTGAACGCCTGAATCAGATGTAAGCGTTCCGAACTGTAGGAGCGAGCCTGCTCGCGAAAGCGGTGGTTCAGGCAATGAAGATGTTGGCTGGACCGACGCCTTCGCGAGCAAGCTCGCTCCCACAGTGGATCGGCGGTGCGGCTTACAAAGTCGCAACAACCGTATTGATTGGGCTGTTCTAGACTCGGGGCCGCTCAATCACGAGCATCGTCCGGAGTGCGCCATGGAAGTGCCCAACAATAAAACCGCCATCGACAGCAATCGACAGGCGTGGAACGATTCCGCTCGCCATCACCGTGTATCGGCGGAATGGCAAGCGCTGTTGAACGACGTTTCGCAGGCAGATTTTTCCTGCCTCGACGACACCTTGCGCGGTCTGCTGGAACAGGTCGGCGTGGACGGTAAAGAGTTGATTCAACTCGGTTGCAACAACGGTCGCGAAAGCCTGTCGCTGTTTGCCCTCGGCGCGCGCAGTGTGGTCGGCGTCGATCAATCGGAGGCGTTTCTCGAACAGGCTCGCGAGTTGAACCAGCGCTCGCCGTACAACGCTGAATTCATCGAAAGCGATATCCATCACCTGCCGGCTGCGCTGCACAGCCGCTTCGACGTGGCGCTGATCACCATCGGCGTGCTGAACTGGATGCCCGACATCGGCGAGTTCTTCCGTCATGTCGCGCTGACCCTGAAACCGGGCGGCAAACTGGTGATCTATGAAACCCATCCGTTTCTGGAAATGGTTGATCCTGAAGGCGAAGACCCGTACCGCCTCGCCAGCTCCTACTTCCGCGCCGAGCCATTCGTGCAGGAAGAACCGATTGTCTACGTCGGCAAGGTCGAGCAGCAGGCTGCCAAGTCCTACTGGTTCGTGCACACCCTCGGCGCCATTTTCAGCGGTGCCATCGCCGCCGGCCTGAACATCGCGCATTTCAGGGAATATGCACATTCGAACCGCGAAGAGGTGTATGACCAGTACCTGAATCAGCCAGCGCAGATGCCGCTGTGCTTCACCTTGGTCGCCAGCAAGGCCTGAAGTTTTCCATCGATCCAACGGGCCTCATCGCTGGCAAGCCAGACTCCCACAGTTTTTTGGTTCGCACGAAAATAGCGAGGACACCTGAACACCTGTGGGAGCTGGCTTGCCAGCGAAGGCGTCGATAAGGTTTCAAGTCTGGCTGAAAGAATGAAAGTCGATTTCGACCGTTTGACCCTTCTGAATGTTCGAGCAAGCCTGTGCCACATAGGCGATGGCTCGAAGATGGTGTCGTACACAAATCCACTGTGGGAGCGAGCCTGCTCGCGATGGCGGCCGAGTGGCCGCCAGCGCTATTACGATTGAATCACGCCTGCGCCGCCGCACTCACCACTGGCCGCCCAGGTTTGCGCAGGGGGTCCAGACGTGAGCCGCCATAGCGGCTTTCGCGGTAGAAGCGCCAGCGGCCGAACAGGCCGTAGACGTGGGTGACGCGGCCCTGTTCTTGGTAGCCCATGCGGATGTGCAGCTTCAGCGCCGGGATGTTGTGGGTTTCGCAGACGTCGACGACTTTGACGCAGCCTTGAGCCGCCATGGCTTCCCAGAGGGCGACTTGTACGTCCATCAATCGAGTGCCGCGGCACCCCGTAAAAAATCCTTGTTCAAATCGGCATAGGACACCCGCGGCACTCCCGTCAGCCGCTGTTCCAGCACGCGGTTCAGGGATTCTCCGGGGTTGAGATAGGCATCGCCGAAATCGCTGTCGAGCTGATTGGGGTGGGCGACGATTTCCAGCACGCCGTCGCTCGGTGCGGGGGCGTTGCGCAGGTCCACTGGCGTGCACACGTAGTCCGCCGTCGCTCCGGCCAGACTCTGCAAGCGCCAATTGAGCAGACCTTTGAATACACGTTTCGGCAGACTGAGGTTCTGCCCCAGGTTGCGCGCCAGGCGAATCGGCACGCCTTGCCGGGCAGCAAAACGGGCGACGATTTCACCAATCGGCCAGATGTTGTGCACGTGCTGATGTGAGTCGATGTGGCTCGGCCGAACGCCATGTTCAACACAACGCTGCCACTGCGCCTGCAACTCTTCATGCACCGCGTCGCGATCCTCACGTCCGAGCCACAGGCTATGCCGTGGCAGGCTCAGATCGAACACGCCGTGGCCATCGCAAAAGGTTCGACTGCGCAGAATCGAAGCACTCAGCGGCCGACCGTAAGTCAGATTGAAGTGCAACCCGACCCGACCTTGCAGCGATGCATGCCTGGCCATCGCACAGGCCGCCTCAAACGCCGGCATGTTGGCCATGGCCGTGGCCGAGCTGATGACCCCGGCCTGAAACGCGGCGAAGATCGTCGCGTTTTCGTTTGGGCTCAAACCGAAATCGTCAGCGTTGACTATGACTTGGCGAGGCATGATCGCCCTCCGTGGTGATGACGACAGGTGCCGGTGCCGGTGCCGGTCTGGCCGCACGTCGCGCGCGCCATTGCTGCACCGTCGGTTTCAAGCGATGCCAGAGGCGCAACCCCAGCCCCAGCAATATCCCGCTGGGGCGCCAGGAATAGAAACTCCAGCGCCAGTGTTCCAGTTGGCCGGTCATGCGCTCGTGTAACTGGTGGCTGGAGTTTTCCAGACTGACCCGCGAGGCATCGATCCAGCGCCAGTGCTCATCCAGCCCCCAGCGAATCCATTCCTCCAGCAACACCCGACCGCTGCCCAGATCGGCGTATTGCGGCAGGAACGCGAGGTTGTAATCGTAGAGTCGACCCTGTTCCATCAAGCCGAGGCGATAGCTGATGCAGCGCCCGTTGAGTTCCAGCGTCACCAAACGCACCAGGCCCTGGCCGGCGAGGGCGGTGAAGGCGCGTTCGATCCATTGCCGACTGCGCTCGCTGGCGAAGATCCCCACGCCTTCGTCACCTTTCCAGCTCACCGCTTCGACTTCGCTGATCGCCCGCAACAGCGGACCCATGCTCAGCGCGTCGGGGGTAATGCGCCGCACCAGGGCGCCACACGCAGCAATCCGTTTGCGCGCCCGGCGCAGCTTGTAGCGCGGGTCACCGGAGACCTCCTGATGATCCGCCTCGCTCATCAGATGCACCGGCACCCGACAACTGAGACGGCGTTCGCCCGTCGAACTGTGGGCCATCCATGGGGTGAGAGCGCTTTCTTCACCCGCAGGCTCGGATAACTCGTTGAGTTGCAGCAGCGCGTGCGGCAGGTGTCGGCGGATCAGGTGCAGGGCTTCGCGCATGTCATCGCCCTTGAGCAACGACAGCAGCGCCAGTCGGTCCGCCAGTGGATGGCCCAAGTGATGCAACACGCGAAACGGCACGCCGGCAAAGCGCTCGCGGCCCGCCACCAGCGGCAGGCACAGGCGCAATTCGTCCGCTTCCCAACCGAGCAGGATGTGCAGGCGCTCGCCCGCGCTCAGTGCCTGCTCTGCCGCGCACAACCAGCCCAGGTGGTTGAACGGGGTGTGATCGGTCACCCGCAAGCGCAGCGCCTCATAGGCGACTGCCGGAAAGTCGGCGGCGCACAGTGAAGTGCGCCATTCGAATCGCGCCGTCATGGGCTCAGGCCGCCGTGGCTGTGACAGGTGGACGGGACGGTTTGCGCAGCGCATCCAGCCGCGAGCCGCTGTAGCGGGTTTCGCGATAGAAGCGCCAGCGACCAAACAGAGTGTAGATGTTCATGATCCGGCCCTGCTCGGTATAACCCATGCGCAGGTGCAGTTTCAGCGCCGGGATATTGTGGAACTCGCAGACGTCCACCACCTTGTCGCAGCCTTGCTCGGCCATGGCATTCCACAGTGCCAGTTGCACGTCCACCGACAGCTCGGTGCCCCAGAAGGCGCGGGTCAACTCGCCGCCGAATTCGAAAAACTCGCCAGGCTTCACCGGGAACATGCAACCGTAGTAGTGCCGGTCGAAATAGTCCCGCTTGCTGCCCCAGATAAAGCCTACGGCATCGCCTTGTTCGTCCAGATACATGAGCCCGGTATGACCTTCGTTGGCCAACTCGGCCATGGTCCCGACACGGTCGCCGAAGTAGCGCGCGAAGGCGCTGGCGTTGTCGGCAGTGATCGTCACTGCCCTCACCGGTGGATACGGCTTGAGGTTGTGCGGCGGCACCGGGCTGACCAGATCGCGTTCCATCCACAGCAGCTCCTGATGGGAAAACACGAAGTGCTTCCACGCCTTGGCGAGGGTGACGCGCAGGCCTTTTTGTTTAATCTGTTGGCTGACTTTTTGCGCAATGCTCATGGTTTTTGCTCCTGATGATATGCAACGCGTGGCGTGCGGCCCGCGTGGCAGAACATGAATCGACGGTTCATGAAGGGGTCCAGCTGAGGGCGAACAAGGTCTGCCCCGGCAGCTCGAAACGTACGCGGCCGTCCTGGCAGAGAAACGGCGCGTCGCGGCTGCGGTTGTCCGCGCCGAAGTAATGCAATGCACCGTTATTCAGCGGGCACCGGGCGCCGTTCAATTCGATTTGCTGCAGACGCGTGCCCTTGTTTACGCCGAGCAGGCCGCGCTGGGCGTCGCTGGCCATCGCCAGCGCATCGACTTCAAAGCCGTCGTTCTCCAGCCACAGCACCTGATGCAGCCAGTGCTGCGCAATGAATTGCTGGGCCAGCCCCACCGGTTTCAGCTCAAAACCCTCAGCGCCCATGAGCCGAATCATGCCCTTGGGGTACTGCGGCTCGTCGGCGGCCTGAAACCAGTTGAGCATGCTCAGCAAACCGTCCTGCGAAGCGTTGATCACCACCGACGTCCACCACAGCGCGGCGTACCGGGTTTCTTGATCGTAGGGGCTGAGGCTGGAGCCGCTGGACAGGTTGGTCTGATCCAGCAGCAAGGCCTTGCGCGGTTGGCCGCGAGCGTCGAGGCCAACCAGTTCGGCAGCGCGGCGCACGCTGTCGCGGTAGACCCGGGTGGCGAGCAGATCGCGGATCATCCATTCGTGCCAGGCCAGTGCGTCGATCTGCTCGGCAGACTCACCGAGCAAGCGCCGCGCCCAGTCGATGCCACGCTTGTCTGCCGCGTGATCGGCGAACGGCCCGTTGACCAGCCGCGAACTGGCCGGCATGGCGATGCGCACGCCGGCCCTGGCATTCGCCGGATCGCTGCGCACTTGTCTGGCCATGCTGGCGAAAATCGCCCGGTATTGCTCGAAGCTTGAATAGTTGAGGTTCGGCTCATCGGCAAAACCGATGTAGTGCGTACCTTTGCCGCCCAAGGCGCGGGTGCTGGCCAGCCACGCGTCGAGCCCGCCATTGCTTTGCACATCGGCGCGCAGATCGGCCTGACGCTGGCTGCCGGCGAGCAGGGTA
This sequence comes from Pseudomonas sp. IT-P260, assembly GCF_949768395.1. Taxonomy (NCBI): domain Bacteria; kingdom Pseudomonadati; phylum Pseudomonadota; class Gammaproteobacteria; order Pseudomonadales; family Pseudomonadaceae; genus Pseudomonas; species Pseudomonas sp. IT-P260. The sequence goes on from NZ_CATKPO010000040.1 coordinate 222,606, forward strand.
ATGTCCTGACGGATGCCGAAACGCTCCTGATAAACCTTGCGGAATGCGTCTTCGAAGTGCGGATTCTTCGCCGTGACATCGACAAAGCTGTAGTAACTGGCGGCGGTCGCTTTCAACGCATCCAGCACCGCATGGCTACTGGCGGGCGGCATCACGTAGGGCAGGGCGATGCCCAGATCCGGCGTGCGTCCGAGGATTTTGTCGTGCAGGGTCAGGTGGATCTGGCCGGTCTCTTCGCGCACAGGTTTGAGTTGCTGCGGCGTCTGCGCAAACCGATTGGCCGTGCCGTCGAGCCAGAACGCCGCTTTGCCGCTGCCTTGCAGACGCAGGCGCCAGACCTGTTCGCGTTCGCTGACCGGCAACGCCAGTTGATCGAACTGCCAGTAGGCGCGATAGGGTTTGAGCGCCAGCGTCAGTGGCTGATCATCGCCCACCCGTTGCGCCTGCAGCGCGTTGACCCCGCCATGAAACTTGCCGGCCAGCACCGCGTGTTCCCCCGGCGCTACCTTGAAATACAGCTCGTCGCCGTTCTGTGTCTGCGCGCTGAAATGCACCTTGGCCGGCTCGAACAGCGCCACGGTGTGCTCATCGTGTTCGACCCGATAATTGCGGAAGCTGTAGCCAGGGATTTCCAGGCGATAACTGGCAGCGCCGGGCAGCAACGGCCAGCTCTGGGTGCCGCGGGTTTCGCTGGCCTTGATCAAGCGTTCGCCCTGCAGTTTGCCTTGGCCGTCGAGCAGGTACAGATGCTCTTCGTTGGCGTCGGCCTGCCACGCCGGGGTCCAGCGCACGGTCACGGTGTCCGGGCGATCGGCTTGCAGATACAGGCTGCCGTCGCGGATCTCGCCCCAGCGCATCGACGCGGCAAAGGCGTCCAGCGACAGGCCGAGACCGAGCAGCAGAAGCAGGCCTTTCATACGGCCTTCCGGTGCAGCATCTGCCACATCGGCGCGACGTCGCTGGGCAGGATGATCAGGGTTTGCCAAAACGCCACGCCGCTTAAACGGCAGTACAACACCAGCATCGCCACGGTCACGGCCAGGTAGGCAATCGACGACGCCGCTGCCGCGCCAACGATGCCGTAGGCCGGAATCAACACCAGGTTCAGCGCCAGGTTGAGCAGGGCGCCGAGGCCCATCAGCAGCGACACCGTGCCGGGGCGGTTTTTCCCCAGCAGGTCCAGCCGCAGGATGCTCGCGTAGCAAAGGCCGAGCAGCCCCGGCAGCAAGGCGAGCAGCGCCGGATACGCCGGTTGGTAAGCGATGCCGAACAGGGTGACGATCAGCCAGTTGCCGATCACGGCCATGCTCAGGCACGCGCCGAGCATCACCGTGGCGGTCAGGCGCAGGGCCAGCGGGGTGACCTTGTCCATGCCTTCGTCCTGTTGCAGCAGGCGTTTCATCAGCGGCGTGGTCACCGCTTCCGGCACGATCAGCAGCAGTTCGGCGGCGGCGCTGGCCATGGCGTAATGCCCCAGTGCGGTGCTGCCGAGCAGGGCGCCGATGAACAGGTAATCCGAGCGCAGAATCACCTGTTGGAACAGCAGATCCGGATGGCTGCGCGCACTGTAGCGCAGCAATTCGTTCTGGCTGGCGCGATCCCATTGCAGGTGCAGCGGTTGCGCCCGTTTGAGCCAGACCCAACCGGCCAGCACCACCAGGCTGATCCCGGCCAGCCAACTGATCAGCGCCGCTTCCAGCGCCGCGCTTTTCCACATCCAGAACAGCGCGAGAAACAGCAGCAGCGGCGCCAGCGATTCGGTCAGGCGCAAGGCGTTGAATGCGACCACACCACCGGAGGCGTTGTGCAGGGTCAGCAGACCGCTTTTCAGCACGGTCAGCGGTACCGCCAGCAGCAACAGCCAGGCCAGCAGACCGAGCTGCACGGTGACATCCAGTTCACTGCCGAACTCACGCACCAGCGCCACCACCAACAAGGTCAACAGGCCGGCGAGCAAGCAACCAAACACCAGCACCTGACTCAGCAGCAGCCCCATCGGCCGTTGCTTGGCGGCCTGATAACCGACGGCTGAATTCAACCCGCCACTGGTGGCAGCGCTGATCAGATCGGGCAAGGTGCTGAGCAGCGCAAACAGCCCGCGCTCACTGGGGCCGAGGATCCGCGCCAGCAACACGTTGCGCAGCAAACGCAGGGCGATCATCGCCAGTTTGGTGCCCATGCTCAGCGCCAGATGCTTGAGGTAATGGCTGCGGCTCATGGCCGGTTTCCACGAAAGATACGCCACGACAGCAGCTCGGGATTGCGCGCGGTGCGTTGGCTGACGCCGAAACGTGGCAGGTTCAGTGGATCGCCTTCGCCGCGATAGATGCCGGTGCCGGTGCCCAGGGCGAACGGATAATCGTGCGCGGCAATCTGTTTTCTTACTCGCTCGTCGTTGTTGCCGTTGGGGTAGCAATACACCGGCAACGGCCGGTTGCAGCCGTTGTTCAAGGCGTCGCGGCTGCGGCGGATTTCTTCGCTCAGGCGCACATCGTCCAGTTCCGTGAGGATCGCGTGGCTGGCGCCGTGCGGGCCGAAACGCACCAGTCCCGAGGCTTCCAGCGCCCGCACCTGGTGCCAGTCCAGCGCTTGCGGCTGCGCTTCGGGCGGGCATTCATCGGTCAAGCGTTCGAGCATCGCCGGTTCAAGGTCTTTGAGGCTTTGCAGGTAGTGCAGCAGCGACAGGCTGCGGCGGTCGACATCGATGTCATCGACCAGTACCGGCAGTGGGTGGTGGATCATGTGCAGGTATTCGATCAAGTGCATGCGGGCCTTTTCGCCATGGCTGCCCCACAGGGTCTCGCCAAGGCTTTCCCACCAGAAGCGCTGACGGCTGCCGATGAAGTCGGTGGAGAGAAAGATGCTCGCCGGCACCTGATGTTTTTGCAGCAGCGGGAACGCATTGACCGCGTTGTCGCGCCAGCCGTCGTCGAACGTTAGTGCCACGCGTGGACGGTCGCTGCGCAGTGAGGTGGGCGCAAGGATGTCCATCAGCGGTACGCAATCGAAGTGTCGGCGCAGCCACACCAGCAGGTGCTCGAAGGCTTTCGGTCCGACACACAGCTCATTGCGGTGCGGCAGGTCGGCGGCGCGGTCGTTGGCCAGCACCCGGTGCAACATCAGGATCACCCCGGCGCCGTGCAGCTGATTACGTCCCACCGGGGAATTGAGGTAAAGCCAGCCACTGGTGCGTTTTATTAATTGTTTGATCGCCATGGCTTCGCTCCTTTCAACGGTTTTGTTCAGGATTCCACTGGGCGTAACGCTGGCCGCGCAAGAACTGCCACAGGCCGATGCTCATGCCTGCCAGTGTGACCAGCAGAAATGCCGCAAGGCGAAACGGTTTGGGTAACCGGTGTTGTGAATCCAGCAGTCCGGCAATCGCCACGGCGTAACCGAACAGTTGGGCGATCAGGGCCAGTCGATAGAATCCGTGGTCCTCCCACAGCCAGAAATTGCTCAGCAGCAATGGCAGCAGGAGGATCGGTGCCAGGCGGCGGATCAGCTTGTGGCTGATCAGCGCAATCGAATACAAGCCATGTTTGAGCGGGTTGAGCAGTTCACGGCGCTGGGCGAGGCTTTGCAGGCCACCGACGGTGACGCGTTGACGGCGACGGAATTGTTTATCCGCTTCGTCGACACCGTGGTCGATCACCTGCGCCTCGGGCACATAGACAATGCGCTTGAAGGCGACCGGCGCGCAGGTGCTGAGAAAGAAGTCGTCATTGACCTCCGCCGGTACGCTCTGGAACAGCTCGCGGCGCAGGGCGAGCAGGGCGCCGTCGGCCGAGACCATGCAACCGGTGCGATTCTCCACCCGGCGCAGCCAGCCCTCGTAATGCCGGTACAGACTGTCGCCGATGCTCAGGCCGCCACCTGTCACCGGAATCACCATGTGCCCGGCGCAGGCGCCGACATTCGGATCACTGAGCGGCGCGAGCAGGTAGCCGAGGGTTTCCCGCGACCATTGGTTGTCGGCATCGGTGAACACCAGAATATCGCCAGTCGCCAGCGCCGCCCCGGCGTTCAGCGTTGCCGCTTTGCCCTGACGCGGCAGATCGAGCACGGTGATGCGCGAATCGATGATCTTGTGCGCACAGGCCACGGTGTCGTCGGTCGAGCCGTCGCTGGCAAGGATGATCTGCAACGTGGCCGGCTGATAATCCTGCGCCAGCAACGTGCGCAATTTGTGCTCGATGTGCCGCGCCTCGTTGTGCGCGGCGATCACGATGCTGATGTTCAGCGGCGGCGCCGGGGTGTGGCGCCAGGCCGGGAACAGCGGTGCCAGCACGGTCAGCAGCAGCGGGTAGCCGAGGTAGGCGTATACCGGCAGCAGCAGGCACAGCCAGAAAATGAATTCAGCCACGGGCAGGCCTCCTTGCGGTCCAATGACACAGACTGAGAATGAACGCGGCACCCGCCAGGTGCAGACGCACCCAGTGCAGGCCCCAGAGTTGCAGGGTCAGAACGACATTGTGGTGCCGAGCGCTCTGACGAATGCTCAGCACCAGTGCGGGCACCAGGGTCAGCGTCACCATGATTGCAGCGTGATGCGGAAAGCCGTCGAGCAAGGCCGAGAGGGTCAGAAAATCCAGTATCCACACGCCAAGCGAGAGCAGCGGAAAACGCAGCAGCCGCAGGCTGAACCCATGGGTGCGCAGCAGTTGCAAGTGACTGCCTTGCCGCCACATTTCCTTGCCCATCCACTCCCGCCAGTTCATTTCGTAGCCCCAGTGCAGGGCCACGCTGCTGTTCACCGACAGCAGCCGCGCGCCTTGTTCGTGCAGACGCAGGGTGAACTCTTTGTCTTCGCCGGTGCGCAGGTGTTCGTTGAAACCACCGACCTTGTCGAACCAGTGCCGGCGCATCAGCAGGTTGCAACTGGGCAGCCAATCCACCGTATGCGATGCCTGGCTCGGCGGGCGCAGCGTGCGGCGTTGCCAGGCGGTGGCGTACCACGGCGCGGCAGCGGGGGTGTGCAGGTCGAGACCGAACACATCGGCCTGACCTTCGGCTTGCAGCTCGAACAAGGGCTTGAGCCAGTCTTCGGGCATCTCGACGTCGGCATCAATGAATGCGATCCACTCGCCGCTTGCCAGCAGCGCACCGCGATTGCGCAGCGCACCGATCAGCAGGCCCGGCAGCACCAGCACCTGCGCGCCGAATTGACGGGCGATGTGCGGGCCGTCGTCGTTCGAGCCGTTGTCGACCACGATCAACTCGCAGTCGACATCGGCCGCATGTGCGGCTTTTTGCGCGGCCAGCAGCGTGCGGCCAATGTGCCGCGCCTCGTTGAACATCGGGATGATGATGCTGATCCGGCTCATGGTCTGGCCTCGGTCAGTGGCGCCTGTTCGGCTTTGAGGCGCAGGACGCTGGTCAGCGCGAGCATGATCCACACGTATTTCTGGTTCGGCGCGCTGAGGAACATCAGGAACAGGGTCAGCGACAGGAAGCTCACGCCGAGGTGGGTCATCAGATTTGCCTGTTGCCAATCGCGCCGCAGCATCCACGCGGCGCGTGCGCGAATCAGGTTGTACAGGCCCAGACCGAGCATGCCGACGAACAGCAGGCCGGCAGGAATCCCCAGTTCACTGAAGATTTCCAGGTAGGTGTTGTGCGCACGGCGGTACAGGTCGCCGATCTTGCGGTTGGCGGAAAACGCCTTGGCGTAGCCGGTGGTCGCGTAGTGCAGCGGGAAGGTGCCGGGGCCGGAGCCGAGCAATGGGTTCTCGCGGATCATCTGGCCGCCGACCACGATGTACGAGGCGCGGCGGCCAAGGGATTCATCCTGTGCCTTGGAGCCGGCGCTGAGAATACTCAGCGACTGAATGCGCGCGACGTAACCGGCGGGCATCGCGTAGATCGCCAGCGGAATCACGATCGCCGCACCGAGCATGGCGAACCCCAGGTGCCGTGGACGGATCCGGGTGAGTTGCGCGCGGTAGTGCCAGCAGCCGATCAGCAGACTCAAGGCCACCACCACCAGCCCGGAGCGCGATTCGGTCTTGGTCATGCCACCGAGCAGCAGCAGGCAGCAAGCGCCCCAGAACAACCGGTGCAGCAGGTTGGGCCCACGAATCACCAGCAGCAGCGCCAACGGAATGGCGAAGGCGATCAGCAGGGCAAACGCGTTGGGGTCTTCCAGAAGACCGGCAGCGCGCCCCTGATCCTGGAATTTGACCGAAAACATCGCCATGGCGCAGGTCGTGCTGACGCTCAGGGTCACCAGTCGGGCGAACAGGTCGAGATTCAGTTCACGGCCAATCAACAGGGTAATGACAAACAGGATCAGCCCGACGCTCAGTTCGCGCAGGTGTCCCAGCGACATGCCCACGTCATCGGTGTTGAGCAGGCTGAGGAAATACAGGACCAGAAACCACAGCAGAAACCGCCAGATATTGCTGCGCAGGCGATCGCCGGGAATCTGGTGCAGGGCCAGTTGCAGCATCACGATCACCGCCAGCGAGGCGCCGATCAGTTTGCTTCCGGACAGTGCACTGTCCTTGAAGAAACCTTCAAACGGTACCAGCGCGGCAATGCCCAGCAGGCCCCAGGTTGGCTTGCGGTACAACACCGTGAACCCTACCAGACCAATGACCGCACCCGGTGCGAGAAATGGATAAGGGCTGGCGAGCAGACCGATGCACACCAGACCGAGCAGCGTGACGATCGAGAGCGGGAAAATCATGCGCGTGCCTCCCGTGCCGTGCGGATGTACAGCTGCGACCAGCGTTCGGCCAGGGCCTTGAGGTCGTAGCGATCCTGTTGCGTACGCTTTGCGTTGTCACACAATTGCCGAGCCAGGTTCGGCTCGTTCAGCAGGTTATCGAGCTGGCGGGCGAGGTCGGCGCTGGCGGCGGGTGTCGCCAGCAAGCCGTTGTGCCGGTGTTCGAGTACATCGGGAATGCCGCCGACCGCAAACGCCACCACCGGCACGCCGCTCTGCATCGCTTCGAGCAGAATCATCGGCGTGCCTTCGGTGCGCGAGCTGATCACCAGCGCATCCAGTTGCTGCCACCACGGCTGCATGGCGGTCTGGTAGCCGGGCAGACGAATTCGTTGCTGCAAACCTGCGGCGTCGATCCGTGCCTGAAGTGCCTCACGTTCCGGGCCGTCACCGAGCATCACTGCGTCCAGTTGCGGATGCTGGTGACACAGCGGAATCAGGGCATCGAGAAACAGGTCCGGGCCTTTCTCGCTGCTCAAGCGCCCGACATAACCGGCCAGCCAGCGCTGGCGGTCAACGTTGCTGACCCGCGCCGCGGCAGCGGGTAAACCGTTGGGGATCACCTGCAGCTTTTCAGCTTGCACGCTGGCCTGACGATGCAATACCGCGATGCTCTCGGCCACGCACACCACCCGATCCACCGACGCGGTGCGGCACAGCTGCAGACTCAGCCAGGTGTAGAACTTCTGCTTGCGGCTGCGCGGGGTGAAGCCGTGCTGGGTGATGACCAGCGGCAAACGCAACAGCGTCGCGCCGACCCAGCCGAACAACAGCCCCTTGAAGTTGTGAGTGTTGATCAGCGGCCGTTCGCTGCGCCGGGCCCGCAGGTGGCGCAACAACTCGCCCAGCCCGGCACAACCACGACAGTCCACCCCGGCCTCGCGAAAGCGCGCGATCAACGCTGGCGGTGCATCGAGAAACAGCACCTGGTGCTGCCCCGGTGTCGCCAGGCAGTGATCGAGCAACATGCGCTCGGCCCCATAGAAGCCGCCGCTGCTGAGCAAGTGAATGATCGGCAGCGCGGCGTTCGGGGTGGACAGCGTGTTCAATTGCGCACCCAGTGCACGAAGCTTGGCACGGTCCAGTTCTTGTGCGGATTGCTTGGCAGCACGTTCTCGTCGTTGATCACCAGCAACACGGGCAGGCCCAGTTCGTGGGTGATCTGCGCCGGGTGTTTGAACCGGTGATCGAAGAACTCACGCACATAGACCAGGGCAATCGCCAGCAGCAGACCGGTGAACAGCCCGAACGGAATGATCAGCAGCGGTTTGGGGAACGCCGGCTCGGTCGGCTCGAACGGCGGGCTGAGCACCTTGGCGTTCGACAGGTCATCGTTGAGCGAACCGGCGGTGCTGCTTTCGGCAAAGCGTTGCGCATAGGTGGAGAACGCCGTGTGCAGCGCGTCGATTTCCGTGTCCATCTGCCGCAGCTTGCTCTGGGTCTGTTGCAAGGTGTGGATGCGGTTCTTGAACTCGGCGATGCGCGCGGTTTTCTGATCGATCACCTGTTGCACCACGGCCAGGTCGTTGGTGCGTTCCTGAATGCGGTTGCTCACCACTTTGAGGAACTGCTGGCGGGTGCGGGCGATCTGCTCGCGGGTCAGCAGCATCGGCTCGCTACCGGGCTGGAACACCGCGAGGTCATTCATGTAGCGGCTGACTTGCGTGGTCAGTTGCTCGCCCAACTGTTTGATTTCCCGATCCTCGAACGCCACGTTATCGACGGTGGTGGTGAAGGTGAAGGGGAAGGTGTAGTCGTTGAGCTTGTTGCTGCTGGCGGCCGTCAGCGCAGTTTTCAGGTATTCGAGCCAGCGCTGGCTCTGCAACAGGCGATCCTGATACAGGTTCAGGGCTTGCTCTTCGGTATTGATCGCGTTCAGGCGGAAGGTGATTTCTTCTTTCGGATCGGACGATGCAACACTCTCCAGCAGCGCTTGCCGATTACCTTCCAGTCCATCGAGGCGCACCTGATACAGGTGCTTCTTGGTTTCGTAGAAAGACTGCGGCAGGTCGATCGACTGCAGCGCCTGACGGCTGACCAGATAGTTCTGCAACAAGGCGCTGACGAAGGTCGTGCCCTGATGCGGATCCGGGAAACTGTAGATGATCGAGATCACGTTGGAGCCGGGCAGGGTCTCGATCTTCAGGCTGTCGATCGCATCTTGCGTCAAGCCATCGAGCACCGTGTCACGCACCGGATCGGTTTGCAGCCCGAGCATGTTGCGCAGCGGATTGATCACGTACTCACGCAGCGGCGAAGAGACGTAACGGCGGAACGGGTTGCTCACCAGTTTGGCGAATACGCCCACAGGCGGGTCGTACTCGCCCTTGTCGCGTAGCTCGCTGATGGTCTGGCGGATCAGCGCCGGGGACCGCAGGATGTTGCTTTCGGTTTCCATGTCCGCCAGCGACGGCGGAATGAAGGTGGCGTTATCGACCGTCAGTGACGTGGTGGCGTCACCCTGAGAGAGTTTTTTCGACTGCACGATCACCTGGGCGGTGATATCGAAGCTCTGCTTGAGCACCAGCGGCAGTACCAACGCGATGACTGCAAAGATCAGGAAGACCCGTTTCACCAGCTGCTTGTTGGCGAAGAAGATCCTGAAGAACTCATGCAGGTAGTTTTCCTTTGGATTCATGATCGGTCACCTGAGAGTCAGTTGTTGTTACTGCCTTTGTTGTCGACGCGGTAGCCGAAGCTGAAGCCCACGCCCTGGAACAACACCACGTCGGCCAGTTGCCGGGCCAGATCGCCGGCACTCGCCAGTTTGGTTTTTGGCACGAACAGCATGTCGTCCGGTTGCAGGTAGGCGATCTGCGACGCATCGCCCGACAGGGCTTTTTCCACGTCGTAGTGCACGGCCTGCACCTGGTTGCCGTTGCGGCGCATGATCACCACCGAGTCCAGACGCGCCTTGACGTTGGTGCCGCGCGCCAGGGTCAGCGCTTCAAGCACCGACACTGGACGGCGGATCGGATAGGAGCCCGGTTGGCCGACCTCGCCCAGCACGTAGATCTCGTTGCCGGCGGTGGACTTGAGCATCACATCGACGCTCATCCGTCCCGGCAATTGCGCGTACTTCTGGTTGAGGAAGGTTTCCAGTTGATTGATGGTCATGCCTTGCAGCGGCACCGCGCCGATTTCCGGAAAGCTCGCATAACCGTCATTGCCCACGGTGATCTCGCGGCTCATGCCGGTGGCCGGGTGATTCAGCGCGCTTTTCAGGTTCTGCTCATTGGTCAGCGGGCTGATGATCTGCACCGTCAGTTGATTGCGGTTGGGCTGGAACAGTTGTTTGCGCTGGTAGGCACGCTGGATTTCATCGCGCGCCTCGTCGGCGGTCAGGCCGGCGATTTTCACCGAGGTGTTGGCGCCGGGCAGGTTGATCGTGCCGTCGGGCAGCACCAACTGGTTGCCATTGAGCTGGCTGGCGGCGGTGAAGTTCAGGCCGATCTGGTCACCCGACTGCACGCGATAGGCATCCGAGCCGCTGGTGCTGATGTGGAAGATCACATCCAGCACGTCTTGCGGGCGCAAGGTCTGCTCGATCTTCGGCATGTCGGTGGCCTGGGCGTTGGCCGGGGTGGCGGTGAGAATGTTCACCGGCATGTGCTGGGTTTCGGAATTGCTGGAGCAGCCTGCAAGCGGCAGCATCAGCAGAACCAGTATCTTGGCGTTCATGGCGTCATCCCTCGCGTTTGCTTACAGGTTTTTGTAGAGCCACTTGGGCATGTAGTACTTGCGCCGGTTGAATACGCTGCCGACTACTTTTGCCCCGGCCTGGGTCAGGCGTTGCACGGCGGCCTGGGCGACTTCCCAGCGGGTGTCTTCGGCGCGCACCACAAACACCACGCCATCGACTTGAGTGGCGAGCACCAGCGTGTCGGCGGCGGAATACACCGCGTCGCCGTCGATCACCACGAAGCGATACTGCGTGCCCAAGCGGTCGAGCAGCGGGCTCAGGCGCTCGGCGGTCAGGTGTTCGAGGGTGCGGATCGGCCGGCCGTTGGGCAGCACGTGGAACGGCAGGCTGGAAACCTGCACCACGCAATCCTGCAACAGCGGCGGGTTGTCCGGGTTGAACAGCAGGTCGCGCAGACCGCGCTCCTTGCCCAGGTTCAATTGCTGCGTGAGGTTGCCCGCCGACTGGCTGGCATCGACCAGCAGCACCTGGCCGCTGCTCATCTGCGCCAGTTGGCTGGCCAGCGCCAATGCGCTGGTGGTGGTACCGGCGCTCGGGTTGGCGGCGGTCAGGAACAGGATCCGCAGATCCAGATCCAGCACGGTCGAAATCAGGTTCGATTCGCTGGGGTTGGCAATGCTCAGGCTTTTGTTGGTTGAACCGTCCATTAGCTTGCTCCGTGGCCGCTGAATACTTTGAAGGGGGTTTTCAACAAGATCTTCAGATCAAGCAAAAGGCTTTGCTCGGCGATGTAGCTGAGGTCCAACTCAACGCGCTGGTCGAAGTCGATGTTGCTGCGCCCGGAGATCTGCCACAGGCCGGTCATGCCGGGGTAGATGCTCAGGCGCGCGAGGTGGTTGTCCTTGTAGCGGTAGGCGTTGAACGAGGTCGGCCGCGGGCCGACCAGGCGCATGTCACCGCTGACCACGTTGAACAGGTTGGGCAGTTCATCGAGGCTGGTACGCCGCAGGAAACCGCCGATGCCGGTGATGCGTGGATCCTTGTCGATCTTGAAGTCGATGGCGTCTACCCCGTGCTTGTTAAGGTGACGCAGCGATTCCTTTAGCTCTTCGGCGTTGCAGACCATGGTGCGGAACTTGTACATGCCGAAGGTGCGGCCGCGATAACCGGTGCGTTTCTGCACGAACATCACCGGCCCCGGGCTGGTGAATTTGATGGCCAGTGCCAGGCCCAGCAGCAGCGGCGAAAACACCACCAGCAGCACCAGCGCACCGAAGCAGGCCAACACCCGGTTGGTGCGTGAGAGCGTCCATGGCCGGCCACCGTCGCGGCCGGTCAACCAGCCACGGCCCTGCCTGTGGATGGCGGAATCGAGGCGCATTCGGTGCTCGGGATCCATGCGCTTGTCACGGCGCATCTGGTTGATCGGTACACCTTGTTCATGTCCAGTCATGGGGTCCTCCGCTGATGTTCAGCCGCGAGCGGCGCGTGGGCGATAGGCAGTGGGGTAGTAGTCGCGAAACCAGGCGATGAAACGCCCCAGTCCTTCATCCAGCTCGATCCGGGGCTGGAACCCGGTGGCCTGGGCCAGATCATCGGTCTCGGCACAGGTGTTGAGCACATCGCCCGGTTGCAGGGGCAAGAGCTCGACAATGGCTGTCTGGCCGAGGTGTTTTTCCATCAGCGCCAGATAGCTTTTCAGCGCCACCGGGTGGTGGCCGCCGATGTTGAACAGGCACCACGGGGCCATGCTGCTGCCCGCGTCGGGGCGTTCGCGATCCCACTCCGGTTGGCTTTGCGGCGGATGGTCAGTGAGGCGCGCGATGCTTTCGACGATGTCGTCGATGTAGGTGAAATCGCGCTGGTGCTCGCCGTAATTGAACAGTTTCAGCGGCGTGCCTTCGGTGATCGCCCGGGCAAACTGGATGGGCGACATGTCTGGCCGGCCCCATGGCCCGTAAACGGTGAAAAAGCGCAGGCCGGTGCTGGGAATACCGAACAGGTGGCTGTAACTGTGGGCCATCAGCTCGTTGGCTTTTTTGGTTGCGGCGTACAGCGACAGCGGGTGATTGACACCGTCGTGCACCGAATACGGGGTGTGCTGGTTGGCGCCGTAGACCGAGCTCGACGAGGCGTAAATCAAGTGCTCCACCGGATGGTGCCGGCAGCCTTCGAGAATGTTCAGGAAACCGCAGAGGTTGCTGTCCAGATAGGCTTTCGGATTTTCCAGCGAGTAGCGCACCCCGGCCTGCGCCGCGAGGTGGATCACCACTTGCGGTTGCTCGCGGACAAACAGCGCTTCGATCGCGGCGGCGTCGGCCAGATCAATGCGTGCCAGCGGGAAGTGCCCGACCTGATCACGCACCCATTGCACGCGATCGTGTTTGAGCTGCGGGTCGTAGTAGCCGTTGAAATTATCCAGGCCGACCACCGCATGCCCGTCGCGCATCAGCCGCAACACGCAATGGGCACCAATGAAGCCGGCAGCGCCGGTGACCAGGATTTTCATGGGCGCAATCCTTCCGGTGCGATGTGGCGCAGGCCGATGCCGCTGTAGTGCAAACCGGCGGCGGCCACGTGTTCCGGGTTGTAGAGGTTGCGACCGTCGACAATCACTTTGGAGCGCAACTTGCTCGCCAGCAGCTCGAAATCCACTACGCGAAAGTTCTTCCATTCGGTGCAGATCACCAGCGCATCGGCATCTTCCAGGGTGTCGTCGCGGGTGGCGCACAAGTGCAGATCGTCGCGATAGCCGTACAGGCGCCGGCACTCGGACATGGCCTCCGGATCGTAGGCCTGCACGCTCGCGCCTTCGGCCCACAGCGCGTCCATCAGGTAGCGGCTGGGGGCTTCGCGCATGTCATCGGTATTGGGTTTGAACGCCAGGCCCCAGATCGCGATCGACTTGCCGCCCAGGCCTTGCGGAAACTGCGCCTTGAGTTTGCTGAAAAGAATGTGCCGCTGGCTGTCGTTGACATCAGTGACGCTGCGCAGCAGTTTCAGCGGCATGCCGTTGTGTTCGGCAGTGTGCAGCAGGGCGCGCAGATCCTTGGGAAAGCACGAACCGCCGAAACCGCAACCGGGGTAGATGAAGTGGTAACCAATGCGCGGATCGGAACCGATGCCTTTGCGCACCGCTTCGATGTCGGCGCCCAGCAATTCAGTGAGATTGGCCAGCTCGTTCATGAAGCTGATACGCGTGGCGAGCATCGCGTTGGCCGCGTACTTGGTCAGCTCGGCGCTGCGGTTGTCCATGAACATCAGCTTTTCGTGGTTGCGGCAGAACGGCGCGTACAGCTCGCTCATCTGTTCGCGGGCCGCGTCATCGCGGGTGCCGACGATGATCCGGTCCGGGCGCATGCAATCGGCGAGGGCGCTGCCTTCCTTGAGGAATTCGGGGTTGGACACCACCCGCACCTTGAGGCTGCTGCGGCCGCGGCGCTGCAATTCTTCGCTGGCCTTGGCGGCGACCTGATCCGCCGTGCCGACCGGCACCGTGGACTTGATGATCAGGGTGCGATCGGCCTCCATGTGCGAGGCGATCTGCCGGGCGACGTTGAGCACGTGGGTCAGGTCGGCGGAACCGTCCTCATCGGCCGGGGTGCCCACGGCGATGAAGATCAACTCGGCATGCTCCACCGCGTCGCTGGCCTGGGTGCTGAACAGCAGACGACCGGCCTTGATATTTTCTTCCAGCGCGGCGGATAAACCCGGTTCGCTAATAGGCGGTACGGCCTGTTGCAGTTGTTTAATCTTGTTCGGGTCAATATCCACACATAAAACCCGATGTCCGACATCGGCAAGTGCGGCTGCTTGAATAAGGCCAACATAGCCCGTACCAAATACGCTCACGTCCATATTGGCGTGCCTCGTAAGACGGTGGAAGAAGATCAAAATGGAACTGTCAAAAGGGGTATAGCGCAGGTGTGGAAAAGCGTGTCAGCAAAATGACATGTTGCACGTGTATAACACCGGGCTTTTTTCAGGCTATTGGCCATCAAGTGCTTGCTATTGCTGGATTTGTCGCGTCCTTGACCCTTTTTTCACATCCTGAAGAAAGCGATAAACGGTCGAAAGCCTTTAAATTAACGACTTGTAGCCGCTGGAGTGTGTCAGGAATGAGTCAACAGTTTTTTGACGCTTGACAGAAAAGTCAGGCTTTTCTTGCGCTTTGATGGCCGGGTGCTAGTGTCAGATTTTGACCGACAAACTATTGACCCAATGCCGTTTCGTACGACCGGAATCGCCATGTTTCGATATTTAAAAGAACTGCTTTTAGTTATTTATCTGCTGCTTTATTCCGAATATTACATTGAGCGGTTAAATGCTATCGGGGTCGGTTTTGCTGTGCTTCTTTTTGGCGCGATGTTTTTGGCGCTCACTTTAGCGTTATATCTAACGGCTTATATTCGTCAGGCATTGATTCGACACTTATTCGCAATAACGCTATTTGCTTCGGCGGTATTCTTTGATGTCTATACCCGGGTCACCGCGGATTACCTGAGCTACAGCAGCTTTGTCTCGCTGGTGTACTCCGGCGGCTTCATTCAGGAAGCCGCTTACCAGTATCGCGACGCGTTCATTCATGGTGCGCTCAGCGGCCTGCTGTTGCTGTTCGGCATCGGGCTCAAACCGCGGCATGCGCTGGTGGTGCCCAATGCATTGCGGGTGGCGGCGCCGGTGTGTGGTGTGCTGCTGTTGAGCGCGGTGTTGTTCCTGCGGGCGGGCGAGGGCGCGCGGGGCTTGCCGATCATGTACACGCCGCTGGCCTATCTGAACCTGTTCACCTATGAAGCGCTGCACAACACGGTCGGCCCGCGTGAGCCCGTGACGCTGGCGCGCAGCGCTGCGACGGTCAATCACGACATCGTGCTGATCATCGACGAAAGCATCTCCGGCAATTACCTGGACATCAACGCGCCGTTCGGGGTGCACAGCAACCTCAAGCAGGCGCATCCGGGGGTCGAGATTTTCAACTACGGCTACGCCGCGTCCATTGCCAACTGCAGCGCCGATACCAACGTTACGTTACGTTACGGCGGTACGCGTGCCGACTACATACGGATCAACAGCACGCTGCCGTCGATCTGGCAGTACGCGAAAAAGGCCGGGTTGCGCACGGTCTACATCGACGCCCAGCGCACCGCCGGCAATCTGCAGAACCTGATGACCGACACCGAGAAAAAGGACATCGACGAGTTCGTGCAGTTTGACCAGACCAGCGTGCGAGACCGCGACATGGCTGCCGCCGCGAAGCTGATCGAGTTGCTCAACGACGATCAGCCGGAGCTGGTGGTGATCAATAAAGTCGGCGCGCATTTCCCGGTGCACGACAAGTACCCCGACGCCTTCATGGCCTACCGTCCGACCTTACCGCGCGGGCAGTTCACCGAAGTGGCCGACACCGGCAAACGCGACGGTTTCAACGGCCAGCCGGACGATTGGCTGCTGTACCGCAACGCCTACAAGAACACGCTGTTATGGAACGTGGGCGAGTTTTTCGCCCGGGTATTTGCTCAGGCCAGGCTGAACAATGCGCTGCTGATCTACACCTCCGATCACGGCCAGGACCTGCATGAGCGCGGCAATCCCGGGCTCAATACCCACTGCGGTGGTGATCCGGTGGAGGAGGAGGGGCTGGTGCCACTGGTGGTGATTCAGGGCGATCAACTGCACGGCCCGGATTGGGCGCAGTCATTGCCAGTGAACAAGGACCGTTCCAGTCACTACAACATTTTCCCGACGCTGCTGCAGCTGATGGGTTACGACCTGGCGGGCATCGAGGCGGTATATGGCAAACCGCTGACGCTGCCGACGGCGGACGATTTCACCTTCAACTACCGCTTCAATGCGCGGCTGGGGGCCAGGCCTGAGTGGAAGCACATTGATCTGAACACCATTGTCACGCCGGGGGAGGCGGCGACCAGTGTGGCAACCGGGCAGTGAGTATTGGCTTTGCAGGACTGGCCTCATCGCTGGCAAGCCAGCTCCCACAGTGTTTTTGGGTGTGCTCAGTATTTTTGAACAACCCAAGCCCTGTGGGAGCTGGCTTGCCAGCGATGGGGCCAGTGCAAACACCACTGATTTGATCAGCCCGCAATCCGCTATCCTTGCCCCACACTGACCCAACGGATGGCGGCATGCTTCAGGTTCAAGGCGTTTTCAAAAGTTACCTCACTCCCCAAGGCTCATTACCCGTGCTGCAAGGCGTCGACCTGACGCTCGAACCCGGCGGCAGCCTGGCGCTGATGGGCGAATCCGGCAGTGGCAAAAGCACTTTGCTGCACCTGATCGCCGGCCTCGACAAGGTGGATCGCGGCAGCATCCACAGCGGCGAGCATCGGCTGGAGCAGATGAACGAAGCGCAACTGGCCGACTGGCGCCGTACCGAAATCGGTCTGGTGTTCCAGCAGTTCAACCTGATCGGCAGCCTGCGGGTCGAGGACAATCTGGCGTTTCAGGCGCGTCTGGCCGGGCGCCATGACTCGCGCTGGCAAGCGCATCTGGTGCAGCGCCTGGGTTTGGGTGATTTGCTCAAGCGTTATCCCGAACAACTGTCGGGCGGCCAGCAGCAGCGGGTTGCATTGGCCCGGGCGTTGGCGTCGCGACCGACACTGCTGCTGGCCGACGAACCCACCGGCAGCCTCGACGAAGGCACCAGCGATGAAGTGCTGCGTCTGTTGCTGGAGTTGCTCGACGACACGCCGACCACGCTGCTGATGGTCACGCACAGCCCGCGTGTGGCGGCGCGACTGGCGCAGCGGGTGGTGTTGTCCAAGGGGCGTCTGACGTGAACGTGTTCTGGCAAACCCTGCGTGCGCTGCTCAGCCATTGGCGGCGGCATCCGGTGCAGTTCTTCAGTGTGCTGACGGGGTTGTGGCTGGCCACCAGTCTGTTGACTGGCGTCGAAGCACTGAACAGCCAGGCCCGCGACAGTTACGCCCGGGCGAGCCAGATGATTGGTGGCGAACCGCAGGCCAGCCTTGCTACGCCCAATGGAGCGACGTTTACCCAGCAATGGTTCGTTGACCTGCGCCGCCAAGGCTGGCCGGTCTCGCCGCTGCTGCAGGGACGGCTGGTACTCGAGGATCACCCGGATCAGCGCCTGCAACTGATGGGTATCGAGCCGGTGTCGCTGCCGGTGGATTCCGCCGTGGCCGGGCAGGCGATGCCAATCGAGCGCATCGTCGCGTTCTTCTCGCCGCCGGGCAGCACGTGGATTTCCCCGGAAACCCTGCACGCCTTGGGCCTGACCGAAGGCGCCACGCCGCAAACCGCCAGCGGCCAGACGCTGCCGCCGCTGCACGCGCAAAAGGACATGGCACCGGGCATGTTGCTGGTCGACATCGGCGTCGCGCAAACCGTGCTCGAACAGCCCGGGCAACTGTCGCGCTTGTTACTGCCCAAGGATTTTCACGCCGAGCTGCCGGCCGCGTTCAACGGTCGGCTGCAGCTCAAAAGCAGCGCCGAGGAAAACAATCTTTCGCGCCTGACCGAGAGCTTTCACCTCAACCTCGATGCCTTGGGCTTTCTCTCGTTTCTGGTCGGACTGTTTATCGTGCACGCGGCGATCGGTCTGGCACTGGAACAACGTCGCGGCCTGCTGCGTACGTTGCGCGCCTGCGGGGTCAGTGCGCGGATGTTGATCGGCTGTCTGGTCGTCGAGCTCGGTGTGCTGGCGTTGGTTGGCGGGGTGTTCGGAGTCATCAGCGGTTACTGGCTGGCGAGCGTGTTGCTGCCGGATGTCGCCGCCAGTCTGCGCGGTCTGTATGGCGCGGAAGTGGCGGGGCAGTTGCGCCTGAGTCCGTGGTGGTGGTTCAGCGGAATCGGTTTGAGTCTGTTCGGCGCGTTGCTGGCCGGCGCCAACAGTCTGTTGCGGGCGGCACGTTTGCCGCTGTTGGCGGTGGCGGATCCACAGGCCTGGCATCAGCAGCATGCACGCTGGTTGCGCCGTCAGGGTTGGCTGGCGGTGATGTTGGCGCTGATTGCACTGCTGGCGTTGGTCTGGGGCGACAGCCTGAGCAGCGGTTTCATGTTGATGGCCGGGTTGCTGCTGGGTGCTGCGCTGGCATTGCCGGTGGTGCTCAGCGCGGTGCTCAATCAATTGCTTGGGCGCAGTCGTTCGGTGCTGGGTCAGTGGTTTCTTGCTGATTGCCGCCAACAGTTACCGGCACTGAGTCTGGCGCTGATGGCGCTGTTGCTGGCGCTGGCGGCAAACATCGGCGCGGGCAGCATGACCGCCGGTTTTCGCCAGACCTTCAATGACTGGCTCGAACAACGCCTGAGTGCCGAGCTGTACCTCAACCCGGTGAATCCGGCGCAATCGCGCGAGATGTACGTCTGGCTCAAACAGCAGCCGAATGTCGGCGCGGTGCTGCCCAACTGGCAAGTAGCCGTGACCCTGCAGGGCTGGCCGGCGGATGTATTCGGGGTGATCGATCATCCCTATTATCGCCAACACTGGCCGTTGCTCGAGGCGCTTGCCGGCGATCCGTGGGCGCATCTGGCGACGGACGATGCGGTGATGCTCAGCGAACAACTGGCGCGACGGCTGAAGGTTCGCGCGGGGGATCATCTGAGCGTGCCGACGCCGGGCGGACCGTGGTCACCGCGTATCGTCGGCATCTACGCCGATTACGGCAATCCCAAGGGCCATCTGCTGGTCAACAGCAACCACCTGCTGCGCCTGTGGCCGACACTGACGCCGAACCGTTTCAACCTGCGCATCGCGCCGCCGGACATCCCGTCGTTTTTGACTGCGCTGCAAACGCGCTTTCAGCTCGATGACAGCCGCATCGTCGATCAGGCACGGCTCAAGGGCTGGTCGGTGCAAGTGTTCGAACGCACTTTCGCCGCCACCGCCGCGCTCAACAGCCTGACCTTGGCGGTGGCCGGTGTGGCGCTGTTCATCAGTTTGCTGACCCAAAGCCAGAGCCGTCTCGGACAACTGGCGCCGCTGTGGGCCTTGGGCGTGACGCGCCGGCAGTTGATGCTGCTCAACCTCGGCCAGACCTGGTTGCTCGCGCTGCTGACGCTGGTGCTGGCGTTGCCGCTGGGGATCGCCCTGGCGTGGTGTCTGGATGCGGTAATCAATGTGCAGGCATTCGGCTGGCGCTTACCGTTGCGGATCTTCCCGCTGCAACTGCTGCAATTGATGGGATTGGCGTTACTGGCGACCTTGTTGGCCTCGGCGTGGCCGCTGTATTCGTTGTACCGCACGCAACCGGCGGATCTGCTGAGGACGTTTGCTCATGAGGATTAAGCGGATTGCGTTGCTTTTCACGCTGCTGCTTTTGGGCGGCTGCGATCAGCCTGTTTCTGAACAGAAGGGTTTTGCCGGTCTCGGCGATCAGGCCGCTCAGTTCACTCCCGTGGTGCCGGGGCGGGTGTTCAATTTCCCGGCGGATCACGGCGCCCACGATGGATTTCGTATCGAGTGGTGGTACGTCACCGCCAATCTCAAGGATCAGCAGGGTCACGATTTCGGCGTTCAGTGGACGCTGTTTCGCAGCGCCTTAAAGCCTGCGCCAGAGCAACCGGGCTGGGCCAACCAGACAATCTGGCTCGGGCACGCCGCGGTGACGTCGGCCACCGCGCACCATGCTGCCGAGCGCTATGCCCGGGGCGGAGTGGGGCAGGCCGGTGTCAACGTAGCGCCGTTCGAGGCGTGGATCGATGATTGGCGCTTCGCCAGCCAGGCGCAGGATCCGCTGACGGATGTGCAACTCAGTGCCCGCGACAAAGCCTTCAGCTATCAACTGCACCTCACCTCCAGTCGGCCGCTGGTGTTGCAGGGTGACAAGGGCTTCAGCCGCAAATCCGAACAAGGCCAGGCCTCGTACTACTACAGTCAGCCGTTCTTTCAGGCCAGCGGCACGCTGCAAATCGACGGCCAGACCTACACCGTCAGCGGCCCGGCGTGGCTGGACCGGGAATGGAGCAGCCAGCCGCTGGCGGCCAATCAGACCGGGTGGGACTGGTTTTCCCTGCACCTGGACAGTGGTGAGTCGCTGATGCTGTTCCGCACCCGACAAACCGATGGCGCGCCGTATCTGACTGGCACCTGGATCAATGCCGACGGCCGTACCGAAACCCTGCACGGCGAGCAGATCAGACTCACACCCAAGGACACCGCAAAAATTGCCGGGCACACGATGCCGGTGCGCTGGTCGATCAGCATTCCCGACAAACACCTCGACATCAGTCTCGACGCGCTTAACCCCGAGGCCTGGATGAACCTGCGCATTCCTTATTGGGAGGGGCCGGTGCAGATCAGCGGCAGCCACGGCGGGCGCGGCTATCTGGAAATGACCGGGTACTGACTGCTGCATTGCCATTCATGTAGGAGCTGCCGAAGGCTGCGATCTTTTGACTTTGATTTTTAAAACAGGATCAAAAGATCGCAGCCTGCGGCAGCTCCTACAGGGATTGGGTTGAACTCCGTTTCATTGCGCAGCCTCTACAAACTATTACCCGTGGAGGATTAGCCATGAGCGACGACCTGCAACCCCCAGACCTCACCACCTGGCAGCGCCTGTTCGACGATCAGACCTACTGGCAGCAGTCCCCCGATGCTCACTATTTCGACCTGCAACGCATCGCCGACGACCTGCTCGGTCAAGGCGCGATCGATCTGGAGCAGTGGCAGATCCTGCGCGCCAAGGCCGACGACCTGCACAAGGATTCGCCCGCCGCGAATGTCGCCAATGAACTGGATGACCCTGAAGCCTGAGGAGCACTCCCATGAAACCCGTATCCCCCAGTGAACATCCCGATGAACCCCGGCCACCGGGAGAGACCGAGCGCGATAACGACGCCCTGCGCCCGACCGACCCCAAGCAACGCAAGGACAGCGGCAAAGGCACCGCCAGTGGCGAATCCACTGCGCAAGAGACCGCCGCGGCAGAAACGAAAGCCAAGCCCTGAACAGCGTCTATGCTCAGTGGCACATTCGGCGCCAAACACGCGTTGGCGCCGGTTGCTGCCATTCACTACAGGGAAAGTACCGCTTATGAAGCTCCACGCTCTGGCCAAGGCCATCACCCTCGCAACCGTTCTGTCCGCCACCAGCTTCGTTGCCATGGCGGCGGACATTCCGCTGTCCGCCACCATCGAGGCCGATCAGGTCACCACCAAAGTGCTGGCCGTTGATGCGGCCAACCATCAGGTCGTGCTCGAAGGTGCAGAAGGTCGTCAGGTTCACGTCCAGCTCAGCGACAAGGCGAAAAACCTCGCCAACCTCAAGGTCGGCGACCTGGTAAAACTCGAAGTCCAACGCTCGGTGGCGGCTTACCTCGATACCGATGTGGATAAAGGTCTGCCTGGCACCGTCGAACGCAGCGGTGAGCTGCGCAAGGCGCCGGGCAGCGAAAACCCGGGCGGCGAGGCCTATCGCCAGATTCAGGTGCAACTGAAAATCACCAAAATTGATTTGAAGAATAATCAGGTGACCCTGCAAAACCCGCAGGGTCAGTCGAAAACACTCGACGTGAAAAAGCCTGAAATCCAAGCCAAGCTGAAAGATCTGAAAGTCGGGCAGAGCGTAGTTGTCACTTATACCGATGTATTAAAAGTGACCAGTCAGCATGAAAGTTGAGTATTGACTCTACAAGATGGTTGTTCTTGTACAGATTATTGTATGAGAACAATCATCTGAAATGAGTTGGACTGTGCAGTGAAAGTTTCACGAAAGGATTTCGTCGATAAATATCTATTAACTTTTTCGTACATAAAATTTACCTTTGTATATGACGACATATCCGCCAACTTCTATTAAAATCCTTCCCGTTCGCCCAGTGTCAGGGCTCTTTACCGGTGCATGGATTGCCAGGCCATTACACTGGGCGAACACCTCTTCGGAGCGGATGTATACAATTTCAGATTAAAAAAAGGGCGACTTTGCAGTCGCCCTTTTTATGTTCGTGATCAAACCGATGCTTGCTTTTCAAAACGTTTGAGAGTGGCCTCATACATTCTGGTGCGACGGTGGTTTTTGCCGTAGGTGCCGGCGGCAGCGACGGTGCCCGCCTGGATGTGATCCAGATAGCGGAAAATCTTGCGCGGTGACAGCAGCTTGATGCCGTAGCCCAAAGCGACCATTCGATCCTGCAGGGTATAACCGGGAACTCGGTCATCCATGCAAAAGTGCAGTCCCTGAGACTTCATCAACCTGGCGTTCCACAACGTGCAAAAACTTTTGAGGTGAGTTTCCCGATAAGGTTTCGGCTCTTTACTGCGCATACCCAATGCCGTTTTTGCCCGGCGAATATAGTGTTTGCAAAACCGCGAAGTTAGTCGCCAGGTGTCTCTGACAATTCCTCGATTGATTTGCTCGACACACCCGACTGCGGCGACATCCGCAGACTTTGTACACTCACGCAACATCATCGCGAAGACTTCCTTGTCGTAGACAAAGGTGTCGGTGTGCAGCAGAAACAGATAATCGGTTTCAACTTTTTCCAGCGCCAGATCCAGCGCCTTGCCATGGGCAATATGTCCCGCTTCTTTGCCGGGGGAGGAGCGTTCGATCAGATTGATCCAGTCCAGCGAGCGCAAATAATCCAGACTGGCGTCGGCAGAATCATTGTCCACCACCCAAACCGGGATGCGCTGCGCCTGGACATGCTCGCGCAACAGCTCCAGGCACATCCGGGTGATGTCCGGGGTTTTGTAATTTACCAATACAAGACTGAAATTCGGCTGCGTAACGGCTGGTAAATCAAACTGGTTCATTCAGGAAGCTCATCCGCGGTTGATCGGCGACAGGTGTCTGTCCGGCCGGGATGCTAGCGACGCAAGCTTAGTTGAAGCTTAATTTGCTGTTCAGCAAGCAATTAGAAGTGTGTCGGGACACGATCTCGCGCACGACGCAAGCCGTCCCACAAGCTAAACTGCGCGCCCCTCAGACGCTTCAAGGACAAAACGGCGCCTGCCGTTGCCTCACGGATGAAACCACTTTCCCTCTACCACCCGGCCCTGTACTGGCTGCGAGTGTGGCAAAAAAGACTGTTCCGCCAGATCGCTTGGCACTGTTCCAGCAAACGCTACGCACGCCTGGTTGCCGACGCTGACCGTCTGCCATTCCGCTACCTCAAACACACCTCGAAACTCATCCGCAAACTCGGCGACTCCGACCTCGCCCTTCAACACAACAAAGTCATCAACCTCAAACTCGCCGTCGCCGCCATCGACGGCCTCATCATCGCCCCCGGCGAACACTTCTCCTTCTGCCGCCTCGTCGGCCGCCCAACCCGCAAACGCGGCTACGTTGAAGGCATGGAACTGTCCTTCGGCGAAGCACGCAGCGGTATCGGCGGCGGAATCTGCCAACTGAGCAACCTGATCCACTGGATGGCGATCCACTCACCACTGGTCGTGGTCGAGCGCTCCAACCACAGCTTTGATCCATTCCCGGACGAAGGCCGAGTACTGCCATTCGGTTCCGGCGCGGCGATTTTCTACAACTACGTTGACCTGGTACTGCACAACCCGACGGATCGGACTTTTCAGTTGAAGTTGAATGTGGGGGACACGCAGCTGGAGGGCGAGTTGTTGTGCGATCAGGTGCGGGAGTATCGGTATCACGTGTTTCAGGAAGGGCATCGGTTTGTGCGGGAGGGGGAGCGGGTGTATCGGGAGAATGAGATTTGGCGGGAAGTGCGGGAGAAGGGGCAGGTGGGGGAGTTGGTGGAGCGGGTGAGGTTGTATCGGAATCGGGTGGTGGTTAAGTATGAGGTGGCGGAAGAAATGGTGGAGAGATGATTGCTATGCCGCAGATGATGAAGAAATCATTTAGTAGATGGCGGGACACTCCGTATGCGACGGGTATTGCTTGTAAGAAGGTCTGGTGAGGTTGCAGGGTTTTTAGGGAGGAGTGTGCTTCGGGCTTTTATTTATGGTGTTTGCATTCTTTTAAGAGCATTTTTCAAGGCCTTTTCAAGACTCTTCCAGGTTTTTGCGGTTTCACTATAGGTAGGTGAGTCCCAGTCTCTATTTGAAATAAGTAATACCTTAAAGAAGCCGTTTTTAGAAAACTCTGGATACCATCCGATATCCAATATTTGCCCCGAGGGAAAAGAAGCCTGGAATAGATCTTCCTTCAAGTCATCAGTGATTAGTGAAATTTCCAAATTGCTCAAGTTGGAGGTTTCATCAAAAACTATTTTTCCGCCAAGACTTGTTATTTCATCAGTATTCATTGGCTATATTCCTGGTTCTATTTCCAAATTTGTGGGCGTGTCCTAGAATAGAATTTTTTACAGGTTATCTCATAAACGTAAGAAGAGTGACTTCAAGGTTTTCAAATTCTAATCCTTTCCAAATGTCAAGTAGAGGGAGGGCGAATTTATTTTACTTACTTTTGAAATTTGGCGGGAAAATAAACTTGTCATATTTTGTTTGGTGCCCAGAATTTAATCCCTTCCAGATGACGTTCGATGTCATCCATATCGTCCTTTCCAAGAGTCGGATCAAAATTTTTGCTGATGAGCTTTCTAACTTTGGCAAGCCGGTGAGTGATTTTTTTCGTTATCAACGAAGTCAGTTGTGGCTTTTCTGTAATCTTTAAGTGATTTGTCGAAGCAATAGTTCCCAATTTTATGCAGTGAAATCAACATGTACTCGATTTCTGCTAGGGCTTCGAGCGCTTCTTCTCCTGTAAGTGTTGTTTTTTATTGCTATCTAACATAATGCTACCTTGAGCAAAAGGGTGGATTTTTGATGTCTTTTGGGTTATCTATTAATAATAACTCTATTTCCTTTGTCGCCCTTTATCTTTTGGCGCCTTTCGGATGGCCAGTGACCAGGGTTTTGGTGTGTTTAATGGGTGCTATAACTGGTATGAACGCAGTCATGATCATCCATATAGATTAGGGCTTTTAAATCGTCGTTTGCTATCCAGAATGGAAACCCAGTCGTTTCGGAAAATAGGATTTTAAGATCTGCAGAGGTTTCTAGCTTCCAAGCATGAATCTTACTGTCTTGAACTATTAGGAACGGTTTTTCAAAATTTTGGAGCCTGTCGACTTTTTTCCAAAATTCTGGATCGTGTTTTTTTTTAGTGTTCTTCAAGTGGTAAGGGTCGAGACCCTTTGTTTCAGTAGAAAAAAATAATGTCGTTAGCTTGTTGATCAATTTAGACAGTTTGTCGCCGTGTAGTTTTTTATGTGCTAAGAACTGGTCTGCTAATTTTGAGTCGACTTCTTTTTCTAGGTGGTTCATTGAAGACTCCAATTTTTGCGCATAACAAGGACGCAGATTCTGATAGGAGCGTGCTCTAGGAAACAAGAGTGAACAAAAGGTGATAGATTTATTCTCAATACCTTTTGGGGCATCTGCGAAAAATAAATCTGTGTTCTTTAACGCTGTGCTCGCGTTGAGCTGTTTTGTCGAATTACGTTCGGATTATAGACTATTTTTGGATTGCTGAGTGTTGGCGTTTTAAGGTGTCTATATCTCACGATTCGATCATGAATGATTCAATTTTTTTAATGAATTCAATTTTGCTTTTGGTTCTGAACTCACCAAGAAAAACTTCGGAGTTTTTAACCGGTTTTCCTCTTTGGTCATAATCGATTTTCAGGAAATCAATTACAAACTCTCCGTTGGGGTCGCCCTCTGGTTCTACTCTAGAATCGAAGCAGTGCCCGCTACTTCGACGCACTCCGCCCAATAATACTGAACAGGCGAACCAGTCGCTGGTTTCTGGCGTTAATTCAACTTCAAAAAGGTTGTTGATTGTTACTGTCCAACCGCTTGGGACTCGAATTGGTTGAAGATTATATTGTAGTTTGGGTCTCATTTGAAATTTATACACTTGAAAATTTGCGTCAAAAGGAAGAATTGTTTTTCAAGTTTTTTGGAGTATGCTTGGGTAATGAGTTAGTGGTCTTTATTCTCATTTTTTCGGAGATGGTAAAGTGATTTCGTTTATCTGAAAAATAATACTTTATATTGTTTAT
The DNA here is from genome assembly GCF_949768395.1 of Pseudomonas sp. IT-P260. Taxonomy (NCBI): domain Bacteria; kingdom Pseudomonadati; phylum Pseudomonadota; class Gammaproteobacteria; order Pseudomonadales; family Pseudomonadaceae; genus Pseudomonas; species Pseudomonas sp. IT-P260. Next base: position 248,938 of record NZ_CATKPO010000040.1, read on the forward strand.
TTGGAAGACGGCTGACTTTGTGATTTTCTTAGTAAGTTTATGAGTTCTGGGTAAGAGTCAATTTCTTCGTCGGACAGGTTGTTTATGATTTTCTGTATTTTATTAGAGTATTTTTCCTCAATGACTGCTTCCGTCCAGTCAAGTTCGGAAGCTGCGGCGATTGCTACCTCTGAAAACTTGGATTCAAGAAGTTTTTTTAGAATTTCAATTGCTTCGGGCGATCGTAGCTCTCCGAGAGCAGCAGCACTTCTTTCTTGCCAGTACTCTTCTTTCGAAAGTATTGTTTCATTAAGCTGCTGCCAGTCCATAGCGCTGAATTTTCCTAAAACTCCATGAGCTACCTGTTCAGTAACGTACTCATTCCAATTTGAATCTTCATTTGGCCCAAGCCAGTAGTTGAGCTCTTCGTAAGCTTTGCTATCCATAAGCTACCTCTTTTTAAATTGGTGGGGACATAGGCGAATCGCCAGCCGGAAATGAAGATGTCACGACTCCGTTGTCTTTCAGTACCTGCCACTGAACACCGTCGACTGTTTTGGTGTGTAAAGTGGTTTTAACTCCATCCACTTCTCGCATAAACACGCCTGGTGTTGCGGATACTTCGTCAGTAACCCAGAGTATTTTATCGTTGCTCCATGTTTCTGGGGCTAATGTGTGCTTCCCACCTTTCTTGGCTGACATGCCGACAGTTCCGTCTTTTCGCTCAAGAATCATTTTGAAATCTTCGACTTTTATCGTGCCATCAGGATTTTTCTGCAGAACGGTCATTTGGTGATTTTTAGACTTCAATACTTCAGACGAGTGTCCACCAATTGGTTTGTTGCTATTTGGACTGCGTGTGCCGAACAAAATTTTATTTTGCATCTGGGCAGGCAGCGCCCCGGAATAGGGTCGATTGTATGGATCAGGTGGTTTTCGTCCTTCGTCATGCTCGGCTTTTTCTGAATCATCAGGCTTCTTACCTTGAGATCCGTCTTCCGCACCAGGGCAATTATTCAACCCCAACGGATCCACCCACCCCGTAGGGTTAGGCACGTACTGGTAGTTATTCAACCCGCCCGCAAGCTTGATCGGGTCCGGCGTCAAAAACCGTCCAGTGCCCGGATTGTAGTAGCGGTGCCGGTTGTAATGTAACCCCGTCTCGGCGTCGAAATACTGACCCTGGAAGCGCAGCGGATTATCGATCTCGCTGACGTCCAACGCAGCGAGGTTACCGTAGGCGCGGTACTTCGCTGACCACATGATTTCGCCGCTGTAGTCGGTGAGTTCCTGCGGTGTGCCGAGGTGGTCGAGTTGGTAGTAAAACGGCGTGGCTTTGCGCGGGCCTTCGCCATCGAGCATCGCCAGTGGACGGAAGCTACCGGGCTCATAAATGTAGCTGCGGTAGCGGTTTTCGGCGCTTTCAGCGATCAGTCGTTCGCCTTGCCACAGGAATTCCGTAGTGTGGCCGTCGACGGTTTTTTCGACACGGCGACCAAAGGCGTCGTATTTGTAGGACGCGTTGCTGCCTCCGGGCAGGCTTACGCCGATCAGGCGATGTTGGCAGTCGTAGCGGTATTCAGTGACGAGTTTCTGGCCGGTGCCGCGACGTTCGCGGATCAGGTTGCCGTAGGCATCGTAGTCGTAGTGGCGGTCGCCTTGCATCAGCAGGCGGTTGCCTTTGACGTTGGCGAGGTTGGCTGTGCCTTCGTTGTTCTGACCGAGCAGGTTGCCCGCCGGGTCGTGGGCAAAGCTTTCCGGTGTCGTGCCGCGTACGCTGATGAGCCGGTCGAGCGGGTCGTAATGGTAGCTGCGATTGCCCTTGCGGCTGTCATCGATGCCGGCGAGGTTGCCGTTGGCGTCGTAGTTGTAGCGACGCTGGAACAGGTTTTTATCACGCTCGCCGACGGTGTGTGCTTGCAATCGGCCTTGTTCGTCGTACTGGTACTGGCTGAGCAACAGGCCTTGCTGGCGCTGTTGTTCGCGACCGGCGCTGAACTGGTGAGCGGTGAGGCGTGAGCCGTTGAGGTCGATGCTGCTCAGGCGTCCGCCGGACAGGTGACGGTAGTCGAGTTTGCTGCCATCCGGAAGGCGGCAGTGGCTAAGTTGACCAACGCTGTCGTACTCGTAACGCAAGGTGCCCCAGCCTTGGTGTTCTTCGATGAGGCGGTCTTGCAGGTCGTATTTGTAGGCGAGCGGCCAATGACCGTCGTCGACATTCACCAGACGACCCAAAGCGTCGTAGCTGTAATGAATCTCCTCGCCATCGGCGAGGGTTTTTACCAGCAGACGGCCAGCGGCGTCGCGTTGATACTCGGTAACGAGTTCGCTGCCGTCATCACCGAATTCGGTTTTCTTCAGCAACTGGCCGTTGAGGTCGTATTCGTAGGCCGTGCGGCGACCGTCGAAGCCGGTTTCCTGTTGGATCAGGCCGTTCGAGTAGTAATCGAGATGGTAATGTTCGCCGCGCTCGTTTTCGATGTTGGTGAGCAACAGACGCGAGTTGTCGTAGCGGTAGCGCAGTTGGCTGCCGTCCGGATTGATGCGGCGGCTGACCAGGTGCAGGTTGTCCGCATACTCATATCGCGTAACGCGACCGAGTTCGTCGCGTTCGGCGGTGACGTTGCCATAGGCGTTGTAGGTGAAGGCACGTGTTGCGCCGCCCGGCAGCGTGACTTGTGCCAGGCGGTTGGCCGCATCCCATTGGTAGTGGGTGATGGCGCCGGATTCTTCCTGACGGGTGATCTGCCGACCCAGTGCGTCGTAGCGATACTTGCGCTGACCGCCGTCCGGCAGGCGTTCTTCCAGTAACTGTCCGAGGTTGTTCCAGCCGAGTTGATGGCGGCTGCCGTCGGGGTGGCGGATCTCCAGCAAGCGACCTTGGGCGTCGTAGCTGTACAGCGTGGCATTGCCGTCCGGGTCGATTTGCTGGGTGATGTCGCCCTGACGGTTACGTTGGTACTTCCAGCTGGCTTTGCCGCGATGAACATCGCTGACGAAGCCATTGATGTATTCATACGTGGTGGCTTCGTCTTCCGGCGGGATAACGGCAGTCATCAGTCCGTTGTCGTCGTACCGGTATTCGGTGACGGCACCCAAAGGATCCTTTTCCGCAATCAACTGACCTTTGTCGTTGTACGCCTTGAGGTGTTCGGCGCCGTCCGGGTCGACCTTGCTGATCAGCCGTGCCTGGTCGTCGTGGGTGTAGACCTCTTCGCTGCCGTCGGCGTTGGTTACCGTTACGCTGCCTTTATCGTCCCAGGCGTAATGCGCTTCCATCTGCGAGAAATTGGCCCAGTGACGGATGCAGCGAGACAGTTTGCCTTCGTTCTCCCACTCCCAATAGAAGGCCGCGCCGCCCGCCAGTTGCCGCTCCAGGATCACGTGCTGTTCGTTGTAGCGATAGCGCTCGGCTTCGCCGGCCGCGTTCTTCGCTTCGATCAGACGGTGCTGTGCGTCATAGCTGTATGTCACCAGCGTTTGAACGGTGTTCCAGGCATCTTCAAGGTTGTCCGCCGGCAGGAACTGTTGATAGTCCACAGCGATAATGTTTTTGCGGTCGTAGCGCAGCAACAGGGCGCGACCGGCACCGTTATCGAGACGCTTGATCCGACCGTGGATATCGCGCGTGACGTGCAGCCGATTGCCATAGCTGTCGCTGATGGCGATCAGGGTGGCGCCTTTGCTGTTGAAGCGGAAGTGGTAGAACGATGGACGTTTGCCTGCCTGTGCCAGAACCAGTTCTGACGGATCGTCTCCAAGAAATATCGCGGCCTTCGACAGGCTGTTGGTAATTGCCGGACGTTGTTCGCTTGGGAGGGGGAAGGGTGTCGAGCGGTTTTCGTGGTCGGTCCAGATGACTTCGTCGCCACTGATCTCGAGGCGATGCGCCAGCGCATGGCTCCAGCCATAACCCAGGCCACAATCGATTTCCACTGCACTGGTTCGGTAGAGACGGGTCCATTCAAACGGCAGCAGACCGTCAAGTTGGCCGTCGGTCAGCGTCAACAGCTCTTCACCGGTAACCATTGAAACCGGACATCCATTGGTGCAAGTGTCGGCTGCCGGCTCCGCGCTTTTCTCGGCAGGCGTTTTTGCCTGTTTGGAAGCATCGTCGGCTATTTTGCCATCCGCGAGTTTGGCGTTTTTCTTCCCGTCAAAACGCAACTCTGAAATACCATTCCTCACCTTGGCCGTCACACCCCGCGCCGCAACTGCTGTGTACTTCGCGACGTATTCCATAAAGCCGTTGATGATCTTGAACAACGACTTCACGAAACCGATGACGGCGTTGAGAACCAACTCACCGTACTTCTTCAGTCGGGCAGCGAGATAGATGATCCCGGTGCCTTCGGCTGCGATGGTCAGTACCACACCAATCACGATGTCGATCGCGATGCCCACGACGATCGCTGTGGTCATTTTCGCCACGTCGCCTGCCATCTTCATGGGGGGCAAACCGGCCAGCCAGATCACTGCGCTGCGCACCAACAGGAACAGTGCGGCTTCGTCACTGGCCAGCAACATGGCTTTCTTCATGACGTCTGGCGAGCTTTTGGCGACCTTGATCAGCTCATCAGCGCCAGCTCCGAGGTCCGCCGCAAACTTCTTCGGATTTTGCAGGATATCGAGCACCAGACTGATGCCATCCCACACCCCCTTGATAGCCTCCCAGCCACCTTCAAGAATGCCGTTGCCGATAGCCATCGCGGTGCCCGAAGCTGACAGATTCGACCATTGCGGTTTGAACCCTGCCCACTCTTTACGCAGGAAGCCCTCCAGGTCAGCGGTCACGCCGCTGTAGGAGCTGAAGAGGGCGTCGATCTGCGCCGGTGTCACTTCGTTGTGAACGCGGATCTGATAGAACTTGCCGGGAATACCTCCGGTCCACTCAGCTTTGCCTTGAGCGTCGAGTTTGACTTTGCTGACCGCACCACCTTCCACCGCGACGATCTCGACTTCGATGTCGCCAATCGGGATGTCGTAGACCGATTCGAATTTACTTTCGATCAGCAATGGACCTTTGAGAGGACACTGAGCCACGTTCGAGGCGAAACTACCGTCGTTCATGCTCACTGATTTACTGGTGTCTCCAACCTTGATCACGCGCTCCATGCCCAACAGGGAGGGCAGGTCAGCGGCTCGACTGGCCTTGTCGGCGGCCCTTGCGTACCAGGTTTTGGTTTGTTCCTGATACAGCTTCAGACTGTCCTTGAAGGTGTTCAGTTGGTTGTCAACAAAGGCAACGCGATCCATCAGCCTTGCTCCAGAATCAGGTGGTTTAACAGTGCTTCTTTAAGGTTTTTCGGCGCATCCGGGCGGCGCACGAAACGGTTGACTTTCAGCTTCAGGTTGTTCTCAGGCCAGGCGTTGTAAACATCCGGGCGGTGTTCTTCCAGCCACTGCATCAGGTTGCTGATCAGTGTCGTCGGGTTCTCCTTGGCTAAGCCATCCAGCAACTCCTTCGGCACCTCCCACCACGGCCAATCCTTCACCTTCGGCAACACCCGCGTCCCGACCTCCAGCGTCTGCCCATTAATCAGATACCGTTCAAACACCGGCAGCACTTCCCCGGCCTTCTCCCCAAGCCCCTTCAGAATCGGGTAAATATGTCGCCCATCCCAGAACCGGAAAAACACCTCAGTCCCGTCCGGCATCTTCACCTGTGTCAGGCTGCGCAGGTGCTCGAACACCTCGTTCGGTTCGGCGCGTGAGACGGCCAGCCAGCCCCAGTCGAGGGCGTCGGTTTCGGCGATCCAGGGCAGGAATGCCGAGTTCGGTTTGAGTTCGGTGACGTAGGGCATCACCGGTTGCCAGGTGGAGTAGGGCGTTCCGCCCCAGATCGGCAGGAGCTGGGCGGTGGGTTCGGTCAGGTACAGGGTTTTCAGCGCGTCGGCATCGCTCGCTGCGCTGATGATCAGGTACAGGCGCTCGCCAGTCTGCAGCGGCTGTTGTGCCAGCCAGTCTTTGGGTGTCAGTCGATCAGATGGCACAGGCACCTGCCTTGCATTTTTCGCATTCTTCGCAGAACGGCGCGTTGCGTTTGAGGGTGTTGATCTGGGCCGGGGTCAGGACCTGGCCGGCCTTGTCGGCGTCGGCCTGTTTCAACACGCCGGGCATCAACGGGGCGGCGCCGGTGCCGCTGCCGGGGCTGCCGCCGGAGTTGATGTTGATCGTCGGGCCGCTCATGGTTACGCCGCCGGCGTCGATCTTGATGAAGCTGCCGCCGCCGACCAGGGTCAGCTCGGCGCCGGCTTCGAGCACCACCTTCATGCCGCTGCTGAGGTGGATTTCCTGGCCTGCATCAATGAACTGGCCGGTGCCGATCTTGATGTGCTGGTTGACGCCCACGGTCAGGTGGTCGTTGGCGCGGGCTTCGACTTTGCGGTCTTCGTAGACGGTGTGGTGTTCTTCGGCCTTGAATTCCGTATAGCTGTTTTGCTCGACGGTGTCGTGGCGTTCATTGCCGACGCGGATTTTCTGGTCGTGCTCGATGTTTTCGTCCCAGTCGCGCTGGGCGTGGAGGAAGATCTGCTCCTGACCTTTCTTGTCTTCGATGCGCAGTTCGTTGTAGCCACCGCCGCCCATGGAACTCAGGGTCTTGAAGGTGCTGCGGGTCTTGTTTGCCGGCAGCTCATACGGGACGGTGTTTTCCTTGTGGTACAGGCAGCCGCTGATCAGCGGTTGATCGGGATCGCCTTCAAGGAAGGTGACCAGCACTTCCATGCCGATGCGCGGGATGGCGATGCCGCCGTACTGGGCGCCGGCCCATGCGCTGGAGACGCGCAGCCAGCAACTGGTCTTGTCGTCGGCCTGACCTTCGCGGTCCCAGTGGAACTGGACTTTGACCCGGCCGTACTCGTCGCAGTGAATCTCTTCACCTTTGGGGCCGGTGACCACGGCGCTCTGGCTGCCGAGGATGCGCGGTTTCGGGTGGCGTAGGGGCGGGCGGTTCGGCACGTCCCACGGGGTCGCCTGGAAGCGGTTGCGATAGCCCTGATGGAAATCGTCTTTCAGTGCGGTGGTGTCGCTGGTCACCGACTCTTCGAGCACTTGCGGCTGTTTGCCTTCGTGCAGCACTTCGGTCAGCAGCCACAGGTCATTCCATTTGGCCTTTGGGTGCTCGGTCAGGGCAAGGAAATGGCCGCTGACCAGCAGCGGCTGATCGCTCTTGCCTTCGGCGAGCTGGAAGTCGCTGCGGTGGCGTTCGAGGGCGCGTTTGGCCAGGTGCTTGCCGCGCTCGCGGTCGATGAAGCGGCCCGGGTAGTCGTAGTCTTCGAGGTCGGGCAGGGCGTCGCCACGGTTTTCGCTTTCCAGGGTCAGGCGTGGTTTTTCGAAGTCGTAATCGCGGCGCGTGGTGCGGCTGGTGCGGGTTTCCAGGCGCAGGTCGAAACGTTTGATCACCGGATTGCTGGCGACCATGCCGGAGTCTTGCTGGTAGGCCACAGGCTGGAGTTTCGGGAACACCGTCTGGTCATCGCCGAACACCAGCTTGTGCGCCGTGGCGCTGTGCTGGAAGTGGTAGTGGATACCTTCTTCCTCGCACAGGCGCTGGATGAAGTGCAGGTCCGATTCATCGTATTGCACGCAGTAGATGCGCTCAGGATAGATCGAACCGGTCTTGAATTCGTAGGCGTTGCTCTGGATGCCGTGTTCTTCGAGAACCATGCCGATGATTTTCGGCACTGTGAGGTTCTGGAAGATCCGCTGGTTGACGCGATGCGCCAGGTACGACAATTGCGGGCGCAGGGTTACCGAATAGCGCGTCAGGCGCTTGCCCGAGTCACCTTGCGCGGCGCGGTAGATCTGGCCATGGATGCCGCTGCCATCGGGCGACAGCTGCAGGAAGGCCGGTTTGTGCAGCAGGGTTTCGAGGTCCAGCGACGGCTGCTCACTGACCAGCTCCACCTCGAACACAAAAGGCTGGCTGATGGCTTCCCGGCCGGTCAGGGTGAATACCTGAAAATCGGCGGAGAGCCCTTCGATGGTCAGGGCAAAGTGGGTTTCATTGGCCGGCGCGAACATCCCTTGTTCCTCGTGCTGTACAGCGGCGTTCGTCGACAACCGCAAGGCGGTTCAACGCACGCGAAATTCTGGAGGGGCGTAAACAACATCGACCAGCAGGGCTGGTCGATGCTTGTAACGATCAGCCGTAATTAAACGACTGGAGCACGCCAGTCATCGGAACCCGAAGTACCGGATACTTCGTGGGTCCAGGTGATTTTGCGGTAGGTGAACTGCACTTCTTCCAGGTGAGTGAAGTGCGAGTTGCCCGGATCCTGGCAGTTGTGCATTTTGTTGTTGATGGCGACGATGATCGCGTCTTCCAGTTTGGTGGTGTAGTAGTGCTCTTGAGTACCTTGAGCCGAAGTACGGTACCACTGGATAACGATTTCGCTCATGCGCTCGCCGGAGGTCAGAGCAGCTTGCAGCAGAGGCGAAGCCTTGTCGTAGACCTTGGTGATGATCACTGGCTTGTGAACGCGTTGACCGGTTGGCTGACCGGATTGTGGGTCACGCGGGATGATCACGTCGTGGCTGAAAGCCTGAACCATGACCTGGTCTTCGTGGCCTTCCTGGTAGGTGTTGCCAACGGAGTCGGCGGTGAAGGCGCCGGCAGTGATCAGGCCTTGTTTTTCGCCGGTAACCGACATGTACGCTGGTGTTGCCATGGGGTGCTCTCCTTGCGGATAAATTTAGGGTGCCCGGGAGGCGAAATCGCCCGGTGGGTGCCTGACTGTTATCAAGGAGCGTGCCAGGTTTGTCGAAGGCCCCGGCAGCCGGGGGTGAAGCGGCTGTAGTTTGCGGTTTTGTCGATGTTTTTTATTGAATCGAGATGGAAAGTGCGCAACTTCTTGCGCAGTACTGCGCAAGAAGTTGCGCACTCGGCTGTAAGCCTCTCCGATCAAGGGCTGTAGCGCGATAAGTCACGTTTTTTGCCGGACAAGTGCGCAAGAAGTTGCGCAGTAAGGCCAAATGCCAGCGTCGAGCGTCTGAAACGATCCACCCAGCGCGACGGTCAATCACTCACGACTGCGCCGCAGGCGTCTGAACATTCCCAACCGCGAGTGAGAACGACATGAAAATCCTGATGGTTTTAACGTCCCACGATCAACTGGGTGATACCGGCAAGAAAACCGGCTTCTGGCTGGAAGAATTCGCCGCGCCGTATTACGTGTTCAAGGATGCCGGCGCGCGACTGACGCTGGCCTCGCCCAAGGGCGGCCAGCCACCGCTGGACCCGAAAAGTGACGAGCCCGATGCGCAGACCGCCGCGACCGAGCGCTTTCGCAAGGATTCTGCCGCCCAGTCGGCACTGTCCTCTACGGTCAAACTGGACACGGTGAAGGCTGCGGATTTCGATGCCGTGTTCTATCCCGGCGGCCACGGCCCATTGTGGGACCTGGCTGAAGACCGCCATTCGATTGCGCTGATCGAATCGTTTTACAACAGTGGCAAACCCGTGGCGGCCGTGTGTCATGCGCCCGGGGTGCTGCGCCATGTCAAAGGTGCGGACGGTCAGCCATTGGTCAAGGGTAAGCAGGTGACCGGTTTCAGCAACAGCGAAGAGGATGCGGTGCAGTTGACCAAGGTGGTGCCGTTTCTGGTGGAGGACGAGCTCAAGGCCAAGGGCGGGATTTTCTCCAAGGGCGCGGACTGGTCGAGCTACACCCGTGAGGACGGATTGCTGCTGACCGGGCAGAATCCGGCGTCGTCGGAAGAAACAGCGTTCGCGCTGTTGTCGCGGTTGCGCTAGAAGCAAAAGCAAAAGATCGCAGCCTGCGGCAGCTCCTACAGGGGGAAACACATTCCATCTGTAGGAGCTGCCGCAGGCTGCGATCTTTTGATCTTTCAGCGCGAAAGCGCTGCCAGACACTCCTCAATCGAACGCCGCTGCGTCTCGGCATACAACCCCAATTCATCAATGGTCCCACGCCCCAGCGCCTGTTCAAATGCCTGACGGTTCGAGTGTTCGCCATAGTGCGTCTGCGCCGCGTCCCCAAGGTTCGACTGAAAAATCCCCGCCGCACTCACTGGCAGAAAATCTTCGTACACCAACGGTTCAGCTTTCACATGGCCTTCGCGGAGCAAATCCGCCAGCGATGTCGATTTGAGGCTACCCGCTGCCAAGCCTTTTTCCGTGGGGAAATAGCGAAAATACGCCAGCTCCTGTTCACGCATGCCGTCGACGCTGTCCGGAAATTCGCCAAAGTGTCGGGTCATCAGCGTGTTGTAGCGTGCGGCGTTGCCTTCGTTGGGAAAGTCGCCCAGTTCATCGCGCGCGGCGTTCAACAAGCGGTCATACAGCGCCCGGCCTTTGGGTGTCAGCGCCGCACCGCGTTGTTCGATTTCGCCGAAACGCGCGCTGTGGCTACCGCGAGTCTCGTGTTGATCGGTGAAAGCGATCGGCTCGTCCAGCGCCTTGAAACTGGTCTGGCGCAACAGGATCGGGCACTTGCGGCGTGGCGGGCCTTCGATCACCGCTTTCGGGGTGATGCCATGTAGCGGCATTTGCGCCTGGACGATATCGATGTCCAGGGTGCGTGGGGTCAGGTGATTGATGTGCGGGCCTTTGAACGCCACCACATCGGCGATCAGACGGTGCTGGGCGCTGAGGGTCTGGTACTGCGCAGCGGTGACAGTGGCGCTGTGATGCCAGCGAAAGGTTTCCAGTGCCTGCAGGACAAATTGCGCCGCGTCCTCCTCATTCAGCCCACCGGCTGACTCCGCCCGCTCGATCAGCTGCAATGCAGCAGGGGTAAAGATCGAACGCCGGTTCAACACCGATTCGGCAAAACCGCGCAACTCTGGATCTTCGATCAGCTCCAGACGCAGCAATGAGGTGAACACCCGAAACGGGCTGACCTGCAGCGCCGCTTCATGCACCGCGCGAAACGCCGTGGAGTGCACCGGCACACCCGCCGGGGTCAGGTCGTAGTAGCCCACCGGTTGCATGCCCATCACCGCGAACAGGCGCGCGAGGGTCGCGAGCTCTTTGCCGGTGCCGACGCGGATCGCGCCGTGTCGCTCCATGTCCAGGCGCTCGATTTCACCGGTGCTGTCGAGCTGCCGTGCGAGGTCTGGCTGGGCGGCCAGCACTTCACGGTTGGTCTGTTCCACCAACTCCATCAGCGCGCCGTACAACGGCACTTCTTCGCGGTACATGTCGGACATCGCTTTGGAGAAGCGTTGACGGATCAGGTCGGGGCTGACGAAAGGCTGCACGGTCATGAAAAAAATTCCTGCCACGGTCACGGTTTGGATAGAGGAAAAGATCGCAGCCTTCGCCGACGGCAGCAAACGAAGAATCCTACGAACTTCATTCTGCCAACGACTGATCCACCAGTTCGATCCAGTGCAAAACCTGCGTGCGTCCGGCGCCGGCCAGATGATTCTGGCAGCCGACGTTGGACGTGACGATCAGCTCCGGGCGTCCGCTTTCCAGTGCATTGAGGCGGTTATCGCGCAATTGCCGGGCAAGGGTCGGTTGCGTCAGCGAATAAGTGCCGGCCGAACCGCAACACAGGTGACCGTCCGGCACGGGGGTGAGATTGAACCCGAGGCGGGTCAGCAGTGCTTCGACTGCGCCGCCGAGTTTCAGCGCATGTTGCAGGGTGCAGGGGCAATGCACGGCGATCCGCCGCTGGCGGGCGGCGCACACTTGCTCCAGCGGTTCCTGAGCGAGCAGTTGCACCAGATCCAGCGTTCGCTCACTGATCTGCCGCGCCTTGTCGGCGTAGCGCGGATCCTGCGCCAGCAGATGCCCGTAATCCTTGATGAACGCGCCGCAACCGCTGGCCGTCTGCACGATGGCTTCCGCGCCGTTTTGCAGGTGCGGCCACCAGGCGTCGATGTTCTGTCGGGCGCGCTCGAGGCCTTTGGCCTGGGCGTCGAGGTGATAGTCCAGCGCGCCACAGCAACCGGCTTCGGTCACCGGCGTGACGCTGATTCCCAACCGGTCCAATACCCGTGCCGTCGCATCATTGGTGTTAGGCGACAGGCCCGGTTGCACGCAGCCTTCGAGCAGCAACACCCGCCGCGCATGGCGTGGGGCGGGGCGTGAGCCGGTTACGGGCGAGCGCTGCGGCAATTTGCTTTCCAACATTCGCGGCAACAAGGGCCGGAACGTTGTACCCATGCGCAGCAAGCCCTTGAATACGCCCGGATTCGGCGCCAGTGCACGCAAGCCCTCGCGCAACAAGCGCTGGGCAGCGGGACGCGGTACAGCCTGATCGACCACCGCCCGCCCGATATCCAACAGGTTGTGATAGTCGACACCGGAAGGGCAGGTGGTTTCGCAATTGCGGCAGGACAGGCAGCGATCCAGATGCAACTGAGTTTGCTCGGTGGCCGGCGCACCTTCGAGCACTTGCTTGATCAGATAGATGCGTCCGCGTGGCCCATCGAGCTCATCACCGAGCAACTGATAGGTCGGGCAGGTGGCGTTGCAAAAACCGCAATGCACGCAGGTGCGCAGAATCTTTTCCGCCTCGGCCGCACGCGGCAGTTGTCGGGATTGTTCGCTGAGGGTGGTCTGCATGGCTAGAACTCCGCGTACATCCGGCCGGGGTTGAACAGCCCTTGCGGGTCGAGTTGCGCCTTGAGTTGCTGGTGATAACGCATCAGCGTGCGCGGCAGCGGCTGGAACGGTGTGTCGCTGGCGCCATGGGTGAAGCAGGTGGCATGGCCACCGAGTTCCTGGGCGAGAATCTGAACGTGCTCGTGATCGGACTTCAGCCAGCGTTGCGCGCCGGCCCAGTCGATCAACTGCTGGCCGGGCAAGTCTTGCGGCTCGAGATTGTTCGGCAGCGACAGGCGCCACAGCGGCAGGCCTCCGTCGAAAAAGCTCAGGCGTTGCTCGTTCAAATCGCTCCAGAACACAGAGTCCAGCGGCTCGCCGCCGAGTCGTTGATGCGCGGCAGTCACCGAGCCTTCGCCGCCCTCCAGGCGCAGGTACAGGCTTTGCCCGTCATGGCAGGCGCCGCTGATCGGCAACGGTTGCTGACCCCATTCGGCCAGCCTGGTCAGCGCTCGGGTGCAGTCGATATCGAGGCGGATGCTCAGGCATTGACGCGGTTTCGGCAGAACTTTCAGCGAGACCTCGGTGAGCACGCCGAGACAGCCGAAACTACCAGTCAACAACCGCGACAGGTCGTAGCCGGCAACGTTTTTCATCACCTCGCCACCGAACCTCAAATGTTCGCCGAGGCCAGTGATGACCCGGGTGCCGAGGACGAAGTCGCGCACCGAACCTGACCATGGCCGCCGTGGCCCGGACATTCCGCTGGCGATCATCCCGCCGACGGTGGCACTGTCACCGAAGGCCGGCGGTTCGCACGGCAGCATCTGCCCGGCCGCGTCAAGCGCCGCGAGCAACTCGCGCAGCGGCGTACCGGCGCGCACGCTGACCACCAGCTCGGTCGGTTCATAGCGCACGATGCCGCAGTGTGCGCGGGTGTCGAGCACTTCGCCGGCCACCTCGCGCCCCAGAAACGCCTTGCTGTTGCCACCCTGGATTTTCAGCGGCGTGGCGTTGGCCCGGGCCTGATTGACCTGATCCAGCAGGGCGCCGCTGGCGTCGACGTCAGCCATCAGAAGCGCTCCAGTTCGGGGAATGGCAATTGTCCGGCGTGAATGTGCATGGCGCCGAATTCCGCGCAGCGGTGCAGGGTCGGGATGTTCTTGCCGGGGTTGAGCAGGCCTTGCGGGTCGAACGCGGCTTTGACGGCGTGGAACAGGGTCAGCTCTGCGCTGTTGAATTGCGCGCACATCTGATTGATTTTCTCGCGGCCGACGCCGTGTTCACCCGTGATGCTGCCGCCGACGTGCACGCACAATTCGAGAATTTTCCCGCCCAACGCTTCCGCACGATGCAGTTCGCCGGGCTGGTTGGCGTCGAACAGGATCAGCGGGTGCATGTTGCCGTCGCCGGCATGGAACACATTGGCAACGCGCAAGCCGTATTCGGCGCCGAGGCGGGCGATGCCTTGCAGCACGCCGGGCAATTCGCGGCGCGGGATGGTGCCGTCCATGCAGTAGTAGTCCGGCGACAGGCGGCCGATCGCCGGAAAGGCATTTTTGCGACCGGCCCAGAAGCGCACGCGCTCGGCTTCATCGCGGGCCTGGCGCACTTCGCTGGCGCCGGCCTGAAACATGACTTCGCGGACCCGCAGGCAATCGTCGTGGACATCGGCTTCGACGCCATCGAGTTCGCACAACAGAATCGCTTCGGCAGCGACCGGGTAACCGGCGTGGATGAAGTCTTCGGCGGCGCGGATCGCCAGGTTGTCCATCATCTCAAGGCCGCCGGGAATGATCCCCGCAGCGATGATGTCGGCCACCGCGCGGCCAGCCTTTTCCGCCGAATCGAAGCTGCCCAGCAGCACCTTGGCGACCTGCGGTCTGGGCAGCAGTTTGACCGTGACTTCGGTGATGATCCCGAGCAAACCTTCGGAACCGGTGAACAACGCCAGCAAGTCGAAACCCGGCGCATCGAGGGCCTCGCTGCCCAGTGTCAGGCGTTCGCCTTCGATGGTCAGCACTTCGATCTTCAGCAGGTTGTGTACGGTCAGACCGTACTTGAGGCAATGCACGCCACCAGCATTTTCCGCGACGTTGCCGCCGATCGAACAGGCAATCTGCGACGACGGATCCGGCGCGTAATACAGGCCGAACGGCGCCGCCGCCTGGGATATCGCCAGGTTGCGCACCCCGGGTTGAACCCGTGCGGTGCGAGCCGCGGGGTCGATGTGCAGGATGTTGTTGAACCGCGCCATCACCAGCAACAGGCCGCTTTCCAGCGGCAGCGCGCCGCCTGACAACCCGGTGCCGGCGCCACGGGCCACCACCGGCACGTGGTGTTGATGGCAGAGTCTGAGCAGGGTTTGTACCTGATCGAGTCGCCGGGGCAGCGCCACCAGCATCGGCGTGGTGCGATAGGCCGACAGGCCATCGCATTCGTACGGCTTGAGTTCGTCTTCGCGCCACAGAAGGTCGAGGTCCGGGAGGGCGTGCTGCAGGGTTTTCAGCAGCTCAGCCTTGTTCACTTCCGGTAGCGGGCCGTCGAGGCGTTCGTCGTAGAGAATGTTCATTTCGATCTTCCGAATCTTTGTCGCCAAGAGAGCGTTTTGTGGCGAGGGAGCTTGCTCCCGCTGGGCTGCGCAGCAGACCCGAGATCGATATCGTGTCGAGACAGGCTAGTTGCATTTGCTGGATAAGGGCCGCTTCGCGCCCCAGCGGGAGCAAGCTCCCTCACTACAAGGATAGTTGTGGGATTCATCGCTGACTGCCCAGAAACTCCCGATACAACCGCGCAGTATTCCCCGGTTGTTCGACCATCGGCATGTGCCCGACGCCATCCCACACTTCGACCCGCAGATTGGCGATGCCCTTGCTCCACACCGGCACGCTGCTGACGTCGATCAAGCGATCCTTGCGCCCCCACAGCAGCAGCGCCGGGCATTTGATATCGGCCAGTTTCGGCTCCATCGGCGGGCTGGCGCGGAAGTCGCGGAAGATCTCTTCCAGTTCATCACGCTGGCGTTCGTATCGCTGGGCGATGGCGTCCAGCACCAGTCCGGGTACCCACGGTGGCGAGGCCATGGTCATCGCATAAAACTGGCGGAATTCTTCCCGGGAGTTGATCAGGAACGGGTTATGCCCACGGGCGAGGTGGCGCTCCATGTCGCTGGCCTGCGGTGCAGTGACGCCGGCCGGGTCGATCAGCGCCACCGAGGCAATCCGCTCCGGGTAAGTTGCGGCCAGCCACGCTGCGATGTAGCCGCCCATCGAGTTGCCAATCACGTGGACTTTCTCCACGCCGCAGACGTCGAGCAGCTGGATCATGCGCTTGGCCTGCAGCGCAATGTCATAGCCGCCACCGGCCTTGAAGCCGGTTTCACCGTGGCCGGCGATGTCCGGAATGATCACCCGGTACTGGCGGACAAAGTGCCTGGCGAAGCGCAGCCACAGATTTTTCTCGGCGCTGTAGCCGTGCAGCATCAGGATCGCGCTGGCGGCTTCATAAGGGCCACCTTGCCAGGTCGAGACCGTCATTTCGGCAATCGGCACTTCGATCTTGTGCAACTTGTACATCCTGGCCTCGAGCGCCGTGCTCAAGTCATACAGCCAATGGCCGATCGCCGGATAACTCAACCAGCTCCAGGCCACGAAAACCGCGAGAGCGACAAACAGCACAAGCATCGACGTCTTCCTTTTACGTGTTCAGGACAGAATGTGGTCAGCCGGTTTCAGCGCCCGGGTCAACCGGTAGTAGCTGAAACTGAAGCCCGGAAATATCGCGATCACATGACCGCTCTTGCTTTGATACCAACTGTGACAGCCGCCGGACTTCCATACCGTGCGCTCCATCTCACGGTGGATCATTGCAGTGTAGGTACGTTCCGCGTCGGGGCGCACTTCGATGCTGCGCAGTTCTTTTGCTTGCAGGGTGTGGATGCAGTCGAGGATGTAGTTCATCTGCGCCTCGATGATGAACAGCGCCGAGGTATGACCGATGCCGGTGTTGGGCCCGGTGACGATAAACAGGTTGGGAAAGCCCGGCAGGCTGGTGCCCAGATAGGCGCGCGGGTATTGCGCCCAGACGTCCTTAAGTTGCACGCCGTGCTTGCCGGTCACCGGATAAGAGACCACGCCGTCGGTGGCGTCGTAGCCGGTCGACCAGACAATCAGGTCGACCTCGATGTGCTGGCCATCCTGGGTGACGATGCCGGTTTCATCGAGCGCGGCGATGCCTTGCTCGCGGCTGTGCAGGGTGACGTTGGGCCGGGTCAGCGCCGGGTAATAGGTGCTGGAAAGCAGGATGCGCTTGCAGCCGATGGTGAAGTCCGGGATGAGTTTTGCGCGCAACAGCGGGTCCGGCACCTGTTGCTTGAGAAAGCGCAGGGCCTGGCGCTGGACCAGATGAATCGCCGGTTTCGAATATTTGAAGGCGATGACCCGGGTTTCGAATTGCCAGTAAAGCAGCCAGCGCAGCAGCTTGTAGGCCGGTTTCACCCCCAGCAGCCAGCGCTGCAAAGGTCCGAACCGGCGATCGGCGCGCGGCAGCACCCAATGTGGTGTGCGCTGGAATACATGCAGTTGTGCGACCTCGGGGGCAATCGCCGGAATGACCTGCGCGGCACTGGCGCCGCTGCCGACGATGGCCACGCGTTTACCGCGGTAGTCGTAGCGGTGATCCCAATTGTTTGTATGAAAAGTCTTGCCCTGAAAGCGATCCTGGCCGGGGAAGGGCGGGATCACCGGTTGGCTCAATGGCCCGGAGGCGTTGATCACGAACTGCGCGCAGAACATCCCCTTGTTGGTGTGCACCGCCCACTGCCTGGCGGCGTCATCCCATTCGATGCGTTCGACGTTGGTTTGCAGCTCCACGCGCTCGCGCAGGCCGAAGCGTTCGATGACGTGTTCGGTGTATCGGTGCAGTTCAGGCTGGGCGGCAAACATCTGCGTCCAGCGGTACGGCGCGAAGGACAGCGAGTACAGCGGTGAGGGCACATCCACCGCCGCGCCGGGGTAGGTATTCTGGCACCAGGTGCCGCCGAAGAACGCCCTTCGTTCCAGCAGGCGAAAATCGTCAATGCCGGCCTTGAGCAAATTGACCGCCGCACATTGGCCGCCAAATCCGCTGCCGATGATCAACACCTGGTAGGTCCGCATGGGTCTCCTTCTTATAGTCGTTTCACCGTTTTCATCCTTTCAGGTATAGCTAAAAATTCGCCGAGTGGGGGCGGGCGGCTGGGCGGTGATGGCTATTTAACGGCTGGCTGATAGACTCCCAGCACATCGGTCTGACGGTGTGCGCAGGTTCCGTTGAGTGGTCGAGGCCCTTATGCGAAACAAGGGGGGAAAGGGACTTTCACTGGCCAGGAGGCTTTATACATCGCGAACCCTCGGCCTGGTGCTGGGGTTGTTGTGCGTGAGCGTGGCGATGTACCCGCTTGACCCGCCGCCGTGGGTCTGGGCACTGATGCTGTTCAATGGCCTGGTCTGGCCGCATCTGGCGTTTCAATGGGCCCGTCGCTCCAGCGTTCCCTACCATGCTGAACACCGCAATCTGTTGATCGACGCGTTTATGGGCGGCTTCTGGGTCGCCGCCATGCAGTTCAATCCGCTGCCCAGTGCCACCACCGTTTCGATGATGGCGATGAATAATGTCGCCATCGGCGGCTTGCGTTTTCTCGCGGCGGGCCTGGCGGCGCAGGTCCTTGGAATCGGCGTCGGCCTGGTGGTGTTCGCCCCGGCGTTCATCCCGCCCACCTCACCTTTACAGCTGTATGCCTGCCTGCCGTTGTTGATGCTGTACCCGCTGGCGCTGGGCTGGATCTGCTTTCGCCAGGCCTACACGCTGGGCCTGCACAAGCGTGAACTGCTGGCCCTGAGTCGCACCGACAGCCTGACCGGTCTGCTCAACCACGGCGCCTGGAAGGATCAACTGGACATCGCTTTTCAACGTTGCCGTCGACAGCAACAGGGCGCGGCGATTGCGTTGATCGATATCGACCACTTCAAGTCGATCAATGACACATATGGGCATGTGGCGGGTGACATCGTCCTGCGCCAGTTGAGCAAAATGCTCAAGCAGAACCTGCGCGCTGCGGATATTGCCGGGCGCTACGGCGGCGATGAGTTCTGCGTGATTCTGCCCGACCTGCCGCTGTTCAATGCCGCGCAGGCCATGGAAGCCTTGCGCGAACGTTTCGCCACTCTGGGTTACGAGCAGAACCCGGCGCTCAAGGTCAGCCTGAGCATTGGTCTGGCGGCTTATGATCCGGCGCATGGCGACGCGACCCGTTGGCTCAATGATGCGGATCAGGCGCTGTACGAGGCCAAGGCGACCGGGCGCAATCGGGTGATCTGCAACAATGACGATCTGCCGAAACAGGAACTGCTCGATTCGGTCTGACTGCTCACCACATTCACCTGTGCGAGCCGGCTCGCTCCTGGAAGTGTTCGGTGTCGGCGGCTCCGGTGTCGCATCCGCTATAGAGCCTTGCGTTGATGTCAGGTACGGTTTGAATCCCCCGACGCGAAACAAGGATCGATTCATGACGTTCTCATTTCCCCGCTCCCTGCTGGCCGCCAGCCTCGGCCTGTCTCTCGCCTTCAGCGCTGCCGGTGCCTTCGCCGAACCGCACAAGCAAGTGCTGGCGGATGCCGAGCAGTATCAGCCCGAAGCCCTGAAACTGCTGGAACGGCTGGTCAACATCGACTCCGGTTCCGGTTATGAACCGGGCCTGAAACAAGTCAGCGAGATCGCCATCGACGAGCTGAAAAAACTCGGCGCTACCATCGAGCGGGTGCCCAATACACCGGAAAAAACCAACCATGTGCTGGCCACTTTCAAAGGCACCGGCAAGGCGAAAATCCTCTTGATGGCGCACATGGACACGGTGTTCAAGGAAGGCTCCGCCGCCGAGCGCCCGTTCCACATCAAGGACGGCCGCGCCTACGGGCCGGGGGTGATGGACGACAAGGGCGGCATCGTCGCCGGGATCTACGCGCTGAAGATCCTGAAGAACCTCGACTTCAAGGATTACGCGCAAATCACCTTCCTGCTCGATGCCAGCGAAGAAACCGGCTCGGATGTCGCCACCGATTTGATCAAGAAAACCGCCAAGGCCCACGACGTGACGCTCAACCTCGAACCGGGGCGTCCGGCCGATGGTCTGGTGGTGTGGCGCAAAGGCAGCGCAACGGCGCTGGTCGAGGTCAAGGGCAAGGCTGCGCATGCGGGCGTCGCGCCGGAGTTGGGACGCAACGCAGCGATGGAAGCGGCGCACCAGATTCTGCAACTGGGCAAACTCGGCGACGAAGCGAAGAAAACCACGATCAACTTCACCGTGCTCCAGGCCGGTGATCGCACCAACGTGATTCCCGATCACGCCATCGCCAAGGCTGACGTGCGCGCGGCCGTGCCGGAAGAATTCGACCGGATCGAGAAAGACCTGGCGCGGGTCTCGCAGGACAAGCTGATCGCGGAAACCGAAGTCACCACCAGCCTCAAACGCGGCTTGCCGCCGATGCCGCAAACGGCGGAGTCGGATCGCTTGATGGCGATGGCCCAAGGGATTTACGGCGAGATCGGCCGCAAGCTGACCGAAGAGGGCAGTGGCGGTGCGGCGGATGCCAGCCTGTCAGCCGGCGTGGGGACGCCGACGCTGGACGGTTTCGGGATTGTCGGCGGCAATATTCATACGCCGGAGGAGTACGCCGAAGTGGCGAGCGTGACGCCGCGGATTTATCTGTTGTCACGGATGATCATGGAATTGGCGGGCAAATAGTTGCCACGCGTGAAGGTGGCAGCCGTTAAGGCCTGCCACCTTCATACGTTGAATCCTGAAGCAATCAGGCTTGTTGCGGGGTGTTCCAGAATTGTTTGATTTCGTGAATGTTGCCCACGTTGTAACGTGGAATGATGCCTGTGCATGGCGATGCCGCAGCGGTTGCAACCGGCGTATTGATGACGTTGGCGCCGGCGTGCAGCAGTGGAGTCTGGTTCCAGTTATCGAGTTGCTTGTTCATGCAGATTTCCTTTCTGATTAAGTGAGCAGTGAAGTCTGCTCACGTTGTAGCCGTGACAGCAGGCTGTCATAGAGTGCTGTCTCCTGGCGGGCGATGCCGGGATAAGTCGGCACCAGATTGTCGTCGAAGCACCAGGCTTCTTCGGTTTTGGCTGCCTGCGGAGGATGAATAAGCAAACTCAGCGAGGCAGACATTGTTTCAGGTGGTAGCTGTTTGTGTACTTCCTTTAGTGGAAGCATGTGCAGCACCTCACCCGGAATAAGTTTAAGGACTCGTTCTTCGCCGAACTCGGGCCTTCTGCCGGCCTGCAGCGGCGCTTGATCCAGAATTTCTCGTGAAACGGTGGTATAACCGTCACCGCTGTAACCCACACAATAGAGTTCGAAGTCATGACTGTGGTTGAGGTCATAGATAAAGGTTTCCCTTTCATCCCGTGACGTGACCGGCGACCAGAACCCCAGGCGAACTGTAAACAGATCGTTAGAGTGCAGGACAAATGCATAGGCCCCATAAAGCCTGTTTTTGGTACTGAAGCCGTCCTGTTGAATCGTGGTGTAGAGGTACTCGCTCAACAACGTGCGGTTAGTCGCCAGTTGACGCAGATCTTCCACGATCCTTGAACTGTCCAGTTGCAGATCGTAAGTCGCCATGCGCTCGATAAATGACTGTAATTTCATGCCGCTTCACACTGGTCAAGCAAGTAGTTCAGGCGACTGTCTTGCAGGTTTCTCAACAGCGGGGCGCAACTTAGTGCGGCCTGACGATCCGCTCTGTTGATCATCTGAAAGGCCCGCCAGGCGACAGCGGGGTGATAGTGATAAATCAATTCCTGCGCCACTTTGCAGGCTCCGGGGTCCTGTACTGCTTCGAGCAGTTCAAGACTCACCAGAAAGCGCGCGGCGCTGTCGTCATGAGGAAACCAGCCGATTTTGCGCAACGAGTGGGGGTCGAACACACTGATGTCGGCAGTTCTGTCGGGCAGATTGATGCTGCCAATAAACGCCGGGTGCCCGTTTCCATTCGGATTGCTGTCATACAGCATTTTGCTGCCGTCGATGAACAACGGATTTTCGGCATCCACGATCACCTGCTCTGCGCGAGTCAGATATTCACCGTCGAGCCGATAAAGCTGGATGGAATACGATTGCCCGTTGATGGCGAACAAAACGCTGTTTCCGGGTACGGAATATAGTTGCTCAGGCGCGGATGCATTATCAGGTGCCTTGAGGCTGATGTTTCCATCTTTGTTGCAATATAACGTCAACGTTCCGGTGTGTATGTTGGTCGCTTTCATGATCGCGGCGTGACGGGACAAATTCTCGGTATCTGCTTCAGGTTCGGATAACTGGTCGGCCAGGATCTTTACTTCGCTCCCCATGTTTGTTGTTTTGATGCAGGTGATAAGCTGGTCAGGCTTCAAGTCTGGGTTGAGCAGGTTTTTTATCATGGGAAGTCGCTTTGTCATTTTCTGTCAAATGTACTTTTTAGACTATTTGATCAGGTGTAATTATCAGGTTTGTTATTTCGTTTTGTTAAACAGATCTCCGCGCTTGAAGGTTTGAATGTTTTTGCTGTTTAACGGTTTGCGATTATAGAGAGGCGATATTTAATATCAATGCTGTAGTTGTTGTTAAATATTGGTGTTTGTTTGTAGGTGTGTATCGCTGGTAGAAGCTGGCTATTATTGATTCGCCTTTTCTCGCAACTTGGCCGGTGACATTGCGTCTACCGGCCATCTTTAGAGTTGTCCGAGACTCGTATCAGTGAGCAATCACTCCTTGACGCTCATGTATTCCTTCGCCCACAGAATGTAGTCCTCTGGCTGGGTGTAGGTGTGCGTCAGTTCGGTGGCACTCAGGTCCGAAGCCTGGGTGAAGATCTGGCGTTGTTCGCGCAGGCTGTCGTAGGTGGCCTTGATCGCCGCGAAGTACGCGCCGTGACCGTCGATGGTTACGCGCACACCGAGTTCGGCCAGACGCTTGTCATCACGCAACGCCGGGTTGCCGTAGGTGACCAGCATCAGCGGTACCGTCAGGTGTTCGGCAATCTGCTCAAGCTGATCGAAGTCCTGCACGCCGACCATGCAGATGCCGTCGGCACCGGCGGCCTGGTATTGTTTGGTGCGGCTGATGATTTCCTGGTTCGGCAGAATGCCGGCGTTGGTGCGGGCGATGATCGCCATTTCCGAATCGACCCGGGCTTCCAGCGCTGCACGGATCTTGCCGACGCCTTCGGCAACCGAGATCAGGTCGGTGGATTTACGGCCGAATTGTGCCGGCAGCAGCGTGTCTTCGATGGTCAGTGCGGCGACGCCGGCGCGTTCCAGCTCAACGATGGTGCGCATCACGTTGAGGGCGTTGCCGTAGCCGTGGTCGGCGTCGGCGATCACGGGCAGCTGAGCGACGCGGCCGATGCGGGTGGCCTGCTCAGCGAACTCGCTGAGGGTGATCAAGGCGAAGTCGGGAGCGCCCAGCACCTGCAACGAGGCGACGGAGCCGCCGAGGATCCCCACTTCAAAACCCAGGTCTGCGGCGATGCGCGCGGACATCGGGTCGAACACCGAGGCCGTGTGGTAGCAGGTGTCGGAAGCCAGCAATTGACGGAAGTTACGGCGCAAATCTTGATGGGAAAGCCTGGTCATACGAGTTCCACCAATACAAAGGAATGGAACGGCTTGAGCAAAGGTGTCAACGCCGAAGAATGAAAAGGCTATCACGCGAATGGGTCAAGGTTCATGACGAATTTGCAAGTGAGGCGTTGATCACGGATGCAAAGGCTGAAAGGTTTCATCTGCAATCAGCGGATTTCCAGTGTCAGGGCCGGCGTTCAGGCCGCGACTGCATGTTGCTGTTGCCTGGGCAGCAGCACGGCGCGGACCGAATTGCCCGGCTGCAGTTGCAGGCGCTTGGCGGTCAGGCGATCGACCACCAAGGTATTGCCGACCAGACGACCGGGGGCCACAGTAATGCGGCAGTTCTCCAGGCGACGGTTATGGATCAGCCACAAGGGGGCCTGATCGTCCGGCGTGCCGAGGCTCAGGGTCAGCGCCTGGCTGTCGCGCACGGTACGAATGCTGCCGATCGGCGCTTCGATCACCGGGCCGCCGTCGAAGATGTCGATGTAGCCCTTATGCACAAAGCCTTCCTCGCGCAGGATCTTCAGCGCCGGCTCGGTATTGGGATGTGGCTGGCCGATGGCCGCTTGTGCCTGTTCGGTCAGCATGCAGGTGTACAACGGCTGGCGCGGCATCAGTTCGGCGATGAACGACTTGTTGCCCAGACCCGACAAGTGGTCGGCGTGGCTGAAGTCCATCTGGAAAAAGTGCCGGCCCAGACTGTCCCAGAACGGCGAACAACCGCGTTCATCGGCACTGCCACGCAGTTCGGCGATCATCTTCTCGCCAAACAACTGCGGAAATTCAGCCACGAACAGCAGGCGCCCCAACGACAGCAACCGGCCGTTGCTGCCATGGCGATGATCGTGGCTGAGAAACAACGAGCACAGTTCCGACTGGCCGGTCAGCTCATTATTGAGAAACAGCGTGGGAATCTGCCGGGAAATGCCCAGATCCGCCGATGAACTCACGGTCAACCCGACGCGGTAGTTGTACCACGGCTCGCGCAGGCCAACCGCGCCGGTCAGGGCGCTGACACCCACCACGCGCAGATCGTCGTCTTCGAGCACGAACAGGTAGTCGGCGTCAGCCCGTTCCACCTGCTCGGCGAACGCACGTTGCGCCCAGCGCACCCGGTGAGCGAGGCGGTCTTCATTGGCCGGCAGGGTGGTGAACCCGGGGCCGGCCTGCTTCACCAGAGTCATCAGCGCTGGCAGGTCGCTGACTTTGACCGGACGGACGATCATGCGGTAACTCCTTGTACGCGCCTGTTCGGGCACTGTCGTTGGGTGTGCAACCGGGCGCCGTTCACAGGGCTGTCAGCCTGATCGTGCTGCCATCGGTGACCTTCAGCGCCGTGCACAGGGCTGGCGTAAGGGACAGCGGTTGATCGGGCTGGTAATCCAGTTCGGCGACGATGGCCCGGAAACCGTGCAAGGCGTCGTTGCTCACCAGATAGCGTCCCCGTGCATCGATTTGTGCTTGCTGACGCACGGTGGCGGTCTGGCTGCGGGCGATCGAACGGATGTTCGCGGTGCGCGCATACAGGGTCGGGCCGGCGTCGAACAGGTCGATGTAGCTGTTGGTTTCAAAGCCTTCGCGTTCAAGGATGTCGAACGCTTCCTGGCCGTCCGGGTGAATCCGGCCGATGCATGCCTGTGCTTCCGGGGGCAGCATCGGCACGTAGATCGGGTATTGCGGCATCAGTTCGGCGAGAAACGTGCGGCTTTGCAGACCGCACAGGCGCTCGGCCTCGACGTAGGGCAGGTCGAAGAAATGCTTGCCCAGTGCATCCCAGAACGGTGAATGGCCATTCTCATCGCTGTAGCCGACGATTTCGGTGATCACCGCATCGGCGAAACGGGATGCGTGAGCGGCGATGAACAGCAGCCGCGCCCGCGACAGCAGTTCGGAAAAAGCGCTGCGCACCAGCGCATTGTCGATGTGAAAACCGCGCAGCAGGGTGTGGTCGTTGAGGTCGTGACACAACGACAGCGCCGGCACACCGTGTTCGATGTTCAATTCCCGCGAGGCACTGGTGAAGTGGCGGTTGCGCAGGCTGTAGAACGGTTCGTTGAAACCGGCCGTGGCGAGGATCTCCGAGCAGCCGACCAGCCGCCGAGTGTCGAGGTCTTCCAGCACGAAGAAGTAATTCTCCGGGCCTTGCGCCTGAATGTCTTTGTCGAACGAGGCGCAGGAACCGGCGATTTTTTCACGCAGGCGTTCGCTGTCGTCCGGCAGCGACGTGACGCCGACCAGACTGTCGCGGGCCAGTTGCTGTAATTGCGGCAGGTCGGTTGGCTCGACTGGGCGTAAGACCAGCATGGATGTACTCCTGTATCAAAGGGTCCGGTGATCCGCACCGAACCTGACTATCACTGTCGGTTGCCACGCTTTAAAGCGGCGGTCGCCTGATTTGTTGTCAGACGCCGCTCTTTTTCTTGTCAGCCATTACTCGGGTCAGGCAACGCACTGCTGGCGCCGAGCTTGTTCAGGAAGAACAGGTACACCAGACCCAGCGCGATCCAGATCAGGCCGAGTTTCTGCGCATCGACGCCCATGTTGTACATGATGGCGGCGACGATGATGAAGCCGATCACCGGACAGATCAGATGGCGCACGACCTGGCCGGACTTCTGCCGACGCCAGTAGTAGTTGATCACTGTCAGGTGCAGCAGCATGAAACCGCTGAGGGCGCCGAAGTTGACCAGCGAGGTCAGGGTGTCGACCGAATTGATGAACAGGTAGCAGATCACCAGCGACAGCAGCGCTACCAGATAAATGCTCAGGTACGGGGTGTTGTGCTTCGGGTGCACCTTGGCCAGCACTTTCGGCAACTTGCCGTCACGGGCCATGCCGAACAGCAGGCGCGACACCGCGGCTTGCGAGGTGATTGCCACGGCAACGCCCCAGGCCAGTGCAGTCGCCACACCGGTCAGCGTTGCCAGCCAGCTGCCCGCCGCGATTTCGGCGATTTCATAGAACGCGGTGTCGGCGGACTTGAAGCCCATGCCGGCAGCGAGGTCGGTGGCGATCCAGGTCTGTACGACGAAAATTGCGCCCATCACCAGCAGCGTGATCAGCGCTGCCCGACCGACGCTTTTGCCCGGGTCGCCCTTGATTTCTTCGGCGAGCGTCGAGATCGCATCGAAGCCGAGGAACGACAGCACCGCAATCGACACCGCCTGCATCAGCAGGGCGAAGTTGAATGTTTCCGGGTGATACAGCGGCGCCAGGGTCAGCCCGCCGTTGCCGCCGCCGTTGTGCAGGGCATTCCAGGCGTAGAACAGGAAAATCCCCAGCACCACCAATTGCGCCAGCAGGAAGATGATGTTCATCCGTGCGGTGAAGGTGATGCCGCGCAGGTTGACGAACGTCGCGCTGACCAGGAACGCCAGAATGAAGCCGACTTTCGGAATGTCCGGATAAAGATGGTTGAGGGCCATCGCCGCGTAGACATACAGCAGCGGCGGAATCAGCAGGTAGTCGAGCAGCATCAGCCAGCCGGCGAGAAAGCCGACGTGTTGGTTGAGGCCGCGTTGCGCGTAGGAGTACACCGAACCTGCAATCGGAAATGCTCGCGCCATGCTGCCATAGCTCAACGCGGTGAACAGCATCGCCACCATGCCGATGATGTAGGCCAGCGGCACCATCCCGGGCGCCTCGGCATTGACGTAGCCATACACGCCAAACGGGGCGATGGGGATCATGAAGATCATTCCGTACACCACCAGATCGGTCAGTGTCAGGCTACGTTTCAACTCCTGTTTGTAGCCGAACTCTTCTATTTCCATGAAGCGCAACTCCTTGTCAGCCTATCCGGCGTTTTTAGTTGTTATGTCGGTCCGTCGTTTACCGCGTTATCAATCTTTGCATTCGTTACAACAGCGGTGCCAGGCGCTCGGCCCACAGCGACACCGCTTCCGGGCTGCGCAGCAGATCGTTGCGCACCTCGATCAGCACCGACTCCAGTCCACGGGCATCGCCGTGCACCGGCACGGTCATGTCACCCAGCGGATCGATCCGGTACGGCTGGTTGCCCGCGACCTTCAACGGGTGCTGGCCGAGGCCGTCGATCAGCCGTTGTGCATAGGCGCTGGCCTGGCCGAACAACACGCCGACTTCCAGCGGGCGCGGCTGGCCGTAATACACCGGGGTAAAGCTGTGAATCCCCACCACCCGGACCGCTTTACCCTGCGCGACGCGTTGGTCGATCAGGGTTTGCAGCCGGGCGTGAAACGGTTTGAACAGCGTCTGGCGCCGGTACTCGCGAGTGGCTTCGTCCAGCTCGCGATTGCCGGGCACCTGATAAATCTCGCTCTGTGCCGGAATGCTGTCGGGGGCATGCCGGGGCCGGTTGAGGTCGATCAGCAACCGTGAATAGTTGGCGCTCAACAGTGTCGCCCCGAGCACTTGCGAGAGCTTTTCAGCCAGTTGCAATGCGCCGATGTCCCAGGCGATGTGCTCGCGCGCGGCTGCATCGTCCAGGCCCAGATTGTTCAGGGCTTCGGGGATGTAGCGGCTGGCGTGCTCACACACCAGGATCAACGGATGCGATGAATCTTCACGACTCAGGTTGTAGACCGGGCGGGTATACAACCCCAGCTCGGCGGATTCAGTACAGGCGTGCATAGTGCTCACACAGGTCAGCGGGCGAGAGCTGTTCCGTCAGCGCCAGTTCCTCGGTTTTAAGGGCGTGGTAAGTGTCGAGCAACGGCTTAGGCAGCCATTGATTGAAGGCTGCACTGTCACGCAGGCAATCCAGCGCCTGGGCCAGCGAGGCGGGCAGGGCAACGATGCCCCGGGCCTTGCGTTGCTCGTCGTTGAGTGAATCGGGTACTTCATCGGTGATCGCGTTCAGCGCCAGACGCTGTTCGATGCCCAGCCGTCCGGCGATCAGCAGCGCGGCCATCGCCAGGTGCGGCGAAGCGGTGGCGTCCATGGCGCGGAACTCCAGGTTGTACTGCGCCGCCACGGATTTGCCGCCCAGGCTCACGGTCGGACAAATGCGCAGCGCCGCTTCACGGTTCTGCTGCCCCAGACACGCGTAGGACGCGCTCCAGTGATGCGGCTGCAAGCGTTCGTACGACACCGGCGTCGGCGCGGTGAATGCACACAGCGCTGGCAGATAATGCAGGATCCCCGCCGCCCAATGCTGGCCGAGGGTCGACAGACCGTTGCTGGTGCCGGCGTCGTAGAGCAGCGGCAGACCTTGCAGGTCGAGCAGGCTGACGTGCAAATGCACACCGTTGCACACCGCATCAGCCTTGGTTTTCGGCGCGAAGCTGACGTCGAGGCCCATTTGCCGGGCGATTTCACGGGTGATCTCGCGCACATTGACCGCACGGTCCGCCGCTGCCACGCCACAGGTCGGGCGGCAGGTGATTTCGTATTGATGCTTGCCGTATTCCGGCAGAAACATCTCTGGCTCGACGCCACCGGCACGCAAGGCGCTGAGCAGCCAGCCGCCGAACTCGGCGCCCTGACGCTGGGCTTCGAGGGAAAACGCCAGGTGTTCGGCGAAGCCGGCATGCAGGTTGAATTCGTGTTCGAACGCCGCGTTGACCTGCAGGCCGAGGTCGTTGCGATAACGTTCGATTTCATCGCGCAGCAGCGTGCGCGGACAGGCACTCCACGGGCGGCCATCGGTTTCGCGAATGTCGCCGTGGATGAAGTCCAGCGCCGGCGCTGCGGCATCCGGGCCGTTGGCGACGGTGACGCGGCTGCTCAAGTCAGGGATCAGCCGCAAATCGCCATACGCGCCCCACGGGTTGGTCGAGGCGATGATGTCCTGCGGCGTCAAGGCACTGTTGGCCGGCACCCAGCCGCAACCGGCCGCTTGATAATGCTCCAGCTGATCGCTGGGAAACGAACGGCCACGGGTGATGCCGATCAGGTCAGTGGTGACAATGGTGGTCATCGGCAACGGCGTCAGGCGCTCGCTCATGGGCGCATCTCCTGCAACCTGCCGAGCACGGTTTGGGTGTCGCTGATCCAGCAGTAGCCCTTGATCGCATTCAGGCAGGCGTCATGTCGCGCCGGGGTGTAGGTGGCGCAGGCGTCTTCGACCAGCGTCACCAGATAACCGCGGTCGGCGGCATCACGCACCGCCATGTCGACGCACTGGTCGGTGACAATGCCGGCGATGATCAGGTGGCGGGTTTCGAGGTTGCGCAGCACGTAATCGATGTTGGTCGAGTTGAACACCCCGGACGAAGTTTTCGGCAGCACGATTTCGTTTTCCACCGGGGTCAGGTCGTCGATGATCCGCGCCTGTTCACTGCCTTTGGGCAGGTGCATGTCCGACAGTTTGTGATCCAGCGAGCGGTCGCGACCGTCGGCGGTCAGGCTTTCGATAATGGTGTGCAGCACGTTCTGCCGCGCTTCGCGAAAGGCGCTGAGCAAGCGGCGCTGGTTGGGCACCACCTGCATGTGGGTGCGGGTCAGGAAATACTCGGCGTCCGGGCCGTTCAGGTGCGGGTCGAACTGCGGTTCGAGCCAGACACGCTGCATGTCCACCAGCAGCAACGCAGTGTGGTCGATGACGAACGGCAAGTCCCGCGGCGAGCGGTGGGGAAGACTGAACATCCTTATTTATCCTCCAGCAGGTGGGTGTTGAACTCGTTGCGCAGGACGTCGATGCCTTCCAGGCGATCGGCCAGATCGGGGCTGCGCAGGGTCAGGCAGGCAATCAGTGCTTCGACCTGGGCCAGCGCTGGCACCATGGTGTCGAACGGCGAAGCCGATTCCACCGGAGCACTGATGATCAGGTCGGCCAGTTCCCGCAGCGGTGAGGCATAGATGTCGGTGAACAGCACCACCCGGGCGTTGCGGCTTTTTGCAGCACTGGCCACACGCAGAGCCTGGGTCTGATAGCGGCGATAGTCGAACAGCAGCACCACGTCCTGGCGTTGCAGATCGAACAGGCGGTCGGGCAGTTGTGCGTTGTCTTCCAGGGCAAAGCAGCCGGGGCGCAGCAGGCGCAGGTGATTGAGCAGGTAGTTGGCCATCAGGCTGCTGAAACGTCCGCCGAAGCAGTAGATCTGGTGCCGCGTATCGAGCAGCCAGTCGAGCAGAATGCGTACGTCTTCGGGCTGGGTCAGAACCTGGGTTTCCACCAGCAGGCGTTGGCTATCGGCCAGATAATGGCCCCAGGCGTCGTCCTTGTTCAGGTGCGAACGCGGTTGCAACAGGGTGCGCGGCGAGCGCAGGCGGTGGTCCATGTCGCTGAGCAGGGCGTCCTGAAATTCGGCATAACCGCCGAATCCGAGCTTCTTCACCAGCCGCACGATGGTCGGATCGCTGACGCCGGCGTGTTCGGCCAGACGCGCCATCGGACCCAGGCCATTGCGTGGATACTGGTCGAGCAGGGCGCGAATCACTTTGCGCTCCGACGGCGTCAGCTCCAGGCCGGGATCGGTGATCAAGTCTCTAAGAGGGGGCATCCGGGCTCCTGCTGGATGAGGGGGTGTTGAATTCGTTTCATAATCCGTTAAAACAGTATTTATGTAACTCAGGTTACATGTCTAGTGAATTTTTTGCGGTAGGAATTCACTGTTTAAATAACCTCAAAGAGCTGTGTCACAAGGGCTACACCGATGTCCTCGACCCTTGTAGTCCATTGCCTATTGGTGTGTGAGACATTGCCGTTTTTGTACGCTCGCCGGGGTAACGTCCTGGCTCGCGAGATCCCCCAGGCCGCCCGGTTTTGCGGCACAATTGCCGCAAAACCGGCGGTTTGCCGCCGATTCAACCGATGTTCAGCGAGTGCGACCCTGTGCAATCCACCTGTTTGACTTTGATCTGTCACGCTCGAACCGTCGCACAGAAATTGTCGCGTTTTCCTACGAACGAGCCTGTTGAAAATCCGCCATCAGGGCTCGGTGCATTGGCCACACAATTCGCCAGCGCCAGCCGTCTGCTGTGCGGGCCGGAATTGCGTACGCGCCAGACCGCCGAGTGGTTCGGTGCGGCGCCGCAGGTAGACGAAGCGCTGCGCGATTGCGATATGGGGCGCTGGCACGGACAAGCGATCAAGGATCTGCAACTGCGCGAGGCCGAGGCTTTGCAGGCATGGATCAGTGATCCGCAGGCGGCACCCCATGGCGGCGAGTCGGTGACGCAATTGGGCGAACGCGTGGCGGCGTGGCTGGCCAGCCTGCAAGGCGTATCGGGGCACATCGTCGCTGTCACCCATCCGTTTGTGGTGCGTGCGGCACTGATGCAGGTGTTACAGGGCGCGGCGTTCAACGCCATTGATGTTGAACCGTTGTCCATGGTTGAACTGCGGTTCAACGGCATCTGGCGGCTACGCTTGGCGGGTATCGATCTTGCGGGAGCACTGTAATGAAACGACTGCTAGTGATTGGCATCGGCGCCGGAAATCCCGACTACATCACGATGCAGGCGGTAAAGGCGCTGAATCAGGTCGACGTGTTCTTTCTGATGGACAAAGGCCCGCGCAAGGACAAACTGATCGATCTGCGTCGCGACATCTGTGAGCGCTACATCACCGATCCTGCCTATCGTTTCGTCGAGGCTCACAGCCCGGAGCGTGAGCGTGGCGAAGTGGACTACACCCGCGCGGTCGAGGATCTGAACCGTGCAAAGCAGGAAACCTTCGAGCGGCTGATCAATCAAGAATTGGCTGACAACGAATGCGGCGGTTTCCTCGTCTGGGGCGATCCGGCGCTGTACGACAGCACGATTCGTATCCTGCAGGCGATTCTGGCGTCAGGCCGCTGTGCGTTCGAGTTTGAAGTGATCCCCGGGATTACCAGCGTTCAGGTACTGGCCGCGCAGCATAAAGTGCCGTTGAACAGCATTGGCCGGTCAATCGAAATCACCACGGGCCGGCGTCTGGCGGCGGGGCAGGTGAGTGACACGGATAGCCTAGTGGTGATGCTCGACGCTGAAGATTCCTACCGCCATGTGGCGGATCAGCAGACCGAGATTTACTGGGGGGCCTACCTGGGCACGCCGGATGAGCTTCTGATCAGCGGCAAGCTTGAGGATGTTGCGGATCAGATCGAGCGCACGCGCAAGGCGGCGCGGGCCGAGCATGGGTGGATCATGGATACCTATCTGTTGCGCAAGCCCTAGATTGTGTTTGTCAGGGCTGGCCCCTTCGCGAGCAGGCTCGCTCCCACAGGGAACGCATTTCAAATGTGGGAGCGAGCTTGCTCGCGAAGGGGTCATCACAGTCAACTCAAGAAATGGCTTTGCCCCCACGCCCAAACCGCTCCCGATACACCGACGGCGGCACCCCGACCACGCTGCGAAATGCCACGCGAAAGCTTTCCACCGATCGGTAACCACAGCGCTCGGCAATCTGTTCGCTGTTGTGCGCTGTGCTTTCCAGCAGTTCCCGCGCCCGCGCCAGGCGTTCGTGTTGCAGCCACGCCTTGGGCGATTGCCCGCTGGCCTCGCTGAATCGCCGCAGAAACGTGCGCTCGCTCATCGCCGCTTCGCTCGCCAGATCGCGCACTTCCAGCGGTTGGTGCAGACGCTCGCGAGCCCACTGCATTACCCGTGACAAATCGTTGCGCGGCGTCGGGCTGACAGGCGTGGGAATGAATTGCGCCTGGCCGCCAGTGCGTTGCGGCGACATCACCAGCCGCCGCGCCACCGAATTGGCGACCTGAGTGCCAAAGTCGCGGGCCACCAGATGCAGGCAGGCATCGATCCCGGCGGCACTGCCGGCTGAGGTGATCAACTGACCCGAGTCGAGGTACAGCACATCCGGATCCACCGCTATCGCCGGGAAGCGCCGCGCCAGTTCATCGCTGTAGCGCCAGTGGGTGGTCGCGCCGTGGCCGTCGAGCAAGCCGCTGGCGGCCAGCACGAACACCCCTGAACAGATCGATAACAGCCGCGCACCGTGGGCGTGGGCCTGACGCAATGCGCCAAGCAGCGCCGGTGGCACCGGGGCTTCGCGATCGCGCCAACCGGGAATGATGATGGTGCGCGCCTGTGCCAGCAGCTCCAGGCCGCCGTCGGCCAGGACGTGAATGCCGCCCATGGCGCGCATCGGCCCTGTGTCGACGGCGACGATGCGGTGCTCGTACCACGGGAAATCGAACTCCGGCCGGGCGAGGCCGAAGATTTCCACGGCAATCCCGAACTCGAAGGTACAGAGGCCGTCGTAGGCCAGAATCGCGACCAATCCAGGTGAATCAGGCATTTGGCGGAAAGTTCCCGGTGAGTGTCTTGCGCGCCACTGTAGCGCCAAGCGACGGCCCGATAAAGTCTGCTCACACCCCAACATATGAAGGAGCCACACAACATGACCAGCCTGGTTCGCGAAATGCCTGCTGCGCCATCGGCGATTGCCCTGATGCACTTCAGCAACCGTCTGACGTTTGAAACCGATTGTTCTGATGTGTACAGCAGCCAGGAGGCCGGTGAAGTCGATTTTGTCCTGGTCGATGTGCGCGGGCCTTTGGCGTTCGAGCGTGGTCATGTGCCGGGCGCGATCAACATTCCGACCCGCTTGCTGACCGCCGAAGGCCTGGCGGAGTATTCGACGAGCACGTTGTTCGTGGTCTATTGCGCCGGCCCGCACTGCAACGGCGCCAACAAGGCCGCGGTGAAACTGGCGGCGCTGGGTTACCCGGTCAAGGAGATGATCGGTGGCGTGACCGGCTGGCTGGATGAGGGCTTCAGCTTGAGTACTACTCAAGCCGCCAAGGCGCCTATTGGATGTGAATGCTGAATGCTTTTGTAGGAGCTGCCGCAGGCTGCGATCTTTTGACTTTCAAGAGCAAAAGATCGCAGCCTTCGGCAGCTCCTACAGGGAGGAATCTTGTCGTTTTCAAAGATTTGTCCTACAGCCTTTGCACCATGTCGGCGCACCGTTGATCCCGGTCAACGCGTGCGCCGATGTTTTGTAAGTATTTGTCGCCTAAACACAATTTACCCTGTGCGCGCCGCCATAGACTGCCGTCCACTTCGGTTTTTGCTACTTGATGGCCATGACCGAACGCCAATCGAACGCTGCCAATAAAAGCCTCCGCACACAGGAGTAATAAATGAAGAAGCTAGTGATGTTCGGTGCCCTGGCACTGTCGATGTTGTCCCTGACCGCTGTGGCCGAAGACGCCAAGCCGATTCGTCTGGGGATCGAAGCCGCTTACCCGCCATTCTCGATGAAAACCGCTGACGGCAAGCTCACCGGGTTCGACGTCGATATCGGCGATGCGCTGTGCAAACAGATGGACGTTAAATGCGTGTGGGTCGAGCAGGAGTTCGATGGCCTGATCCCGGCACTCAAAGTGAAGAAGATCGACGCGATCCTGTCCTCGATGACGATCACCGACGATCGCAAGAAGAACGTCGATTTCACCATCAAGTACTACCACACCCCGGCGCGCTTCGTGATGAAGGAAGGCTCCGGTGTCAAAGACCCGCTGACCGAGCTCAAGGGCAAGAAAGTCGGTGTACTGCGCGCCAGTACCCACGACCGCTACGCCACCGACATGGCCAAGGACGCCGGGTTTGAAGTGGTGCGCTACGGTTCGCAACAGGAAGCCAACCTGGATATGAAATCCGGTCGTCTCGACGCGATGCTGGCCGACTCGGTCAACCTCAGCGACGGTTTCCTGAAGACCGACGCCGGCAAAGGCTTCGAATTCGTCGGCCCGACCTACGAAGACGCCAAGTACTTCGGTGGCGGCGCCGGCATTGCGGTGCGCAAGGGCGATACCGAGCTGGCCGAGAAATTCAACAAGGCCATCACCGAAATCCGCGCCAATGGCGAGTACAAGAAAGTCCAGGACAAGTACTTCGACTTTGACGTGTACGGCCATTAATACGGCGTAGAAAAAGTGGCCCCGTGAATGCGGTGGCCACTTTTTTTGTGTCCATGATTTATTCTGCCAACACCTATCCAATGTAGGAGCTGCCGCAGGCTGCGATCTTTTGATCTTGACGCTGCAAAGCAAGATCAAAAGATCGTCCGATCGCGGCCCGAGCCTGCCGCAGCTCTTACAGGTTTATCGGAGTTTTCTCATGCAACGCATCGACCATGTCCTGCCCTGGAGCCACTTGGGCAGCGAACGTTCCCTCAGCGTCTTCCGTTACGGCGCGGGCAGCCGCAAGGTCTACATCCAGGCCAGTCTGCACGCCGACGAACTGCCGGGTATGCGCACCGCGTGGGAACTCAAGCAACGCCTCAACGCGCTGGAACAGCAGGGCCGTCTGCAAGGGGTGATCGAGTTGGTGCCGGTGGCCAACCCGATCGGGCTCGATCAGCATTTGCAAGGCAGCCACATGGGCCGCTTCGAGCTGGGCAGCGGGAAGAATTTCAACCGCGCGTTTGTCGAACTCAGCGCGCCAGTGGCGGCGCGCATCGGCGAGCGGCTGGGCAGCGATGCCGAGGCCAACATAGCGTTGATCCGGCAAACCATGGGCCAGGTGTTCGATGAACTGCCGGCCCCAGCCTCGCAGCTGGAAGCTCTGCACCGCTTGCTGCTGCGCCATGCCTGCGACGCCGACATCACTCTGGATCTGCATTGCGATTTTGAGGCGGCGATTCACCTCTACGCGCTGCCGCAACACTGGCCGCGCTGGCGATCGCTGGCGGCGCGACTGCAGGCCGGCGTTGCGCTGTTGTGTGAAGACTCCGGCGGCAGTTCGTTCGACGAGTCGTGCTCATCGCCTTGGTTGCGTCTGGCGCGGGCGTTTCCGAACGCGGCGATTCCCCCTGCGAATCTTGCCACCACCCTGGAACTGGGCAGCATGGGCGACACCCGGGTCGATCAGGCGCAGGCCAATTGCGAAGCGATACTCGGCTTTCTCGCCGAGCAGGGGTTCATCAGCGGTGAATGGCCGGCGGCACCGAGCGAGTGCTGCGAAGGCATGCCGTTCGAAGGCACCGAATACCTGTTCGCGCCGCACCATGGCGTGGTCAGTTTCCTGCGTAATGCCGGGGAGTGGGTCGAGCAGGGCGATGCGCTGTTCGAAGTGGTGGATCCGTTGAATGACCGCCTCACCACTGTCCGCGCCGGTACCAGTGGCGTGCTGTTTGCGATTGATCGTGGGCGTTATACCCAGCCGGGGATCTGGCAGGCCAAGGTGGCGGGGCGTGAGCCGATTCGGGTGGGCAAGCTGATCAACGACTGAGTCCAGATTTCACCCACCCCTGTAGGAGCTGCCGCAGGCTGCGATCTTTTGATCTTGCTTTTAAAAGTCAAAGTCAAAGTCAAAAGATCGCAGCCTGCGGCAGCTCCTACAGGGGTGGGTGTGGTGGATCAAGGCTGTTAGGCTCTCCCGGAACCCGACACTCTGTGAAGGAAGGCTCTATGTTGAAGGCGTTTGCCCTGTTAACCCTCCTGGCGTCCAGCGCCGTGCATGCGCAAACCACGCTGCAAAGCGACTTGCCACTGAAATACATCGAACAGGTCCACCCGGACGCGAACACTCGACCACTGGTGATTTTCCTGCACGGCTACGGCAGTAACGAAGCCGATCTGATCGGTATGAAATTTCAGCTGCCGGCGCAGTACAACTACCTCTCGGTGCAGGCGCCGCTGGCGTTGGGCGAAGGACGTTTCCAGTGGTTTCGCAAGAAAGGCGAAGGGGCTTACAACGGCGAGACCGATGATCTGCAGGCCAGCGGCCAGAAGTTGCGGAAGTTTGTCGCGCAGGCGGCGCAGAAATATCACGCCAGCCCGGACAAGGTGTACCTGATCGGTTTCAGTCAGGGCGCGATGATGACCTACGAAGTGGGCCTGCGTCCGCCGGTGGCGGTCGGCGGGATTGCGGCGTTGAGCGGACGGCTGTTGCCGGTGTTGAAAACCGAGCTAAAGACCGAGCAGCCGCCGTTGCCGCTGAAGGTCTTCATCGGCCATGGCACCGCCGATGATCGAGTGCCGTATCGCGACGGCACCGAAGCCAATGCGCTGCTGCAAAAACTCGGCTACAGCCCCGAGTTTCACGCTTATCCCGGTGTCGGCCACAGCATCAGTTCCGCCGAACTGCGCGACTTGAACGCCTGGCTGCAGCAGCTCAATCCGTAGGGATCACTTGTCCTTGAGGATGGTTTTCACCAGCGCATCGTGACCGCTTTTGTCGCTGGCTCGGGAAATCACCTGGACCAGCGCCATGCGCTTGCCGGAGGCGGCGAGCAGGGTGGTATTGAGTGTCTGGCCGCCGCCTTGGGTAGCAGTGCTGTCGACCTGACGCACGCCGAGGCCGCTGCTTTTCTGGGTCAGACTCTTTTCTGTGAGCTTGTTGAAGTCCGGCAGCGCCTTGCGCTGGTCATCGATGAAACTCGCCAGGCTGCCGTCGAGAAATTCGTTGTCGTTGTCCTTCACGCTGGCGCCACCGGCGATCTGGTTTTCCGCGGCGATGACCACGGTCTTGGTCGCCTGATTGGTGTACATCGTGCCCTTGGCACCGGTCGGCCCGGCTGGCAACGGGTCGGCGGTGAAGCCTTTGGGCAGGACGAAGGTGAACTTGCCGTCGAGCATCGACACGTTGTTGGTCGAGGCCTTTTCCTTGGGCTTGGCTGCCTGGGCGTTGAGGGCGCCGAGACCGGCGACCGCCGCCAGCAACAGGACGACGGCTTTCTTGCTGAGCAATGACATGTGAATCTCCGAGGGATGGTCGCGCCAGGGCGGCGATGATCCCACGGAGCATGCCCGGCATTCCAGCGCGGTTTGTCAGGTGTTCGCATCCGCCTCGGGAATACGGTTTTTTTCCGGAACAGGTCGGGCCAGCAGTTTGCGGGTGACCCCGAGCATCGCCACCGAAACCGCGACACCGACGATGAAACCGCTGAGGCCGAGGCTTGGCAGGGTCAGCGCCGACACCAGACAAAACGCCGAAAACGAGTACATGCCCGTCGCCGTCGCCCGTAGCAATGCCGCGGTAAATGCCGGGCCACGAGTCTGCTGAGAAAACACCGCCATCACGCTGCCGAGCACCGGGAACACCGCGAGCAGACCGCTCCAGCGCTCGCCCACGGTACTGGCGAGCATCGTCACCAGCAGCGTCAGCGCCGCCCCGGCAATCATTCGCCAGAGCAGTTTGTCCGACTTCGGTGCCGGACCGTTCAGCACCGGTTGCAAGTTAGGGAACAGATACGGCGCGGCGAGCAGGGCAGTGGCTGCCGCCGCGACCGAGAACGTCAGTGACGACGGAATCAGCGACAACACCAGCGCCAGCACCGCCCACACCGACAAGGAAATCGTCAGCGCCCATGGCCAGTTCGCCCGCTGCGCCACCTGCGCGTAGGTGATGCAGAAGGCGATCATGGCGAACATCGCCGACAGCGCCGCGACCGCCGATTGCGCAGCAAACGACAGCCCCTGTTCGATGGCGAGGAAAAACAGAATCGGCCCGACCACCACTGGCAGCCCCGATAGCCAACCGGCGACGCTCGGTCCCCAGCGCTTGCCGGCAAGGGAAATCAGCAGCAGGAAACCGGGGATCAGCAGTAATTTGAGGATCAGCACGCGGGAGGCCTCCGGGAGATGGAAAGGCCACGGTAACCGATTGCTGCATTGATCGACAATTTTTGTATACAAAGTGCGCGAGTGTTATCCGCTATGCTCTGAAGATCAGGGTTTACTGGAGTCGATGACGCGATGAGCAAACCATCGAAGTTGCTGCGTGGGTGCTGTGGCATTGGCTTGTGGGCGCTATTGCTGACGCCGACCTGGGCCAATTGGCAGGACGCGGTGCCCGGCGCGCAAATCATCGGCACCGGTGATTTCAGTGTGTTCGGCTTCGACGTCTACAACGCCCGGTTGTGGAGCGCGGCACGCCCGTTGTCGACCGAACAGCCCTTTGCCCTGGAGCTGATCTACCGGCGCAAGATCTCGCGCGATGATCTGGTGCAGGCCAGTGTCGATGAAATCAAACGGCTGGCAGGCTCCGGCGTCAGCCCCGCGCAACTGGCCAAGTGGCAAGGACAAATGCAGCAATCGTTCGTCGATGTGCAGGCGGGCACTCGGATTACCGGCGTGTACCTGCCGGGGCAGGGCGCGCGGTTCTTTGTCGGGCAGCAGTTGCAGCACGAAATCGATGATCCGCAATTTGCCCGGGCGTTTTTCGATATCTGGCTGGATCCGCGTACTCGTAATCCCGAATTGCGCGAGCAGTTACTGGGTGTGAGTCGTTAAGATCAAAAGATCGCAGCCTTCGGCAGCTCCTACAGGATATGCATTCCAATGCAGGAGCTGCCGAAGGCTGCGATCTTTTTGCTCTTCAAGGGTTCAACTGAAACCTCTAAGCTGCGTCTTTCGAACTTGTTTCTGGATGTGTGTGTGAAATTCAGCTTACCCAAAATCGCCACTGCGCCGTTCTGCCCGCCGGAAGTGGCCGGCAGTGTCGCGGTCGATCCGAGCGCTTCGTTCTTCAAACGCGTGCTGCGTTTTGCCGGTCCCGGTTTGCTGGTGTCGATCGGCTACATGGACCCGGGCAACTGGGCGACCGCGATCGAGGCCGGTTCGCGTTTTGGTTACAGCCTGCTGTTCGTGGTGTTGCTGGCGAGTCTGGCGGGAATGGTCGTGCAATGCCTGTGCTCGCGCCTGGGCATCGCCACCGGTCGCGATCTCGCGCAATTGTCCCGCGAGCGCTACAGCACCCCGACCGCGCGCCTGCAATGGGTGCTGGCGGAAATCTCGATCATCGCCACTGATCTGGCCGAAGTGCTCGGCTGTGCCTTGGCGTTTCACTTGTTGCTCGGTTGCTCACTGACCTTCGGCATTGCCCTGACTGCCTTCGACACGTTGCTGGTGCTGGCCCTGCAGAACCGTGGCTTCCGTCGGCTGGAGGCGATCATGCTGGTGCTGGTGGCGACCATCGGCGTGTGTTTCTTCGTTGAGCTGGTGCTGATCAAACCTTACTGGCCGCAGGTGTTCGCCGGATTCAAACCGTCGCTCTCGGCGATCAGCGATGCCGCGCCGCTGTACCTGGCGATCGGTATCCTCGGCGCCACGGTGATGCCGCATAACCTCTACCTGCACACTTCGATCGTGCAGACGCGGATGATCGGCAAGGACCTGGCGAGCAAGCAGGACGCGGTGAACCTGGCGCGCATCGACACCATTGGCTCGCTGGCGCTGGCGCTGCTGGTCAACGCGGCGATCCTGATTCTGGCGGCGGCTGCTTTTCATCAGTCGGGGCATACCGACGTGGTCGACATTCAGGACGCCTACCACCTGCTCGACCCGCTGGTCGGTGGCGCGCTGGCCAGTGTGCTGTTCGGCGTCGCGTTACTGGCGTCGGGGCAAAGCTCGACGTTCACCGGAACCATCGCCGGGCAGGTGATCATGGAGGGTTACCTGAACCTGCGGATTCCCTGCTGGCAGCGGCGTTTGATCACACGCGGGCTGGCGTTGATCCCGGCATTCATTGGCGTGTGGCTGATGGGCGATAACGCGGTGGGCAAATTGCTGGTGTTGAGTCAGGTGGTGTTGAGCCTGCAACTGCCATTTGCGCTGTACCCGTTGATTCGCATGACCAGCGACAAACAACTGATGGGGCCGTTTGTGAATCGGCTGCCGACCCGGGTGCTGGCGTGGGGATTGTTTGTGGTGATCAGTGGGGCGAATGCCTGGTTGATTCTGCAGATGGTGGTGTGACTTTCAAAGCACCTTGTGGCGAGGGGATTTATCCCCGATCCAGTGCGAAGCGCTGGCAAAGACGTGTGTCGAGGCGAAAAATTCTGGGGCTGCTGCGCATCCCATCGGGGATAAATCCCCTCGCCACAAAAGCGATGAAACCAGACAGCGGGCGGATGTCGTGGATCCGTCCGCCGCCTGTATTGCTCCTTTGGGTTAACCGCGTTCCAGCGCCAGCGCCACACCCTGACCGCCGCCGATGCACAAGGTCGCCAGACCTTTTTTCGCATCACGCTTGAGCATCTCGTGCAGCAAAGTCACCAGCACCCGGCAGCCCGACGCACCGATCGGGTGACCGAGGGCGATGGCGCCGCCGTTGACGTTGACCTTGTCCAGATCCCATTGCAGATCCTTGGCCACCGCCAGCGATTGTGCGGCGAAGGCTTCGTTGGCTTCGATCAGGTCCAGTTGGCCGATGTTCCAGCCTGCCTTGTCCAGGCAGCGACGGGTGGCCGAGACCGGACCGATGCCCATGATCGCCGGGTCCACACCCGCATTGGCGTAAGCAGCGATTTTCGCCAGCACCGGCAGGCCCAGAGCCTTGGCTTTCTCGGCGCTCATCAGGATGACGGCGGCGGCGCCGTCGTTCAGCGAGGAGGCGTTGCCGGCGGTGACGCTGCCATCCTTCTTGAACGCCGGACGCAGTTTGGCCAGCGATTCGGCGGTGGTGTCGCCGCGTGGTTGTTCGTCGACCTTGAACGCGACCGGATCACCTTTGCGCTGCGGGAT
Source organism: Pseudomonas sp. IT-P260 (assembly GCF_949768395.1). Taxonomy (NCBI): domain Bacteria; kingdom Pseudomonadati; phylum Pseudomonadota; class Gammaproteobacteria; order Pseudomonadales; family Pseudomonadaceae; genus Pseudomonas; species Pseudomonas sp. IT-P260. Next base: position 290,431 of record NZ_CATKPO010000040.1, read on the forward strand.
CAGGATCGGGGTGATTTCATCGACGAAACGCCCGGCTTCGATGGCTGCGGCGGCCTTGCGCTGAGAAGCGGCGGCGAAGGCGTCCTGCTGTTCGCGGCTGATCTCATATTTATCGACCAGATTCTCGGCGGTGATGCCCATGTGGTAATCGTTGAACGCATCCCACAGGCCATCGCTGATCATGGTGTCGACGATTTGCGCGTGACCCATGCGCAGACCGGTGCGAGCACCCGGCATCACGTAGTTGGACAGGCTCATGTTCTCCTGACCGCCAGCGATGATCACCTCGGCATCGCCGCAACGGATCGCCTGCGCGCCCAGGTGCAGGGCTTTCAGGCCCGAGCCGCAGACCTTGTTCAGGGTCATGGCCGGCACGGCGTGGGGCAGGCCAGCCTTGATCGCCGCCTGACGCGCCGGGTTCTGTCCAGCGCCGGCGGTCAGCACCTGGCCCATGATCACTTCATCGACCTGCGCACCGTCCAGACCGGTCTGTTCGAGCAGTTGGCGGATCACCGCAGCGCCCAGATCCACCGCGGACACGCTGGCCAGCGACCCTTGGAAACTGCCGATTGCGGTGCGGGTGGCGGCAACAATTACGACGTCTTGCATTTTCGAATTCCTCACTGGGCAGCGAACTGCATTTCCGGTACGTGATCCGGGACGATCAGTTTACCAGCGGTTTTGGCGACGATTTCCTCGACGCTGACGCCAGGTGCGCGTTCCTTGAGGACAAAAGCGCCATTTTCGATTTCCAGGTAGGCGAGGTCGGTCAGCACGCGCTTGATGCAGCCGGCGCCGGTCAGCGGCAGGCTGCATTTGCTCAGCAGTTTGGATTCACCGTCCTTGGAGGCGTGGGTCATGATGACGATGATGTTGTCGGCGCCGGCCACCAGATCCATGGCGCCGCCCATGCCCTTGACCAGTTTGCCGGGAATCATCCACGAGGCGATGTTGCCTTCGACGTCGACCTCGAACGCGCCGAGCACGGTCAGGTCGACATGGCCGCCACGGATCATCGCGAAGGATTCGGCGGAGTTGAAGATCGATGCGCCGATGCGCGCGGTGACGGTCTGTTTGCCGGCGTTGATCATGTCGGCATCGATGGTGTCTTCAGTCGGAAACGGGCCCATGCCGAGCAGGCCGTTTTCCGATTGCAGCATGACTTCCATGCCCTCGGGAATGTAGTTGGCGACCAGGGTCGGAATGCCGATACCGAGGTTCACGTAGTAGCCGTCCTGCATTTCGCGGGCGACGCGCTGAGCCATTTGTTCGCGGGTAAGTGCCATGTTTTTATTCTCCGTCAGCCTGAATTATTTGCGGATGGTGCGCTGTTCGATGCGCTTTTCGAACGTGCCGCAAATGACCCGGTCGACGTAGATGCCGGGGGTGTGGATCTGCGACGGATCCAGTTCGCCGGGCTCGACGATTTCTTCGACTTCGACCACGGTGATCTTGCCGGCGGTGGCCGCCAGCGGGTTGAAGTTCTGCGCGGTGTGACGGTAGATGACGTTACCGAAATGGTCGGCTTTCCAGCCTTTGACGATGGCGAAGTCGCCGGTGATGGACTCTTCCATCAGGTACTTGCGCCCGTTGAATTCACGTACTTCCTTGCCTTCGGCGACCGGAGTGCCGACGCCGGTGGCGGTGAAGAAGGCCGGGATACCGGCGCCGCCTGCGCGCATTTTTTCGGCGAGGGTGCCTTGCGGGGTCAGGATGACTTCGATATCGCCCTTGAGCAGTTGCTCTTCGAACAGTTTGTTTTCGCCGACGTAGGAGGCGATCACTTTGCGGATCTGACGGTCGGTCAGCAGCACACCAAGGCCGAAACCGTCGACGCCGCAGTTGTTGGAGACCACGGTGAGGTCGCGGGTGCCTTTGCGCTTGATCTCGGCGATCAGGTTTTCCGGGATGCCACACAGGCCGAAGCCGCCGGCAATCACGGTCATGCCGTCTTCAAGACCCGCCATGGCCTCCTCGTAGGAACTCACGCGCTTGTCGAAACCTGCCATATGCACCTCTTTTATTGTTTGTCGGGCGGCTGGCTAGCCGAATGACTGGAGTGTCTCGCTGAAGGATATATTTGTTAAGTTGATTTTTAAGGTTGATTGATAGATAAAACTCAACAGTGTCGGTTATTACCCTGTAGGAGATGCCGCAGGCTGCGATCTTTTGATTTTGTTTTTCAAGATCAAGATCAAAAGATCGCAGCCTGCGGCAGCTCCTACAGTGGGTACGGTGTTTATCCGGCAATATCGCTAACAGGGCGTTATCCAGTATGACCATCAAACAGATCCGCGCCTTCCTCGCCGTGGCCCAGAGCCTGAGTTTCGCCGTGGCCTGCGAGCGCCTGCACCTGTCGCAATCGGCGCTGAGCCTGACCATCAAGGCGCTGGAGGAGGGGCTGGGCGGGCGGCTGTTCAGCCGCAACACGCGCAATGTGGCGCTGACCGCCGAGGGCGAATCGCTGCTGCCGCTGGCTCGGCGCCTGATCGCCGATTGGGACAACGCCGAAGACGAAATGCGCCAGCGTTTCAGCCTGCAACGCGGGCGGGTGACGCTGGCGGCGATGCCGTCGTTTGCCGGCAACCTGTTGCCGCCGATCCTCAAGACGTTTCGCGCGCGCTATCCGAACGTCAATGTCACGGTCAACGACGTGATCAACGAGCAAGTGCTGGAAATGGTTCGCGACCGCCACGTGGAACTGGGTGTCGCGTTCGAGCCGATGCAGAACACCTCGCTGACGTTCACCCCGCTGTACATGGACCGCTTTGTCGCGGTGGTGCCGCAAGATTCAGCGCTGGCCAGGCTTGGCGAAATCGACTGGCAGACCTTGCTGCAGGAACCGTTCATCACCCTGCAACGGCCGTCGACAGTGCGGGTGATGCTCGAAGAACACTTGCAGGCGCGGGGCATGAAGCTGCCGGTGGAGTTCGAAAGCCATCAACTGGCAACCGTCGGACGCATGGTCGCCAGTGGGCTGGGAGTGAGTGCAGTGCCGGCGTTGTGTGCCGAGCAGATGCTCGAACTGGGCGCGCATTGCCTGACCTTGAATGATTCGGTGGAGCGAGCGATTGGCGTGCTGACCGAGCCAGGCAATGAACTGTCGGCGGCGGCGCAGGCACTGTTCGACATCCTCAAAGCCGAACACTGATCTTCAAACGTTTAACCCCTGTAGGAGCTGCCGAAGGCTGCGATCTTTTGGCTTTGTTTTTTGGAAGCAAGATCAAAAGATCGCAGCCTTCGGCAGCTCCTACAAAAAAAGTGCGGATTCAGGTAGATAAGTGTTGCGCCAGCAACGGCAGCAGTTGTTCGCATGACGCCTCGATCTTCAGATCCAGCAGATCATCGGCGCGGGTCTTGCCCAGATTGATCGCCAGCAACGGCTTGCCACGATCTGCGATGACCCGGCACAGACGGAACGCCGAATACGCCATCAGCGACGAACCCACCACCAGCAAACCCTCGGCTTTTTCCGCTGCGGCCATGGCCCGCGCCGCCGTCGGCTGCGCCACGTTCTCGCCAAAGAACACCACGTCCGGCTTCATCCGCTCCCCGTCGCAATACGGGCATTGCGGCGTCTGAAAGCGCGCCTCGAAGGCCGGATCGAGCAGGGTATCGCCGTCCGGCGCCTGCACCGCATCGACCCCGGCCAGATACGGATTCTGCTCGACCATGCGTTGCTGAATCTCATCGCGCGCGCTGCGTTGGCCGCAATCCAGGCACAGCACCCGGTGCAGGCTGCCGTGCAGTTCGATCACATCCGGACTGCCGGCCTGATCATGCAGGGTGTCGACGTTCTGTGTGATCAACGCGCTGATCCGTCCCTGGCGCTGCAAATCCGCCAGTGCTGTATGCGCGGCGTTGGGTTGCGCCTGGCGCACCCGGGGCCAGCCGAGCATGGCCCGCGCCCAATAGCGGCGACGGGATTCGGGGGCAGCAAGAAATTCCTGATACATCATCGGCTGCCGGCCCCGGCGCACACCTTCGCTGTCGCGGTAATCCGGAATGCCCGATGGCGTGCTGATGCCGGCACCGGTCAGCACCAGAAAATCGCCATCGGCCATGGCCTGGCACAGGGTGTTGAAGTGTTCGCGGATCGGGCTGTCGAGCATGCTCAGCACTCCGGGGAGGACGGTGCTCGCAGGTTAGCATTAACCGCGTGGCGAGGGAGCTTGCTCCCGCTTGACTGCGCAGCAGGCCTGTTTTTGGGCTTGCTTTGCAATCCAGCGGGAGCAAGCTCCCTCGCCACAGGTGATAGCAGCGAATTATTTACGCGCCTCCAGAATCAGATTGAACGGCGTCTGCGTCGCCCGGCGAAAATGCTTGAACCCAGCCTCGGCAAACACCTTGCGCAAGCGCATTTCACCCGCCTGCGCACCGAGCCCCAGGCCGACTTCCTGGGACAGCGAATTCGGCGTGCAGATAAAGGTCGAGGCCGCGTAAAACAGGCGTCCGACCGGGTTGATATTGTCGTCCAGCGTATCGTTGGCAAATGGCTCGACCAGCAGCACCGTGCCGTCGTCCTTCAATGATTCGAACGCATGCCGCGCAGCGCCGACCGGGTCGCCCATGTCGTGCAGGCAGTCGAAATAGCAGATCAGGTCATAGTCGTCACCGGGGTAGCTTTTGGCGGTGTTCTGGAAGAACTTCGCCCGGCTGCTGACGCCGCCTTCTTCCGCGCGCTGAGTGGCGACGGTGATCGACGGTGCGTGATAGTCGAAACCGACGAAGCGCGAGTTGGGAAACGCCTGGGCCATGATCACCGTCGAGGCACCGTGGCCGCAGCCGATGTCGGCGACCTTGGCGCCGTCTTCGAGCTTGGCCACCACGCCGTCTAGCGCCGGCAGCCATTCCGCGATCAGGTGCCCCTTATAGCCGGGGCGGAAGAAGCGCTCGGTACCGCTGAACATGCACGGATGGTGATCGCCCCAGGGCAGGGCGCCGTTGCCACGCATGGCTTTGACCAGTTTGTCCTTGTCGTGGAAAAACGAGGCCACCACGCCGAGGCCGCCGGCGACGTACACTGGTGAGTCTTCGACGGCGAGTGCCAGTGCCTGTTCTTCCGGCAGACGGAACTCACCATCGTGATGTTCCATGTAGCCGGACGCGGCGTGCGCGCTGAGCCATTCGCGCACCAGTCGGGGATTGCAGGTGGTTTTTTCGGCGAGGGCTTGCGGGGTAATCGGCTGACTGTCGGCCATTGCCCGGTACAGCCCGAGTTCTTCGCCAACGATGACGTTCGCCAGCATTGCGGCGCCGCCCATGTCGTTGACCAGTTTGCCCATGAATGCGTTGAGTCGGGCCTCGTCCATCACATGTGCTCCTGAAACAGGATCACAGTCCGGCGGTGTTGAAGGTCGAGGCATACACCACCGGGCGGTGGTCGTGGATGCGGGCAGGGCGAGACGATGCGTCCTGCAGCCCCCTCGACTGGGTAATAAATCAGTCTAGCCGGGCTTGGGCAACCTGCAGGCTTTGTGAACCTGCAAAGCCCGTGCGGTTTTATCACTGTGGGAAGGATACAGTCGGCGGATCGGCGTTGTTGCGGCAGTTTCATGACGACTCCGTGCTCGCCAGCTTCCTGTGAGTCATGCGGCAGGCAGCCAGGACGGTGGGCAGGGATGCTGACGATAGAAATTGCGCAAGTGCATCATATCGCGCGCGAATCCAGCGTTCAGCCAATGGCGATATTGCGCCTGCGCCGGTATTTGCAAGGCCGGTTTGCGCAGACAATCCGCCACGGCTTGCGCAGCCTGCATACCGCTCATCAACGCGTTCAGCACGCCGTGGGAGGACGCCGGGTCGAGCCGGTTGGCCGCATCGCCGACCAGAAAATAGCCGGCACTGGCGGCGGTCGTGGTGATGCGCCAGGTCACATCGGCGCCTCGTACCGGCCCCACGGCCGGGAATGCATGCAGCGCCAAGGGAAGGCTCGCCGATCGGCCGTTGTTTTCGAATGTCAGGCGCGTCCAGTGCAGCAACTGGGGCTCAACCTGGGCGATCCAGGTCCACCCGTCAGGATCGGCCAGCAAATGCGCGGCCGTTGCATAGGTCGCGCTGTGGCCTTGCAAATAGCCGTAACGCGCCACCAGCGGCGGTGAACAGTGGCGCACCGGCAAACAGAGTTGGCGACCGAGCCAGCAGCCGGCGCCGCTGGCGTCGATCAGGCAGGTCGCGTAGAAGCAGCCGCTGTCGGTTTCCACGCCGATTACTCGGTTGCTTTGGGTCAGTACCCGTCGTGCCCGGCAGGGTTGATTGACCTCTACACCCAACGCGGCGGCACTCGATAGCAACGCCGCATCCAGTTGTGCTCGTTCCAGATGAAAACCCTGCCAGGCGCCGCGATCATCGGCACCAAAACCATTGAAGCGCGGTGCGCCGTCCCAGTGCACCCAGTGGCCATCGAAACGCCGGGCCGTGCGGCCACACAGTTGCTCGGCAACCCCCAGTTGCTGCAGCAGCGGTTCGATGCCCGGATGCAGGCTTTCCCCGGGGCGAAAGCGCGGGAACGCCTGCCGTTCAATCAAGGCCACACGCAGACCGTGTCGGGCGCAACTGATCGCGGTTGCACTGCCCGCAGGCCCGGCGCCGATGATCACGACGTCAAATGGCTTCATCGGCTACCTGCCATGGCAGGGTGTCGCGTTTGATCAGGATTGCATCCGCGCTGACTAGCAGAATCACCCGCTCTTCGACTTCAACGTGGCGTAACCTGAAATCACTTTCAGCAACTTTCACTGCACCGCGCTTGTACAGCAAAAAGCGCTGCACCCAGCCGTCGAGAACCCGCCCAGACTCTTCCTGCGCGGTTTCAAGTTCGGCATTCGGCCGCTGCAACTCAACGAACGACAGCAGCGGCCAGGCATTGCGCAGTGGCTTGTCGCTGGCGGCGCCGAGCACGCGGTACACGCGATACATCGAGCGCACGCGTTGCTGATACGCGGCTTGCGCGGTGTGGCCGGTCAGGCTCAGGGAAAACCGGCCATCGAGGGCCACCTGTGTGTAATCGGCATGGGCGTACGCGTGGTATTGGACGATCAGGTGCTCGTCTTCAGTGATGAGTTGCGGGGCGCGCTGATTATCCCAGGCCACGCCGCCCATGCCGATTTCCTCATCGGTCAGGGGAATGATGCTGTGCAGCGTCGAGCGCGGTTCGAAAACCCGTGCCGAATCCGGCGCGACCCCGGGCCAGAAAGAACCTAGCGCGGCGCAGATCTTGGCATCCTCGGGAAACGGGCTGGCCATCTGATAACCAGCGAGGACGTTGATCCATTCGTCGTCCGCCGTGCGCTGGCGAACCCAGCCGACCTCCCAGCCCGGCCCGAACACACCGGCGGCGCCGTCGGGCAGCGAGGTGGGCCGCGAGGGTGACGTTTGTGCGCCGTTGGATTGCGGCGGGCCGAGCTGATCGACGAGGCCGACTATCGCGCTCACCCCGCGGTCAGCCGGGGAGAACAATTGATCCTGCAAGTCCAGGTTGGCGCAGTAGCGTACGTTAGAGAGTGCTTCCAGTCGGGCGTGCCAGACGCCGGCACCTGGTAGCGTCGGTTCATTGCGGAGCCAGTGCAACAGCCGGCGTTGAGTGCATAACGGGTAGAAATCCGGAGGGCCAATCAGCGAATAGGCGGCTACCGTCGGCAAGCAGTTTTCCAGCATCCGACAGCGTGGCAACACCCAGCCATCGGCGGTGCCGTCCTGATAATGCAAGGCGCGATAACCGCCCTGACGAACCAACTCGTCGACACCTTCGTGGTCGTTCAGATCTTCGATGCTGCCATCCGCCTCGACCCGGTGACGTCCGTGCACCATGCCGCCGGTGTTGGCCGGCAGCACAAAGGACAACGGTTTGCCCTGGTACTCGACAGGCGCGACCAGCCGGGCTCTGGTTTCCGGCACCAGCAGACCCGGCCCGAGATCCATAGCCGACGCCCAATGCGCAAGATTGTCCGTCACGACGAAGGGCGGCTGGCTGATCTGCGGTTCCTGCCAACCGGTGCCACTGTGGCGCAAATGAATATGTCGCAGTTTTTCGTTGATCTGGTGGTTGTCCAGCGTCAGCGTCAGGTTCAGCCCCTCCAGGCACTGCGAACCATTGAACAACTTGTGCACGGGCACCCAGAAATCCAGCCCGGGGTCGAGATCCACCTGGAAATCCATCGGCCCGAAGCGTTCGGCATCACCCTTGAGTTGCACGGCAATGTAGGCGCTGTAGCGTACCGGCATCACCCGGATGCCGTGCGGGTCATCGTCGACAAAGGGCAGGAAACTGCGCCGCATCGCGTCATAGCGCGCGGGGGCGATGCCGACGCGGGCGATACCGGTACGCGAGAAGCACAGGTCGGCATGCCGGCCATGCACGGTGTCGGCGGCGCAACGATATTCACTGGCGAACGCGACCACCGCCAACGGCGCGCCCCGGGCTTTGTGGCGCAGGCTGTCGAGCGTGGGCGGGATGACGCTGTAGACATAGTCGAGCACTGTCTCGATCTCGGCGGCGGTGGGAAACAGTTGCAATGTTTGCCCGTTCTCATCGCAGAGCACATCGGGCGAGGCCAGCGCGTGATACAGCAGGCTGTGCGCCGGCACGCCGGCTTCGATCGCGCGGCTGCCGGCCACTGTGAAATCGGCAAACCCCGGTATCGAGCGGTCGATGTTCAGCGGCTTTTGCAGTTCGGCAGCGAACGGTTCACCGAGCAGATCCAGGCCGTGGGCGAGCATCAGCGAGTGCCAGCCGCCGGGGGCAAGGCGCGTACACACGTGGCTGACGGATTCGAGCAGAGTCATGTTGCGCCCCGACAGGTTGGACCAATCGCCATGGAACCGCATCCCGACGCTGATTCACCACTGTCAGATCTGACAGTGGTGACCAGTGGTCGCCAACGCGAAACGGACAACACGACAATAAGTGCGACAACCCGGCGGCGCAGTCAGTGGATTGCGACAAAGGTGCAGGCATGGCGCAACAATGTGCACGTTAACCGTCCGTTACCTGTCGGCAGCGATTGAACAGAGGCCGTTGAACGGCTCAGGGGTGCAGCGGCAGCTTCAGCACGGCACACAGCCCACCGCCCTCGCGATTGCTCAGGGTCAGCGAACCCCCGAGGGCCATGGCCAGTTGCTGGGCGATCGCCAGTCCCAGACCGGTACCGCCGGTATCACGATTACGCGAGTTTTCCACGCGATAGAACGGTTGCAGCACGTGCGCCAGTTCGGCGTCGGCGATGCCCGGGCCGCGATCCATGACGGTAATTGCGAGGCTATCCTTGTGGGCTTCGACCCAGACTTCGGCGGCACCGGCGAATTTCAACGCGTTGTCGGTCAGGTTCACCAGCACCCGCCGCAGGGCCTGGGGGCGGGTATCGATCACCGCCGCGCTCTTGCCGATCAGGCGTACATCCTTGCCCATGTCCTGGTAATCGAACACCAGGCTGTCGAGGAAGGCATCGAGGTCAGTGCGCCGGCTTTCTTCGGTCGAACCATGGATGCTGCGGGCGTAGGCCACGCCTTCGCGGACCAGGTGCTCCATTTCGCCGAGGTCGTTCCACAGTTTGTCTTTTTCCACTGAGTCGTCCATGAACTCGGCACGCAGCTTCATGCGGGTGATCGGGGTTTGCAGGTCATGGGAAATCGCCGCCAGCAGTTGCATGCGCTCCTTCAGATACGCGGCGATGCGCGTCTGCATCGCGTTGAAGGCCCGCGCGGCGTGGGCTACTTCGATCGGGCCTTGCTCGTCGAGCATCACGGGATGGGCGTTGGGATCGAGGGTTTCCACGGCGTTGGCGAGGCGGGCGAGGGGGCGGATGGCGATGCGCACCGCCAGCCAGGTGCAGGCGATCAGCAACGCCAGTTGTCCGAGCAAGACCCCCGGCAGCCACGGCGACAAGGGCGGCATGGCCGGACGCACATCAATCGTCACCGGGCTGCCGTCGCTGAGTCTGACATGGGCCTGAAAGTGTTTTTGCTCCCCGGCAAACCGGGTGAAGCTCAGCGGGTGTGCACCGCCGAGCGCGGCGCTGATCGAGGTCACGGCCACCGGCACCTCGTCGGCCTCGGGGTCGAGCGGCGCACCGGATTCGCCGACACTCAGCAGATAGTCATAGTTGCTGCGGGACAGTTGCTTGAGCCAGGCGGGCCGTTCCTGCGCGGGCAAGCGGTCGAGGATGGCGATCGACGTCGAGACGTCGTTTCGCATATTGCCCAGCATGGTGCTTCGGGCACTCTGGAAACGCTCGTAGTACTGCGCGCCAAACGACAGCGCCTGAGCGAGGATCAGCCCGACCAGAAAGATCAGCGACAAGCGTGACGCCAGCGTACGCGGCCACTGCAGCCTGAAACTCATGCCGAAGCCCCGAAAATTTCCACCGGCAGTGAGAACACATAACCCTCGCTGCGCACGGTCTTGATGTAAGCCGGTTCGCGCGCATCGTCGAGCAGACGCTGGCGCAGGCGGCTGACCAGCAGATCGATGGAACGATCAAACAGATCGGCCTCGCGCCCCTGGGTCAGGTTGAGCAACTGATCGCGGCTGAGCACCCGTTGCGGGTGATCGAGGAACACTCGCAGCAAACGGTATTCGGCGCCGCTGAGTGCGACCAGCGTGCCGTCCTGGTCCAGTAGATGGCGGGCCGAGGTGTCCAGCTGCCATCGGCCGAAACCCAACAGACGACCGCTTTCGGTGACCACCAGGTTCGGCGGCAGCATCCGCGTGCGCCGCAGCACGGCGTTGATCCGCGCCAGCAGTTCGCGGGCAGCGAACGGTTTGGTCAGGTAATCGTCAGCGCCCATTTCCAGGCCGATGATGCGGTCGGTTTCATCGTTGCGCGCGGTGAGCATCAGCACCGGCGTGGCCTTGTGTTTACCCACGCGCAACTCGCGGCACAACTGCAGACCATCGTCGCCGGGCATCATGATGTCGAGCACGATCAGGTCGACGGTGTTGGCTTCGAGAAAACTGCGCATCTGTCGGCCATCGGCGACCACGGTGGTGCGCAGGCCGTTCTTTTTCAGGTAATTGCCAACCAGCTCGCGGATTTCGCGGTCGTCGTCGACGATGAGAATGTGATCGACATGTTCCATCGGTGCAGAACCTCTATCAAAGGGCAATGCCATGCAGTCTATAGAGCCTGCGCCGGCTTGCCTGCCGGGGTTTGTATTGCAGTGTATCTGGCGCCATGACGGATACATACACACGCAAAAACGCGATTTTTTCAGGGTTTTGTATCGCTGTGTATCTCCGGGTGGCGCAGATACACAACGCGTCATAACGGGCATTTCCAGACACAGACGTGATACCTCAGGCGCCTCAAATAGGCTCCATCGAGGCGCATCCAGCTTGCCTCGGCTCAACCCACCCACGCCTTGAGGTAACCGCCATGACCCGCACATCCGTGATCGCCGCGTGCCTGTTCGCCGCCCTGAACATCTGCACCCTGTCGGCCCGTGCCGAAGCCGATATCACCCCGCACACCTACACCTACGGCACGCACCTGGACGTGCAGAAAGTGCTGTCGATGACCCAGGACACCTCGGTGACCTGCGGCATTGTCGATGCGCGCATGACCTACCTCGATTCGGCAGGCAAAACCCAAGTGCTGGATTACCGTAAATTCGCCGATGGCTGCAACAACGAAAATTGAGTGCTCCTCGCCATCCCGAGCAGTCCCGACGGTGTTTCGCAGGCTTTACAAAAAACCGCCATTCATCGGCCCAGCCCTTGTTTTACGTGCTCTTCGGACGATTGGCACGGACGCCATCGACCCTCGGCGCGATAGTGAACAGGCAGGGCCACTGCCGACCCTGTCCTTGATAAAAAGAACGCGAGGTTGCCATGCCGAAATTCGTGATTGAACGCGAGATTCCAGGGGCAGGAAAGCTGTCGGAGCAAGCACTCAAAGCCGTGTCGCAAACCTCCTGCCAAGTGTTGCGTGAACTCGGGCCGCAAGTGCAGTGGCTGCAGAGTTATGTCACGGCCGACAAAATCTACTGCGTGTACATCGCCCCTGACGAGGAGCAGGTACGCGAGCACGCCAGGCTGGGCGGCTTCCCGGCCAACAGCGTGGCCAGGGTGATGACGGTCATTGACCCGACCACGGCTGAATGAAGTTCTCCAACCTGCTGCGGAGCACGATTGATGAGTACGCCCATTGATCTGACGGGTCTGAAGGAGCGCCAGAAAGTCGCCTGGGCCAGCGGCGATTACGCGGTGATCGGTACCACCTTGCAGATCGTCGGCGAAAACCTCGCCGAGGCTTGCGACCTGCGCTGCGATGAAGAGGTGCTGGATGTCGCCGCCGGCAACGGCAATGCGACCCTGGCGGCAGCGCGGCGTGGCTGCCAGGTGACCTCGACCGACTATGTCGCGGCGCTGCTCGAACGTGGGCAGGATCGGGCGCGAGCCGAACATCTGGAGGTGATTTTTCAGGTCGCCGATGCCGAAGCGTTGCCGTTCGCTGACGAGAGTTACGACGCGGTGCTGTCGACCTTCGGCGTGATGTTTGCCCCGGATCAGGCGACTGCGGCGGCGGAACTGGCGCGGGTCTGCCGGCATGGCGGGCGCATCGGTCTGGCGAACTGGACGCCGGAAGGTTTCGTCGGCCAGATGTTCAAGGTTCTCGGCCGCCACGTGCCGCCGCCCGCCGTGGCGCAGCCACCGTCAAACTGGGGCACCGAAGCGTGGTTGCACAGCCACTTCGATGAACGTGAATTTCTGCTGCAGGTCACCCGCCGCACGTTCAACTTCCGTTATCGCTCGGCGGCGCATTTCATCGACATCTTCCGTCACTGGTACGGGCCGGTGCACAAAGCCTTCGCGGCATTGCCACCGGAAAGCGGTCAGGCGCTGGAGAGTGATCTGGCGGACTTGCTCAACCGCTCGAATCGGGCGGGAGCCGGTTCGCTGGTGGTGCCGAGCGAGTATCTGGAGGTGGTGATCACCAAACGCTGAGACACCAATGAAAACCCCTGTAGGAGCTGCCGAAGGCTGCGATCTTTTGATCTTGGTTTTTAAAATCAAAGTCAAAAGATCGCAGCCTTCGGCAGCTCCTACAGGGCAGGTTTATTTCAAATGTGCCCCATCAACCCACTCCAGCGCTGTACGCCAGATGCAGATCCCCAGAAAGTACGCCGACATCAGCAGCCACAACCCCATCACCAGCGGATTGATCACCGGGTGATTGAGCACCAGTGACAGGCTGCACAACAGCCAGATTGCCGTGACCGCGATGTTGATCGGCATGAACCGGCGCACACGGAACGGGTGCAGGAACTTCATGCGGGTGACGGTCAGCAGCGCCAGGCCAATGATGGTCAGGAAAGTGATCCACGGTCCCGGGCCAATGATGTACAGGCACAGGGCAACCACGTTCCACGCGGCGGGGAAGCCGACGAAATAGTTGTCCTTGCTTTTCATGTTGACGTTGCAGAAGCAGAACAGCGACGACACCAGAATCAGCGACACACTCAGCAGCAGGGTGTAGTCGGGCAGGGGGATGTAGCGGTAGATGAACAGCGCCGGGATGAACACGTAGGTCAGGTAGTCGATCACCAGATCGAGGATCGAACCGTCAAAACTCGGCAGCACCGATTGCACATTGACCTTGCGCGCGAGCGCCCCGTCGAGGCCGTCGACGATCAATGCCACACCCAGCCACATCAGGCAATGGGTCGGCTGGTTCTCCAGCAGGGCGAGGGTCGCCAGAAAGGCAGTGACCACGCCGGTCGCGGTAAAACCATGGGCGCCCCATGCTTTGAGCCTGGCGATGTGTACGGTCGATATCACAGGGGCGTTCTCCAGAAAAATGAAGCAAGCCGGGTATCACCCTCGAGCAAAGGGCGCCGGCAAACCGGGTCGGGGTTGCAGCTATCGACCGGTCTGGCCGGGATAAGGTTCACCACTGTTGAATCTTAGCTGGCCGCTCGAAAAATACCTCGGCGAAAACCGCCGGTGTCAGCCAGACGGTGCTGGCGCGATGGCTGCGCCGGTCTATCGTTGCCTGACGCAGTGAATGCCAATGCCTGAGGACGACATCATGAACACCAGCGATTTGCTCGAACAACTGCTGCGAGGCCAGGCCTCGGCGGGACAACAACGTGCTGACTCGACCGGTAATCCGGACGGACTCGGCGGACTGGGCGGCTTGCTCGGTGGTCTGTTGGGTGGCGGTGCAGGCCCCGGCGGCAGTGCGGCGCAGTCCGGTGGGCTGGGCGGTCTGGGCGGTTTGCTCGGAGGTCTGCTCGGCGGCGGTAGCGGTGGTGGTTTGGGCGGCGCGCTGGGTGGCGGTACGCAAAGCCGCTCCGGTGGTACCCATTATGCTGCGCTGGCGTCGCTGGGGATGATGGCGTTCCAGGCGTATCAGGCCTGGCAACGCAGTCAGGCCTCAGCGGCACCGCAACAGATCCCGCCAACCGCCAACCTGCTGGCCGGGCCCGAAGTCGAGGAACACAGTCATGCCGTACTGCGGGCGCTGATCGCCGCAGCCAAGGCCGACGGTGAGATCGATACCCGGGAACAACAGATGATCAACAGTGAAATCAGCAAGCACACCGACGATCCGCAATTGCAGCAGTGGTTCGAAAGCGAAATCGCCAAGCCACTGGATGCGAACGAAGTCGCCGAGGCCGCCAACGGCGACCCGGCCATGGCCGCCGAAATGTACCTGGTCAGCGTGATACTGGTGGACGACCAGCAAGACGCCGAACGCAACTATCTGGATGAACTGGCCGCCGCCCTGCAGATCGACCCGCAATTGCAGGTGCATCTGGAGCAGCAGGCCAAGGGGCAGGGCTGAAGCAAAAGTCAAAAGATCGCAGCCTTCGGCAGCTCCTACAGGGGGAAATCGTTCCAAATGTATGAGCTGCCGAAGGCTGCGATCTTTTGATCTTCAGAGCCAGACTGCGTCCCATAGCGGGTAATCACCCAAGCGCTTTACCAGACCGGCCCGCAATGGATTCATGACAATGTAGCGGGCAGCGGCTTTAAGATCTTCATCGCGACGCAGAGCTCGGTCGTAATAGCCGCGTTGCCGCACCGGCTCCGAATTGCCTCGCAGCAGGTTGACCGAGCGACTACTGCGCGATTTGACACGGCACATTATTTGCGCCAGAGAGCCTTGTTTTAATTCGACCAGCCAATGGAGGTGGTCCGGCATCACAACCCAGGCAAGCGAATGAACCATTCCCGCTTGATCGGCGGCCCGCATCTGCCCTACCAATAGTCGTCCTGCTCTCAAATCCGAAAAAAACGGTCGGCGTTGCTCAGCCACCGCTGTCAGCAAATAAACCCGCCCAACCTCCGAATAGCGTCCCTTGCGTAGACCGCAGGCTTTTGCAGCTTCAGGCATTCCTTTGCCCTCCGTAACCATCGTCCTTGAACACTAGCGCTCCCGAAACAATCCGCTCGGCCAAGCCATTACACGATGTAAATGTAGGAGCTGCCGAAGGCTGCGATCTTTTGATCTTGATCGTAAAAGACACAATCAAAAGATCGCAGCCTTCGGCAGCTCCTACAGTGATCAAGTGATCAAGTGATCAAGTGACCAAGTGAAAGAGAATTGGCGCTGATCGCCGTCCGTCAGGGCGTTTTTCATGTCGATTGAATTTTTCTCCGTAGCGGTTGCTCTGCTGATGTAGAGGCGTGAAACAACGCCCTGACCGGCCAACCGAACGAGAACACTGACATGACTGCCCTGACCCCTCTGCAGGCGCCGAGCGCGCAGCAACAGCCCATCACTGCCGACGGTGACCTGCGGCGTATTTATGAGGCATTGCTGCTTGAGGATGCGCCTGAGACCCTCGCGCAGGATTTTCTCGCCGAGCAGTTGCAGCGCGCCGCGCTGCTGCCTGAAGAACTGCCGCAGGATCCGTCGGCGTGGCAGGAGTGGGTCGCCGGGCACTGCACCGAGGTTGCCCGGCAGTACGCCGATTACCTGCAACAGCGTCAGGCCGGCGGACCGCGCCAGTTCTTCAGCAACAAGGCTCACGCGTTGTACTTTCTGCAAGCCGTGGCACCGACCAAACTGGTCGATGGCGCGTGGCTGTACGGCTTGTTGGCGCAATGGCGCGACCCGCGTTTTGATGGCTTGCTGTGTACCTATCTGGAAGAACTCGGCGACGGCAATCCTGCGCAAAACCATGTGGTGATCTACCGCAAACTGCTCGCTGAACATGGTTTGCAGGATGCCAACGCCATCGCCGATGAGCGCTACTTGCAAGGTGCATTGCAACTGGCACTCGGTGCCTGCGGTGAAGCTTGTTTGCCGGAGGTGATCGGTTACAACCTCGGTTACGAGCAATTGCCGCTGCACCTGCTGATCAGTGCCTATGAGCTCAGCGAGTTGGGCATCGATCCGTACTATTTCACCCTGCATGTGACCATCGATAACGCCAGCACCGGTCATGCGCAAAAAGCTGTGCAGGCGGTGCTCGACCTGCTGCCGCTGGAAGCGGATCGCAGCGAGTTTCTGCGCCGGGTATCGCTGGGCTATCGACTCAACGACCTAGGGCAGGGCAGCCGCGCCATCATCGAGGGTTTCGACCTGGAACAGGAAGTGCTGACGATGCTCGAGCGCAAGCGTCCGTTCGGTCAGCACATGCATTCCGACTACTGCCGCTTCGACGGCAAAACCGTCAATCAGTGGCTGGCCACGCCCGAGCAACTGCCCGGGTTTCTGCAGGTGATGCAGGACAAGGGCTGGATCAAGCGCAATCAGGATCCGCAGGCCAGCCGTTTCTGGCAGTTGATCGACGGCGACGGTGCGGCGATGTTCGGCGTGTTCAGTCCTTATGAAAAGCAACTGCTGCACGACTGGATCGCCGGCGACTGGACGTCCTCGGAGAAGAATCCGACGCCAAGACGCAGCCGTCAGGTCGCCACCCCGGACGCCGCGGTGCCCGAACACGATCCCGATGTGCAGCGTCTGACCTCCTCGCTACAAGGCCAGGACGGTCACGCGCAAATGGCCACGCTGATCCCATGGCTGTCACCCGCCCGCCATGCCCACCCGGCGGGGCTGTTGGCAACGCGTCGCTTCATCGAACTCAAATCCAGTCTGCGCTAAGGAACTCTCCATGAATCAGGAAGAACATTTGTCTGCCGACGATCTCACGCTGCTGCAGCTCGGTCGACGCTTGCAGGCCGACGGTTATCGTTTCATCACGCCGACGCCTTTGACCCATCAGCGGGTCAACCAGCGGGACGAGGGGCAGGTGGCCTATACCTTGCGTGATGTCTTCGGCTGGTCGCGCCCGTTCGAACCGGGGTTGTTGTCCGCCGACGAGCAGCGGCAGTTGCAAGAGGCGCAAGTGATTGACGCCTGCGACGGCCGCTTGAAAAGCCGGGTGCGCTGGTCGAGTCTGGATGACCTGTTGTTCGTGCATTCGGGCTATCCCACCGATGCCGCCGATTCGGTGTTTTTCGGTCCGGACACCTACCGTTTCGCGCAGTTGATTCACGCGCATCTGCAGCAGAGCTTTGCACCGATCCAGCGTGCGGTGGACATCGGTTGCGGGGCGGGCGTCGGCGCGATTCTGATTGCCCGCGCGCGGCGCGAAGCGCAAGTGTTGGCGGTGGACATCAACCCCGCCGCGCTGCGCCTGACCGCGATCAACGCGGCATTGGCCGAGGTTGCCAACGTCGAGGTGCAGGCCAGCGATGTGTTGCAGGGTACCGACGGCCACTTCGATCTGATCGTCGCCAACCCGCCGTACATGGCCGATCCCGCCGGGCGCGCCTACCGAAATGGTGGAGGTTCACTCGGGGCCGGGTTGTCGCTGCGTATTGTCGAGCAGGCACTCAATCGGCTGGCACCCGGCGGCTCGTTACTGCTGTACACCGGCGTGGCCATGGTCGATGGCCGTGATCCGTTTTTCGACACCGTGGTGCCACGCCTGGATTCGGCGCGATTCGCTTGGACCTATCGCGAACTGGATCCCGACGTGTTCGGTGAAGAATTGTTGAATCCCGGTTACCAGCGTGTAGACCGGATCGCCGTGGTCGCGCTGACCGTGACCCGCATTGGCTGACACAAGGCAGGTGCGCCATGACCAGGAACCTCGATGACTACAACCGCATGCGCGACTTTTCCGCGACGTCAGAACCTGCCGCGGTCAAACGTCGTGGCCGCAACAAGGCGACTGACCATGCGCTGCAGTTCTGCATCCAGAAGCACGACGCTTCGCACCTGCATTATGACTTTCGCCTCGAACTCGATGGCGCGCTGAAGAGCTGGGCGGTGCCCAAGGGGCCGTCGCTCGACCCCAAGGTCAAACGCCTGGCGGTGCACGTCGAAGATCACCCGCTGGATTACGCGACGTTCGAGGGCAGCATTCCCGAAGGACATTACGGCGCCGGCGATGTGATCGTCTGGGATCGTGGCGTGTGGATTCCGCAGGAAGACCCGGCCAAGGCTTACGCCAAGGGCAAACTCAAATTCGAGCTGCAAGGCGAGAAGCTGTCCGGCCTTTGGAATCTGGTGCGCACGCACATGCCGGGCAAGAAGGAGAACTGGTTTCTGATCAAACATCAGGACAGCGCTGCGCGCCCGCAAGACGATTACGACGTACTCAGCGCCGAGCCGCACAGCGTGCTCAGCGAACGCACCTTGATCGGCAAACCCAAGCTTGCTGCCGAGCAAGCCAAACCGGTGAAGAAGGCCCCGGCCAAACCGCGCAAAACGGCGTCCGGTACGCTCACTGGTGCGCGCAAGGCCAAACTGCCGGCGCAACTCAAGCCGGAACTGGCGACGCTGGTCGACAGCGCCCCGGAAGGGCAGTGGAGCTACGAGATCAAGTTCGACGGCTACCGGATCATGGCGCGCATCGATCACGGCGAGGTGCAACTGTTTACCCGCAATGGCCATGACTGGACGCACAAGCTGCCGCAACAGGCGCAGGCTCTGGCCGAGCTGGGCCTGGAATCGGCGTGGCTGGACGGCGAAATGGTAGTCGCCAACGAACACGGTGTGCCGGACTTTCAGGCACTGCAGAATGCGTTCGAAGCTGGAAGCAGCGGCAGCATCATGTACTACCTGTTCGACATGCCGTATCTCAACGGGGTCGACCTGCGCGAGGTGCCGGTCGAGGAGCGCCGCGCGGCGTTGTCCACGGTACTCGGAGGGCACGAGCAGCCCTTGCTGCGCTTCTCCGAAGCCTTCGACGAAACCCCGGATGCGCTGCTCAACAGCGCCTGCCAGATGCAAATGGAAGGACTGATCGGCAAGCGCCTGGGTTCGCCTTACGTATCGCGGCGCAGCAGCGACTGGATCAAGCTCAAGTGCACGCATCGTCAGGAATTCGTGGTTGTCGGCTATACCGATCCGAAGGGCGCGCGCAGTGCCTTCGGCGCCTTGCTGCTGGGCTTGCATGACCGCGACAGTGGCGAATTGCGTTACGCCGGCAAGGTCGGCACCGGGTTCAACGACACCACCCTGAAAAGCATCCTTGCCCAACTCAAGCCGTTGCAGGTGAAGAAGGCTGCCGTGGTCAACCCGCCAAGCGGCTTCGACGCCAAGGGTGTGCACTGGCTCAAACCGAATCTGTTGGCGGAAGTGGCATTCGCCGAAATGACCAAGGACGGCTCGGTGCGCCATGCCGTGTTCCATGGTCTGCGCAATGACAAACCGGCCAGGGCAATTACCGAGGAGCGCGCGAAACCCGTGAAGACTTCAGCGAAAGTCACCCCATCGAAAAAGGCTGCACCGGCAAAGAAAAAGGCTGAAGCAGCACCGTCACAGCTGGGCCTCGCCAGCGGCAAGGTGCGCATCACCCACCCCGACCGGGTAATCGATGCGGTCAGTGGCACCACCAAGATGCAACTGGCCGAGTATTACGCCAGCGTCGCCGAATGGATCCTGCCGCAGCTCAAGGATCGTCCAGTGGCATTGGTGCGTGCGCCGGACGGTATCGCCGGCGAACTGTTCTTCCAGAAAAACGCCGAGCGTCTGGCGATTCCCGGCATCACCACGCTGGACAAGGAGGTCACCGGTCAACCGGTGATGCTGATCAACAATGCCGAAGCCTTGATCGGCGCCGTGCAGATGAGCACGGTCGAGCTGCACACCTGGAACGCCACCACCATTGATCTGGACAAGCCTGACCGCTTTGTCCTAGATCTTGACCCGGATCCCGCGCTCCCATGGAAAAGCATGGTCGAAGCCACTGCGCTGACCCTGACTGTGCTCGATGAACTGGGGCTCAAGGCGTTTCTCAAGACCAGCGGTGGCAAAGGCATTCACCTGGTGGTGCCATTGACCCGCAAGCACGGCTGGGACGAGGTCAAGGATTTCAGCCATGCGATCGTCAGTCATATGGCGAATTTGTTGCCGGAACGGTTTTCCGCAGTGTCCGGGCCGAAAAATCGGGTGGGGCGAATCTTCATCGATTACCTGCGCAACGGTCTGGGTGCCACCACCATTTGTGCCTACGCGGCGCGCACCCGCGAGGGGCTGCCGGTGTCGGTGCCGCTGTTTCGCGAAGAGGTGGCGCAGATCAAGGGTGGCAATCAGTGGAACATCAGCAATGTCCATGAGCGCCTGAACGAGGTCGGCGACGCGCCGTGGGCCGACATGAAGAAAACCCGCCAGAGCATCACTGCAGAGATGCGCAAGCGGGTTGGCATGAAAAGATGATCAGGTGTCGCGCAGCAAGTCGTGGGCGTTGAGGAGTTCGAAAGCGATTTCAGGGTGGTTGCTCAGGCCTCGACGAATGGCCGCCGGAATCGCTTTGCGCGTCTTGCGGCACAGCCCCGGCAGCGCTTCGATCTGAATCTCGATGCCGAGCATGGTGCGCACTTCATGAAAGCCCGGAGCAACTTCAACTCGCAGGCCCAACTGTTCGTGCATGCGATCTTGCAGATGGCGCAGGTCGGCGAGGTCTTTGAGTTGTTCCAGGCGGGCGAGCAGAATTTTTTCCTGCTCGCGAGTCAGGCGCAGGATGCGCAGATCGCTGCCGGGATTTTCCAGCAACGATTCGCGCCCGCAATCGCAGGCGCCGGGCGGGCAGGGTGAGCGCAAAGGCGCAGGCGGCGCAAGAGTCGTCATGGCCTCCATCATAGAGGCCGTCGGACTGTTTTGCCTATGTGCCTTCAGCTGCCATCCATCGGCCGCTGCCTGCGTGACAACTACTGATTCAGGCCTTCGTAATGCACCAGAATCGCGTTGGCAAGGTCTTCATCGCTGGCGTTGAGACCGGGGTTGTCGTGCCGGACCTGTTGCAGCACCGACTCCAGATAAACCCCTCGTATGGCACCGCCGCTGGCCACGAACGCTGACAGGTCATCGCGCGCCGGGATCACCATTTTGTGATCCTTGAAGGTCGAGTAAAGTGACGCGGAAACACCCGCCGAGGTGGCGACATCGCCGGCATCGACACGGGCCAGAGCCGAGCCGACAGGGAGGCACAGCAGGAGAGAAGAAACGAGCACTAACTTGCGCATGACGGTGTTCCTCCACAAGCGCGAAGCAAAAAGGAAGACTACATAATCTCAGAGGTGCGACCTCTGCCGGAGTTCCGTTCAAACACGCGGATACTTGCTGAAACGCTCTGAAGCGGCACATCTGCACAAATAAGCTTAACTGAACTTCTGACAGGTGCATTCGGCGCGCCTCAGGAGGAACCCACCGTGTCGATCAAATTGCGTTTGCTGTTGCTGATAGCAACCAGCCTGCTGACAGCGCTGATCGTGAGTCTGGTCAGCTATGTGGGGAATACGCGGATGTCCGCGGCGGTTGGCGACAACGCGGTGAGCATGACTGCGCTGCGCAATCACATGGAAGCCGACATGATGCACGATGCACTGCGGGCTGACGTGTACTCGGCGATGCTGGTGGGCCTGGGCAAAAGCACCGGCACGGCCGCCGAAGTGCGGGATTCGATCAACGAGCACGCGAGCCATTTTCGCGAAGTGCTGGATGAAAACCTCAAACTGCCGGTCAACCCGACAATCAAGACCGCGCTCGAACAGATCAAACCGAGCCTGGACACCTACATCGAGGCGGCCGAGCGCATTGTCGGCCTGGCACTGGACAACCCGGACAGCGCGCAACGGGAGCTCGGTACGTTCAACACCGCCTTCACTCAGCTTGAAGAGCAGATGGCCGCGCTCAGTGAGCTGATTGAAAGCAATACCCGGGACACCAGCAAAGCCACCGACAGCGCCATTCGAAATGCCAACATCGCCCTCGGCGTGGTGCTGCTCGCCAGCCTGTTGTTATTGCTGGCGCAAGGGCGTTGGGTGACCCGCAGCATCATGGGGCCGCTGAAGTCCGCCAACCACATCGCTCAAAGCATTGCGCATGGCAACCTCAGCGAGCCGATCAGTGAACCGGCCGGCAAGGATGAAGCCAGCACGCTGATCCGCAGTCTGGCGACCATGCAGCGTGATCTGCGCGACATGATCGATGTGGTACGCCGCAACGCCCACGGCGTCAGCGGCATGAGCGAGCAGTTGAGCCACGGCTGCCATCAGGTCGCCGACAGCAGTCAGCAGCAAAGCGCCGCCGCCGGCACCATGGCCGCTGCCGCGAGCCAGATGACCGCCAGCATCGAGGAAATCACCCGCCACGCCGAACGCGCACTGGGCATGGCCAATCAGGCCGAGTCGCTGGCCAAGAGCGGCGGACAGGTGATCCATCAGGTGGTCAGCGACATGGACGACATCGCCCGCTCGGCGCAGCAGTCGGCACAGGTGATCCGCACGCTGGATCAGGAATCCGAAGGCATCTTCAACATCATTCAGGTGATCAAGAGCATCGCCGACCAGACCAACCTGCTGGCACTCAACGCCGCCATCGAGGCGGCGCGGGCTGGCGAGCAGGGCCGGGGCTTTGCCGTGGTCGCCGACGAAGTGCGCAGTCTGGCCGCGCGGACCAGCGCCTCAACCCAGGAAATCGCGGCGATGGTCGCGCGTATCCAGAACAGTACCCGTGAAGCGGTCAGCAGCATGGAGGCCGGCGTGGCTCAGGTGGACAAAGGCATGGCGGTCACGGCGGAAGTCGAACGGGCGATCCGCGAGATCCTCGACGCCACCCTGAGCACCACGCAACTGGTCAATGACATTACCCGCACCATCGGCGAGCAAAGCCAGGCCAGCAACGAAATTGCCCATCAGGTGGAAATGATCGCCGGGATGTCCGAGGGCAACAGCAAGGTGATCGGGCAGACGGCCAACACCACTGATGAACTGTCGAGTCTGGCGGGGGCGCTGGCGTTGTCGGTGGACCGGTTTCGGTTGTGAGGGGAATGTAGATATCTGGTCAGAGTGGAATGAGCCAGCGGATCATTGATCCGCTTTTCGCCGTACATTGATGGTCGCCTCAACCTTCAATCTGAAGTTGTACTTCTTGAAGCGGTTTTTCGCATTGAGTTCTGGTTTAACGAAGGGTGACTTTTTGTTGCAGACGTAGGCGATTTTGGGGTGATAGTTAGCCAAGAATTGCTCGCCGTGTGCATCAATCAAAAATTGAATTGTCGACTCCAATTGTTTGATCCCTTGTCCTTGCCAGCCCCCTCCATCTCGGTCTTTCAACTCAACAAGGTACAACGCGTCATCGGTGCTCAGCATGCAGTCACATCGATCCCGACCTTTTTCCTCACCGTCTTTGATCACGCATTTATCAATTGCGGTAAATACGATCGCTCTTTGGAGCGGGTTCGATACCGTGGCTACCCATTCTTTCGAATTGTCTCAGTCGACATAAGCGAAAGGGCGCTCTTGATCGTCGCGTAGTCCAAATTCGGCATCAGTAAACGGGCCTGTCTGGCAGCGGATATCAAGAAAATTCACCCTTTCAGCTCCTCCTCGATATCGAGGAGCGCATCAAATAAATCATTGCCTTCTTGCAAGGATCTGTTCAGAAAATTGTCATCGGAAGGAATGCCATCAACCATTGGCAGTTTCGTGATAGATCCGGTTCTTTCATCGGCTTGGTATATCGCCAACTCTTCGGCGTCTAGCAAGGCATGCAAAGGAATAACCGCGGCGAGTTTAGGGAGCAGTTCCTTGTCGCGCTGTTTCTGGAGAATGCTGTCTTGCAGGTGCTTGCCCTGTACCGAAATGGTCAGGTAATTCACTACGTATGGGCTGTGAGTTGTCAGCACCAGACGGTTGTCCTGCCCCTGGTTATTGAACCGCAGCAGACTCTGCAAAACGGCCCATTGTGACTGGGGGTAAAGATTCTGCTCAGGCTCTTCGACGATATTGATAAACGCTGATTTGTTGAATCTGGAGGACAGCGTGGAGAGAGCAATGCGCCTTTGCTCTTCTGTCAGCGAATCAATGGAAAAGATCTCTTTAACCTCTTTTCTGAAGCGATCCAGCTCATCGGCGCTCATTGTCTCTTGCCGCTCTTCGCTACGCTCTTGAACCGCGTTGGACAGGTAGTGGCTCACCAGATGCAATGGCACGGCAGACTGAAAGCCACTGGAGGCGTCTGCCAGTCTGAGTTTGTAGTCGGACTCACGAATATTGAGGATATCGTTGAGCTTGTCATATTCGAGTTCGGCCTGATTGATAGGCAGCAGCAAAGTGCCTTTCATATTGGCTTTGGCTGCATCGAATTCGGTCAGGAACTCCCTGAGTGAATCCGAGGACAGTTTCAGCTCGCGAGGGTGCCTGACATAGGAGATGAAGTTGCGCTCGGCAGGCACGTACATGATCTGAGGCAGATGGTAGCTACTACCTTTTGATTCAGTGATATGCAACTGCCCCCGCATAAAAAGAATCGAGTAGGCCTCGCCCTCGTATTCGATTTCTGTTGCATCGGAGAGGTAGTGCTCCAGTCTGTGATAGGTCAGATACGGTTTGATGAACTTATTCTTTCGTTCAAACCATTTCTCATCGTAATCACCCCGCACCAACGCCTTCTCTATCCAGGAGAATGTTGAGTAAAGCTTGGCCAGCGTGCTCTTCCCGGAGCCCTGATTACCCACGAAAACCGTCACGCGTTTGAACGCTATCCAGCCATTGTTCTTCACACCATCGCGGATAGGGCCGAAATGCTTGACGCGTAGTCGGGTCATTGATCACTCCATAGGACGAGCTTGTACGGTTTAGCGACGCAGCATATCAGGGCAGGGGACAAACGGGAGGAGCAAATTGGAGCGAAATGGACAGGTAGGTAAGGTGCTTACCAGGGGAGAGAACTCTGACGAGGTACTCGCCAGAGCCTTCTACTTAATCAGAACTTGTACGCCTGACGCCCCACCAGCAACCACCTCCCAGCCTGCTTCTGCCAGATCTGGAAGTTCTCGATTTCAGTCGGCACGATCTCGGTGCCTTTGATGGCCTGCCCCGAAAAGTGATGGCGGACCAACGCGGTGTCTCCGGACAGGGTGATGGTCTGGTTTTGCATCTCCAGGGTCTTGAACGCGCTCTTGCCGGTTTCGATATCGGCAATGAAGGCTTTCTTGTCCTGGATCTTGCCGCTGGAGTGACCGTAGGTGAGGTTGTCGGCGGTCAAGGCGTTCAGTTCGGCAACGTCCTTGTGCAGCATCGCCTGGGTCAGGTGGTCGACGGCCTGGGCGACATCCTGTTCCGCCGGGGCGGCGGCGACGTAGGCGCTGAAGAGGCAAACGAGACCGAGCAGCAGTCTGGATCTGTTCATGGGGATTCCTTGTTGTTGTAGGTCATGAAAACGACTGAGTTATTTGTCAGTCGTCGTACAACGTAGCAGAAACGCACGAACGTTAGAAAGCGCTCGAGGAACCTATTGAAAACTATCCGGTCGCGAACAGACGCGCGGGTTTGCCCTGACGTGATATTCTTCGCGCCAACTTGGTTTGACCTTATTCAGTTTGCCTGCCCTTTGGGCGGGCTGACGGAATCCCTGTCGCTCAAGTAGCTGAAGCCAATAATGATAAAAAGTCAGTTCAGAAGGGACATTAACTGAGGTCGATGCGGTACGTCGGCCTTGTGTGCCCACCCGTCAAAATTGAAGTGTGCCGGAATCTGCGACGCGAGCCTGAGCGTCATCAAAGCGGATCGCATACTGATAACAGCGGCGGGCGGAAGGCGTTTTATCATAGGTGCAACGGATGTTTAAGAAAGTGAACACAGCCTTGCTCGGGCTGGCTTTGGCGATGGGGATGTCGTCCGCCAATGCTGCAGAAGCAAAGAAAGTCGACGTTCTGCTGATCGGCGGCGGCATCATGAGCACCACCCTGGGTGTGTGGATCAATGAGCTGGAGCCTAGCTGGTCGATGGAAATGGTCGAGCGCCTCGATGGCGTCGCCCTGGAAAGCTCCAACGGCTGGAACAACGCCGGTACTGGTCATTCGGCGCTCGCCGAGCTGAACTACACCCCGGAAGACGACAAAGGCAACGTGACGATCCCGAAAGCCGTCGAGATCAACGAAGCGTTCCAGGTTTCCCGTCAGTTCTGGGCCTGGCAGGTTCAGC
Source organism: Pseudomonas sp. IT-P260 (assembly GCF_949768395.1). Classification (NCBI taxonomy): domain Bacteria; kingdom Pseudomonadati; phylum Pseudomonadota; class Gammaproteobacteria; order Pseudomonadales; family Pseudomonadaceae; genus Pseudomonas; species Pseudomonas sp. IT-P260. The sequence goes on from NZ_CATKPO010000040.1 coordinate 316,820, forward strand.
AAGGCGTTCTGAAGAACCCTCGCTCGTTCATCAACACCACGCCGCACATGAGCTTCGTGTGGGGTGACGACAACATCAAGTTCCTGAAAAAGCGCTACGAAGCCCTGCAGGCGAGCCCGCTGTTCGCCGGCATGCAGTACTCCGAAGACCCGGCTGTGATCAAGAAGTGGGTCCCGCTGATGATGGAAGGGCGTGACCCGAACCAGAAAATCGCGGCCACCTGGAGCCCGCTGGGTACCGACATGAACTTCGGCGAAATCACCCGCCAGTTCGCCGGTTACCTGCAGACCAAGCCTAACTTCGACCTGAAGCTGTCGAGTGAAGTCGAAGACATCACCAAGAACGCCGACGGCACCTGGCGCGTCAGCTACAAAAACCTGAAAGACGGCACCAAAACCGAAACCGACGCCAAGTTCGTGTTCATCGGTGCCGGTGGCGGCGCTCTGCACCTGCTGCAGAAGTCGGGCATTCCTGAAGCCAAGGAATATGCTGGCTTCCCGGTAGGCGGCTCGTTCCTGGTGACCGATAACCCGGCCATCGCCGAGCAGCACCTGGCCAAGGCCTACGGTAAAGCTTCGGTTGGCGCACCGCCGATGTCGGTTCCGCACCTGGACACCCGTGTTCTGGACGGCAAGCGCGTCATCCTGTTTGGCCCATTCGCGACCTTCAGCACCAAGTTCCTCAAAGAAGGCTCGTACCTGGACCTGCTGACCAGCACCACCACCCACAACATCTGGCCAATGACCAAGGTCGGCATCAAGGAATACCCGCTGGTCGAGTACCTGGCCGGTCAACTGATGCTGTCGGATGAAGACCGTCTGAACGCGCTGAAGGAATACTTCCCGAACGCCAAAGCCGAAGACTGGCGCCTGTGGCAAGCCGGCCAGCGCGTGCAGATCATCAAGCGTGATGAAGCCGCTGGCGGCGTGCTGAAACTGGGCACCGAAATCGTTGCTGCACAAGACGGCTCCATCGCCGGTCTGCTGGGCGCATCGCCAGGCGCGTCGACTGCTGCACCGATCATGCTGAGCGTGCTGCAGAAAGTCTTCAAAGACAAAGTCGCTACCCCTGAGTGGCAAGCCAAGCTGCACCAGATCGTTCCAAGCTACGGCACCCAGCTGAACAACGATCCGGCCAAAGTGGCACAAGAGTGGGCGTACACCGCCAAGATCCTCGAACTGCCAACGCCTCCGGTGATCGGTCAGGCTGCTCCGGCTGCACCTGCAGCTGAGAAAGCTGAAGCGCCGAAGGAAAATGCTGCACGTGACATGGCGCTGTAACTAGACGCCAGATACGCAAAAGCCCACTGAACCGGTAATGGTCAGTGGGCTTTTTTTGTGGCGCCTGATCCTACTGTGGTTTCGCGCTTGCCAGATACGCACCAAGCCGCCGCCCCATCTCTTCGCCGAGGGCCTGCAACCCGCTCAACGGCCGCACCATCACCTCGAACTCGATAATTTTCCCGCTCTCATCGAAGCGAATCATGTCGATCCCCTTCAACTCTTTCGTCCCCACCTTGGCACTGAATTCCAGCACCACATTCAAACCATCGGCAGTCGCCAGTTCACGGTGGTATTTGAAATCTTCAAACACGTTGAACACGGTGTTGAGGATCATCGTCACCACAGGCGCGCCGGGGTAGGGCGAGTGGGCCATGGGCGAGCGGAACAGCGCATTCGGATCAAGCAGCTCGGGCAAGGCCTTGAGGTTGCCGGTGCGGATCATCTCGTGCCAACGCTTCAAGGATTCGGCGGCGTTGGGGTGCAGGTTCAGTTCGGACATTGACCACTCCTGGAATTGTTGTTGTTTTTCGCGCGACGGCAATCACTCTAGTTCAAAGCGGCGTGCCCTCGAATCTTTGTGTGCCGATCTGAATATCACGCCATGTCCGGAACAGATCAGTTTGGTATCTGATCCGTATTTTTCTGTTGGATCTGCCTCTGTAACCGGCTCAGTCAGGCGCTCAGAATAGCCCGGCGATCCGGTCACCCGCGGCAGCCCTTCATCCCGAAGCGCCCGGTGCACCGCAAGCTCAACATTAAGGAGAGCAGCATGAACAAGATGGCGATTTTCCTCGGTGGTTTTCTGACGTTGACCATTCTGATCGGAATGCTTGCGACGATTTCCCCGGTCTGACCCCGGCAGCACTCCACCAGACTCCAGCGCCCTTTTTTATCGAAGGGCGCGGCTGTTTCTACCGCGTTGTCATTTCTCGCATCACACCGTACTGGTGTCCGTCCGCTAACTGGACTAAACCGGGATATCCAGTCCCGGAAATGTTCACTGTGCCTGATCTGTCATGGACTCGTTGATCAACGCTGCCGGCCGTGCGCTCGCGGTGGGTGATCCGCTGGCCGCGTTGAAGCTCGTCGCCCTGCGTGAAGACCCGCCTGCGCTGGCGCTGCGTGGCATCGCCATGGCTCAGCTCGGTGATGTGTCCCGAGCCAAGGCGCTGCTGCAGCGGGCGGTCAAGGCGTTCGGCGCCAACGAGCCGTTGTCCCGAGCGCGCTGCGTCGTGGCCGAGGCCGAAGTGGCGCTGGCGACGCGGGATCTGGGCTGGCCGGTTAAAGCGCTGGAGGCGGCGCGGCAGCTCTTGCTCGATCACGGCGATCACCTGAACGCTGCACATGCCCGTTATTTGCAAATCCGCCGGCTGTTGCTGATCGGCCAGCTCGATGAGGCGCAGGCGTTACTCGCCGCACTTGATCCCACCGCGTTGCCCCCGCCGTTGCGGGCCGCTCATGGATTGATGACGGCCGGTATTGCGCTGCGTAAGGTGCAGGCGCAAACGGCGCGGGCGGCGCTGGAGCTTGCGCAACGGGCGGCGCAGCAAGCGGCAATTCCAGCGTTGACCGCAGAGACCGAACAGGCCCTGCACATGCTCGATGCACCTGCGGCGCAACTGATTGTGTCTGGCAGGTCTCAGACCGTGACGCTCGCGCAGGTTGAAGCGTTGTTCGCCTCGCCGACGCTGGTGGTCGATGCGTGTCGCTACAGCGTGCGCGGCGTGGGGATGACAGTGGCCCTGGCGACGCGGCCGGTGCTGTTCGGTCTGCTGCGGATGCTGGCTCAGGCGTGGCCGGAAGATGTGTCGAGAGAGGCGCTGATCGCTCAGGCGTTTCGCTTGAAACTGAGCGACGAATCCCATCGCGCACGCCTGCGGGTGGAGATCGGTCGCTTGCGTTCGGCGTTGCAGCCCCTGGCGCGGATCATCGCGACGGCGCGCGGTTTTGCCCTGGTCGCCGATGATGTGGCGTTGCTCACCTTGCCGGTCGAGGACAAGTACGCGACGCTGCTGGCCTTGCTCGCCGATGGCGAAGCCTGGTCGAGTTCGGCGCTGGCGTTGGCGTTGGGCTGCAGTCAGCGGCAAGTGCAGCGTTCACTGGAAGCACTGGCGCAGGCGGATAAAGTGCAAGGGTTCGGCGTGGGTCGTGCGCGGCGCTGGACCACGCCGCCGGTGCCGGGTTTCGCGACGATCTTGTTACTCCCGGTGTCGTTGGGCAATGGCTAGGCTGGACACTCCTACCAACGAGGAAGGCAGCATGAAACAGGCAAACGCAGAAATCCTTCGTGAGTACGGCCCGTTCGACGGCGTCGAACGTGTCCACGGCGTGACCTTCGACGGCCAGCACGTGTGGTTCGCCAGTGACGGCCAGCTCAATGCGCTGGACCCGGCTAGCGGCAAAACCGTGCGCACGCTCAAGGTCGGTGCCGACGCTGGCACCGCGTTCGACGGCCAGTACCTGTTCCAGATCGCCGACAGCCGTATCCAGAAAATCGACCCGACCACCGGCCGTGTGCTGAACACCGTGCCGGCGCCGGGCGGCGGCAACGATTCGGGGATGGCCTGGGCCGAAGGCTCGCTGTGGATCGGCCAGTATCGCGAACGCAAGATCTATCAGGTCGATCCTGAGACCGGCGCGGTCTTGCGCACGCTGGCGTCAGACCGGTTTGTCACCGGGGTCACCTGGGTCGACGGCGCGTTATGGCACGGCACCTGGGAGGGCGATGAAAGTGAACTGCGCCGGGTTGATCCGCAAGATGGCGAGGTCCTGGAGCGTTTGAAGATGCCTGCGGGGATAGGCGTTTCCGGGCTGGAAGCGGATGACGGCGAGCGCTTTTACTGCGGTGGCGGAGGGAGCGGGCGGCTGCGGGCGGTGCGGCGGCCCAAGTGATGGAGGGTGCCTGTTCTGGCCCTTTCGCGAGCAGGCTCGCTCCCACATGGGTTCAGCCTCAACCGGACAAAATGTGGGAGCGCTCGCGAAGGGGCCAGTAGCTTCACGGAAAATCTCTCAGCGAATCAAGGCGCACCAAACACCATCGTCCAGTAAACCCCTTCATCACTGCGCGCCTCACTGGCAAAACCCGCGCCGACCTGGGTGAACATCGGGTTCATCAGGTTGGCACAATGCCCGGGACTGGCCAGCCATCCGGCCATCGCCTTGCCCGGTGAACTCTGGCCGGCGGCGATGTTTTCGCCGATCTGCCGGCCCCGATAACCTGCCGCCCGGGCGCGATCGGCCGGCATGTCGCCGTCCGGATCACGGTGGGCGAAGTAGTTGCCGTAGGCCATGGCCTTGCTATGCCCTTGCGCGGCGGCTCCCAGCGCCGGGTTCCAGCTGAGCGGGCGAGCGGCGGCGAAGCGCTGGCGTCCGCACATCCGTGGGCGTGCACGGGCGGCGTTGACCTCGGCGAGCAAGGCTTTGCCGACGCTGCGGTTGTCGCCGACGCGACTGTCGAGCACCGGTTGCGCCAGCACCACTTGCCATTCACCGCGGGCGCGGCTGACGCCGATGTCGGCGTACTGGGCGTCGAGCAGGGCGGTGCAGTGGCTGTCTTGCAGCTGTTCGAAGGCTTCCTCGGCATCCCCGGCACCGACGATGCGGATGCTGCGCACCGCCACCGCCGAATATCCCGAAGACTTCAATCTCTCGCGCAAACCACCGCCGTAGCCATAGCCGATCGGCAATGCCAGATTCGACTTCAGCGACAGTGGCGCCAGGCGCTGGGCAGGGCGACGTTCGCAACGTTGCGGATGGGCGCGATAATCGTTGATGGCGGCCACCAGTTGCCGCTCTTCGCTGGCGTGGGCGGTCTCGGTAAACAGTGGGGCAAGGATCAGCAGGCACAGCGAAACGAAGCGTGATGAGCGAACGACATGGCGCATGGGACGGCAGACTCAGGGGAAAGGACAGTGCTGAAGTGGGCAGCCGCGGAATGCGGCGCCACTAGGACTGGGCTTTTTGCACTTGGTTCATGCTGGCAAACTGGCTTTTTTGCTGGGTGTGAAGGGGAGGGTGATCCTGGATTTTGTGTTGCCCGCACTGGCGCCTTCGCGAGCAGGCTCGCTCCCACAGAGCCAGGTGGGAGCGAGCCTGCTCGCGAAGGGGCCAGTTCAGCCGACGCAATAATCGGCTATCAGCGATCAAGCACTGCCTGCATCCACTGCAGATACTGCGCCCGCTCGGCAATCGAGTTGTGCCCCGAATCCGGCACTACTCGCAGCGTCGCCACACCTTTGGGGAAATGCCCCAGCAGCCGCTGCGTGCTGTCCCGTGGAATCACCTCGTCATCGCTGGCTGCCAGCAGCAGGGTCGGCACTTGAATGTGCGCGGCATAGCGGCCCGACTCGAAGCGATCCTTCAGCAGCCATTTCACCGGAAACCACGGATATTGGCGCACGGCGAGTTCTTCGAGGCTGTTGTACGGTGTCACCAGAATCAATGTCTGCGCCGGGCGCTGACTCGCCAGCCGCACCGCCACTCCGGAACCCAGGCTGCGCCCGACCACGGCAATCTGCGGATGGCTGGCGTAGACCCGGTCAAACAGCGCCAGCGCATCTTCGGCAATCGCTTCCTCCGAGGGTGAGCCGTCGCTGCCGCCAAAGCCCCGGTAGTTCAGCAGATACACCGCGTAATCGGGAAACGCTGCGCTGAATGAAGGCAGGTTGCGCGACACGTCCTCGGCATTCCCGCCGAAGTAGATCAGCGCTTTCGGACCCGCGTGTTCGCGAACGGTTACCCAGACATCGGCATCCGGCATCGCCAGTTTCAGCCGTGAATCTGCCGTGGTCACAGCACTGCCAGGCTGGGGGAAATAGATCAGCGAACGCTGGAACACGAACAATGCCCCGCACAGCAAAAAGTAGAGGGCAATGAGCAAAGCGACGACTGACATCAGGATTCTGGACATTCGGCTAACTTTAACGGGACGCGGGTGTTCGCTGTCGCAGTGTAGTCCAGCGCCGTGGAGGGACAGCCGTCGCACACAACGTGCAACAGATTCACGCAGCAGGGGAACCAGCATGAGCCACACTGAGGGGTGCTCCCGTCGCCGATTGCTCACGCTGGCTGCCGGGGTTTCGGCGGTCCTGACTTTTGACCGGGCGTTGGCCACTGCCATTACGCCGACTGCCACTTCGCCGAACCAGGCAGGAGACCAGACCATGCAGACCCGCGCCATCCCTTCCAGCGCCGAACGACTGCCCGTGGTGGGCCTGGGCACTTATCGTAGCTTCGACGTTGCGCCCGGCGAGACCGCCTATAAACAACTGCCGGCAGTGCTCGACGAGCTGTTCAGAAAGGGCGGCACGCTGATCGACAGCTCACCGATGTATGGCCGCGCCGAGCAAACCACTGGCGAACTGCTGGCGATCCACGAACCGCGTTCGCCGGCCTTTCTCGCCACCAAGGTCTGGACGCGCGGGCGCGAGGAAGGTATCGCGCAGATGGAGCAATCCTTCCGTCTGCTGCGCACCGAACGCATCGACCTGATGCAGATCCACAACCTGCTGGACTGGCAAAGTCATCTGCCGACTCTGCGCGAGTGGCAAACCGAGGGGCGCATCCGCTACATCGGCATCACCCATTACACGCCCTCGGCTTACGACGAAGTCGAAGCAGTACTCAAGGCTGAACCACTCGATTTTCTGCAAATCAATTACGCCCTCGATGACCGTGGCGTGGAAAAACGCATTCTGCCGTTGTGCCGCGAGCGCGGGGTCGCGGTGATCTGCAACCGGCCGTTTGGCGGTGGCGGGTTGCTCGAGCGGCTCAAGGGCAGACCGCTGCCGGCGTGGGTGTCGGACGTGCAGGTCAACAGTTGGCCGCAACTGGCGCTGAAGTTTTTGCTGTCGCACCCGGCGGTGACCTGCGTGATTCCCGGCACCGGCAATCCGCGCTACATGACCGACAACGCCGGCGCCGGGTTTGGGCCGATGCTCACCGATGCGCAGCGGCATCAGTTGATTGCACTGCTGGGATAGCTGCCTGCCCGCGATAACGCAATGCCTCGACCAGCAACGCAAACGCCGGCGCCGCCTGCCGTCGACTCGGGTAATACAGGTGATAACCGGCAAACGTCGGGCACCAGTCTGCCAGCACTTGCAGCAGACGCCCATCGGCCAGATAGGGCGCGACGATGTTTTCCGGAATGTAGCTCAGGCCAAAACCGTCGAGTGCAGCGTCGAGCAGCGGATACACGCCATTGAGGGTGACTTGCCCGGAAACCCGCACCTTGAGGCTTTCGCCATCCTTTTCGAACTCCCAGGTGTACAGCCCGCCATTGGTGGGCAGGCGCAGGTTGTTACAGGCATGGGCGGTCAGGTCTCGCGGTGTTTGTGGCTGTTCACGCTTGGCGAAGTAAGCGGGGGCGCCAACCACAGCCATGCGCATGTCCGGGCCGATGCGGGTGGCAATCATGCCTTGCGCGACATCTTCGCCCAGTCGCACGCCGGCATCGAAGCCTTGCCCGGCGATGTCAACGAAACCGTAGTCGCAGATCACCTCGACGGCGATGTCCGGGTATTGGGGCAGGAATTCCTTGAGCACCGGACGCAACAGCCAATTCAGCGAATGGTCGGTGGCACTGATGCGGATCCGGCCTGCGGGCGTCTCGCGCAGGTTGCTCAGCGCCGCCAGTTCCTGCTCGATCTCTTCGAAGCGCGGGCCGATGGTTTGCAGCAGATGTTCGCCAGCCTCGGTGGGCGAGACGCTGCGGGTGGTGCGCGTCAGCAAGCGCAGGCCAAGGCGCGCTTCGAGGGCGCGAATGGTATGGCTGAGCGCCGATTGTGAAACGCCCAGTTTGGCTGCGGCTTTGGTGAAGCTGCGCTCGCGGGCCACGGCAAGGAAGGCGAGCAGGTCACTGGCGTTTTCTCGAAGCATTGATGAATGTCCTGCATAAGTTTTTTCGAATTCTAGTCGATTATCTGAAGAGTACGGCTTGCTAAAGTGACGCAAGTTCCCTGTAGGAGCTGCCGCAGGCTGCGATCTTTTGATGTTGTTTTTGAAAATCAAAGATCAAAAGATCGCAGCCTGCGGCAGCTCCTACAGGTGAGGTCTCTTTCAGATTTGGAATCTTGTGATGAATGCACATATCTCAGGCATTACCGTCACCCCTAACGGCTCGCAACCGTCGGCCAAAGGCCCGACGGACTGGTTCACCGGCACCGTGCGCGTTGACGCACCGTTCAAAGGCAGCGATGCGGCGCGCGTCAGCGGCGCTACGGTGACTTTCGAGCCGGGCGCACGCACCGCGTGGCATACCCATCCGTTGGGTCAGACGCTGATCGTCACCGCCGGTTCAGGTTTTGTGCAGGAGTGGGGGCAACCGGTTCGTGAGATCCGCCCCGGTGATACCGTGTGGATCGCGCCGCAGGTGAAGCACTGGCATGGCGCCGCGCCGACCACGGCGATGACGCACATTGCGATTGCCGAGGTGCTGGACGGTGAAGTGGTGGAGTGGATGGAGCAGGTGAGTGCGGCGCAATATCCATACTGATATCTGTAGGAGCTGCCGCAGGCTGCGATCTTTGAAGATCAAGATCAAAAGTTCGCAGCCTGTTGCAGCTCCTACAGGGGTCAGATCATCGGCGGCAGGGAGGAGAGGATCTTGTCGAGGGTAATCGGATACTCACGCACCCGCGCCCCGGTGGCGTTGTAGATCGCATTGGCCACCGCCGCACTCACGCCGCAAATCCCCAGTTCACCTACACCCTTGGCTTTCATCGGCGATGAAATCGGATCGGTTTCGTCGAGGAAAATCACTTCCTGATGCGGGATGTCAGCATGCACCGGCACCTCGTATCCGGCCAGATCGTGATTGACGAAAAAGCCCAGCCGCTTGTCCACCGCCAGCTCTTCCATCAACGCCGCGCCGACGCCCATGGTCATCGCCCCGATCACTTGGCTGCGTGCGGCTTTCGGGTTGAGAATCCGTCCCGCCGCGCAGACGGCGAGCATGCGCCGCACGCGGACTTCGCCGGTCGCTGCATCCACCGCCACTTCGACGAAATGCGCACCGAAAGTCGATTGCTGATACTGCTTGGCGAGGTCGGCGAATTCGATGCTGTCCTCGGCCTCGACCACGCCATCTTTTGCGGCATCGCGCAGCGGCAGGGTCTTGCCGCCGGCGCGCACCTGACCGTCGGCAAACTCGACGTCGCTGCCGCTCATGCCCAGTTTGCCGGCGATCGCTTCGCGCAGTTTCATGCACGCGGCGTAGACCCCGGCCGTCGAGCAGTTGCCGCCGAACTGGCCGCCGGAACCGGACGACACCGGGAAATTCGAATCGCCCAGGTGCACCGTCACATCCGCCAGAGGCACGCCCATCATCTCGGCGGCGGTCTGGGCAATGATGGTGTAACTGCCGGTACCGATGTCGGTCATGTCGGTTTCCACCGTGACCTTGCCGTCGCGCTCCAGCCGCACCCGGGCGCCGGATTTCAGCAGCAGGTTGTTGCGAAACGCCGCAGCGACGCCCATGCCGATCAGCCAGCGACCCTCACGCCGGCTACCGGGTGTGGCGTTGCGCTGGTTCCAGCCGAATTTCTCGGCGCCGGTCTGCAGGCATTCGATCAGGCGCCGCTGGGAGAACGGGCGCTCGGTTTTCACCGGATCGACCTGGGTGTCGTTGATGATGCGGAACTGGATCGGATCGAGCTTGAGCTGCTCGGCCATTTCGTCCATGGCGATTTCCAGTGCCATCAACCCCGGCGCCTCACCCGGCGCGCGCATGGAATTGCCTTCGGGCAGATCCAGCGGCGCCCGGCGCATGGTCACCCGGCGGTTTTCCCCGGCATAAAGCAACTGGCTCGGTTGCGCGGCGACTTCGACCTTGCCGTCCTTGAGGTTGCCCGACCAGCCTTCGTGGGCGATGGCGCTGAGCTTGCCGTCCGCCGTCGCGCCCATCCGAATGCGCTGAATCGTGGCCGGGCGGTGGGTGGTGTTGTTGGCCATTTGCGGGCGGGCGAGGGCGACTTTCACCGGGCGGTTGGCCAGGCGCGCACCGAGGGCGGCGAGGATCGCGTCGGCACGAATGAACAGTTTGCCGCCGAAGCCGCCACCAATGTACGGCGAGATCAGGCGCACGTTTTCCTTGGGCAGGCCAAGGGTCGTGGCGACGTCGCCGACGCTCCAGGCAATCATCTGATTGGAGGTCCACAAGGTCAGATGATCACCTTTCCATGCGGCCAGTGTGGCGTGCGGCTCCATCATCGCGTGGGATTGATCGGGGGTGGTGTAGGTCTGGTCGAACTGCACCGGCGCGGCGGCGAAGGCCGAGTCGAAATCGCCGTGGGTGACGTCGGGCAACTCGTCGTCTTCGACGCCTTGGTCAAGCACGTTGGCCAGTTCGAACTCGCCTTTGGCCGCGACGTAGTCGACCTTGACCAGTTGCGCTGCGGCGCGGGCCTGTTCGAAGGTCTCGGCGACCACCAGCGCCACGGCCTGGTGATAGTGCTGCACCTCGGGCCCGGCGAGCAGCGGCGCCGAATTGTATTGGCCCTTGCCGAGCTTGCCGGCATTGGCGGCGGTGACGATGGCCAGCACGCCCGGTGCGGCTTGGGCCGCGTCGAGATCAATGTGGCTGATGCGGCCCTTGGCGATGGCCGAACCGACCATGAAACCGTAAGCCTGATTCGCCACGGCCTGATGCTGCTCATAAGCGTACGGCGCCTGGCCGCTGGTTTTCAGCGGGCCTTCGATGCGGTCGGTGGGCTTGCCGACGACTTTCAGTTGGTCGATCGGGTTGGTGGTGGCGGGCGTGTCGAACTTCATGCTTCATCCCTCGCTTGCGCCAACACCGAGCCGAGCGTGCGCTCGACCAGGGTCAGTTTGAATTGGTTGTCGTGGGTTGGCGTGGCACCGTCGAGCAAGCGTTCGCTGACGGCTTTTGCGCCTTTGGGCAGCAACGCGTCGGCGGCTTCCACCCGCCACGGTTTCGGCGCAATACCGCCGACCGCCACACGGCCGCTGCCGTCCTTGTGCAGGATCAGACCGACCGATACCAGCGCAAAGGCGTAAGACGAGCGATCGCGCACCTTGTGATAAATGTGCGTGCCACCGACCGGGGCCGGCAGGGTTACCGACGTGATGAACTCGCCGGGCGTGAGGCGGGTTTCGATGTTCGGCGTATTGCCTGGCAGTTGATGGAAATCGGCGATGGCGATGCTGCGTGTGCTGCCGTCCGGCTTCACCGTTTCAACCTGCGCGTCGAGGGCTCGCATGGCAATTGCCATGTCGCTGGGGTGAGTGGCTATGCACGCGTCGCTGACGCCGATCAGCCCCAGTTGCCGACTGACCCCGCCAATCGCCGCGCAGCCGCTGCCGGGCTGGCGTTTGTTGCAGGCCTGATTGACGTCATAGAAATACGGGCAGCGAGTGCGTTGCAGCAGGTTGCCGGCCGTACTCGCCATGTTGCGCAACTGACCGGAAGCGCCGGCGAGCAGGGCGCGGGAGAGCAGCGCGTAGTCCTTGCGCACGCGGCTGTCGGCGGCCAGATCGGTGTTGCGCACCAGCGCGCCGATGCGCAATCCGCCTTCAGGCATGGCTTCAATCTGATCGAGGCCCAAGTGGTTGACGTCGATCAGGTGCAGCGGGGTTTCGATGTCGAGTTTCATCAGGTCCAGCAGGTTGGTGCCGCCGGCGATGAACTTCGCGCCTTCAATCTGCGCCGCCAGCGTTGCGGCTGCGGCGGGGGAGTCGGCGCGGCTGTAATTGAACGCTCTCATGCTGGCACCTGCGCAACTTCAGTGATGGCTTCGATGATGTTCGAGTAGGCGCCGCAGCGGCAGATGTTGCCGCTCATGCGCTCCTGGAATTCGCTGGCGATCAGTTGTGGCGCCTCGGTCAGGCTGGGGCTGACGTGGCTGGGGATGCCCTCGCGAATTTCCTTGAGCACCGCCACCGCCGAACAGATTTGCCCCGGCGTGCAATAGCCGCACTGGTAGCCGTCGTGCTTGATGAACGCGGCCTGCATCGGGTGCAGATGGTCGGGCATGCCGAGGCCTTCGATGGTGGTGATCTCGCTGCCTTCGTGCATCACCGCCAGGGTCAGGCAGGCATTGATCCGCCGGCCGTCGGCGATGACGGTGCAGGCGCCGCACTGGCCGTGGTCGCAGCCTTTCTTGCTGCCGGTCAGGTGCAGGTGTTCGCGCAGGGCGTCGAGCAGGGTGGTGCGGTTGTCGACCTCTAGGGCTTGGGGTGTACCGTTGACGTTGATCGTCAGTTTGGCCATGGCGGGTTGCTCCAGACTGGCCGCGTAGGCCTTGAGGCTGATGAAAGGGGGCATTGCAAACGCGGTGGCGGTCACCGCGCCGAGGATCAGGAATCTTCGTCGGGAAATCGTCATGCTTCGATTCCTCTCTGGCTTAATCAGGACGGCAGGGATTGAAGGGCCCAAACGGGCGCGCCGGCATGTTTACCGGTCTCGTTCTTGGAATGACCTGTACGGAGGGGAAAAGGTTTTTGCGGATTTGCGCTATAGAGTTATGCGCATGGCTCATCAATCTGTTGAGTAGCACTGAGTCAAATGTGGGAGGAGCGGTGCGACGATTCGACTGGCTCCCGAAGGCGGAGGGTCAGGCCGTCTCTGGTTGAATGACATGGCGCTTTCGCGAGCAGGCTCGCTCCCACAACGGACACGTGTTCCGACTGTGGGAGCGAGCCTGCTCGCGAAGAGGACGTTACGAACGACTCAATGCCCGCCGACCACCATATGCGTAAACGGCGAGACGTACGCCTGCAACGTCACCAGCCCGCCGACCAGCACCGCCAGCACAATCGAGTGGAAGAACACGTAGCGCAGAATCTCGCCCTCATGCCCATACCAGCGGGTCGCGGTGGAGGCGACCACGATCGACTGCGCATCCACCATCTTGCCCATCACCCCGCCGGAACTGTTGGCCGCCGCCATCAGCACCGGGCTGATGCCCAGCTGTTCCGAGGTCACCCGTTGCAGTCCGCCGAACAGCACGTTCGAGGCTGTGTCCGAGCCAGTCAATGCCACGCCGAGCCAGCCGAGCAGGGTGCCGAACATCGGATAAAACACTCCGGTGGCGGCAAACGCCAGACCCATGGTGGCGTCCAGCCCGGAATAACGTGTGAGAAATCCCAGCGCGAGCATCGCGGCAATGGTGATCAGCGAAAACCGTACCACCCACAACGTGCGCAGGTATTGCTTGATCAGTTGCGGGATCGAATAGCCCATCAGCAGGCCGCCGACAATCGCTGCCAGCAGAATGCCGCTGCCGGTGGCAGTGAACCAGGTGAACTTGTAGATCGCTTCCTCGGCTTTCGGCGCCGGCACCACCGGCGGGACTTTCTGCACTTGCAGGTGCAGGGTGGTGAAGGTCAGCGCCGGGGAGAAAATCGGGTTGGCCTCGTTCATCTGTTTGCCTTGTGGATCAAGTTTCACTGCGTGCGTTACCGGGTCCAGTGCCGGGCGCACATCGAAGATGTTCTTGAAGCCCTGGGTGCCCCAGGCAAACACGAACACGGTGAGAATGATCCACGGCATCCACGCACGCATCACCGCCGGGCGTGCCTGATCGCTGAAGGCGGCGCTGGCGGTGACTTTTTCTTCCTCGACCCGGGAGTTGTCGACTCGCCCTGACAGGGCAGCCGAGGTGTACACCGTCGCCGGTTTCCAGACTCGCAGAAACAGGGTCAGGCAGGCCATGGAAATCAGCGCGGCGATCACGTCCACCAGCATCGGCCCGTGGAAGTTCGAGACGAGGAATTGCGGCACCGCGAAGCTGACCCCGGCCACCAGAATCGCCGGCCAGATCTCCAGCATCTTGCGCCACCCGGCAAACGCCCAGATCAGCCAGAACGGCACCAGCACCGAGAAAAACGGCAGCTGCCGACCGACCATCATCGACAGCTCCATCTCATCCAGCCCGGTGACCTTGGCCAAGGTGATGATCGGCGTGCCGAGTGCGCCGAACGCCACTGGTGCGGTGTTGGCAATCAATGCCAGACCCGACGCCGCCAGCGGCGAAAAACCGAGGCCGATCAGAATCGCCCCGGTCACCGCCACCGGCGTACCGAACCCTGCCGCGCCTTCGAAAAATGCACCGAAGCAAAACGCGATCAGCAGCAACTGCAAACGCCGGTCATCGGTGATGCGTGCGAGGGAATCCTGCAGCACTTTGAACGAGCCGTTCTCGGTGGTCAGGCGGTGCAGAAAAATGATGTTGAGCACGATCCAGCCGATCGGCAGTAAACCATTGGCCGCGCCGAACAACGCCGCAGAACCGGCCATGCTCGCCGGCATGCCGAAGGCGAAGATCGAAATCAATAATGCCGAAGCCAGGGCGAGCAGGGCGGCGAGGTGCGCCTTGACGTGAAAGAACGCCAGCGCCGCGAGCATCACCACCACCGGCACCGCGGCCATGAGCGTGGAGATCAGCGGGTTGCCGAACGGGTCGTAGATTTGCTGCCAGACCATGGTTCACCTCTGCTTATTGTTATCGAGGCGCAGATCCATTGCGTGGGAGTCGGTATGCAGCAGTATAGGTGGCATTTCGCCGCCGCCCGGATGCAACAAATCGGCCGATCAACGGTCGTGCCCGGGCAGTGAATCAAAGTCCTTTTGTCCGGTCGTATCAGCGGCTGCGCGCACTGCGTCCTGTGAAGGCGTAGGCAGTGACAGCCGTTCCGTCGTCAAGACCTTGGTTTTAGGGAAGTGTTGAATGAAGCGCGCTACAACGATGCTGCTGACCGTGACCGCCGCCGTATTACTGGCTGGCTGTGTGGCGGACTTTGATGATGACCACCGCCACGGGCGGCATTACGACCGCGATCATGGCCGTTACTACGACCATGACCGGCGTTGGGATGACCGCGACGATGGTCGTCGCGACGGGCGTCGTTACTATCGTGACCGCGACGATGACTGAGTAGAAATCAAAAGGGCGTTCCCGCAACGGGAACGCCCTCGGCGATTAAAAATGAGCGCTCGCCAGGACGCTGGAATGCGCAGGCGCGGTGGCCTCGAGATCCAGCAAATGGGTGGCGAGTATGTCGCTCAGAAAGCGGAACTGATCGTTGATGCCAACCACTTCATTGCTGAAGTGATTGCTCGCAGCGGGCATCAGCACATCGTCGAAATCTTCGTTGAACAGCAGCGCTTGCGTCTTGCGCGAGACGACCTGCTGGTCGTAATAGTTGCTGCCGAACACCGGGAAGCTCACGGAGAGGGTGATGGTGCGAATCATGATGGGTACTCCTCGTTGCGTCTCGGATGGGTGAATCGTGCCTTCGCCGGGCGGCGGGCGGAAGGCAATCGTGGCGATGGTGAATATCGACGGCGTTGATGGTTAATGTTCCCTCCAGTGGGAGTGGGCTTGCTCGCGAATACGTCGTTTCAGTCGGCATCGTTGTTGCCTGATACACCGCTTTCGCGAGCAGGCTCGCTCCCACTTTGAAATGCGTTCCCATGTGGGAGCGAGCCTGCTCGCGATGGGGCCAGCTTGGCCACAACTGACAAATGGCCCAATACCCGCACCTATACTCAAATCTGTCTCCCTCCATTCAAGGACTCCACCACCGTGAACCTGCGTGCGCTGAGCCTCGCCGCACTGTGTCTGCTGGCTGGCTGCGCCACCTCGGCCCGCGCTCCGGTGGCGCCGCGAGCGGTGGTGGTATCGCCGGCGACCTGGCAGCAGATCGACCGCGACATCGTCAGCGCCTCGCAGCAATCCACCGAGCAAGTCAAAGTATTTGCCCGGGGTTCGATGGAACATTGGCGCACTCGCGTCTATCAGCAAACTGAAGAAAATTTCATTCCGTGGTTCAGCAGCTACTGGACTCAGGAATGGCTGTCGATGAAGGTCAGTTGGTACACCATCAGTGCTGGCGGCGAACAGGACGCGTCGGCCAAGCGTCTGGCGAGCTATCTGCTTGAGCAATATCAAGAAAGAGTGCTGGCGCCGGTCGCGGTGGAGATCGATCCGGACGCGATCCTCGGTCAGGCCACGGCGTTCTACGCGCAACTGATGGCCCAGCAGATGCCGCTCATCGCCCAGCGCTATGGCATGCCGGTGGCCCAACTCAACGGGCGTCTGCAGAAGGTCCCGGCCATCGCCCTCGGGCCGCCGCCGGCGCGGGATGCGTCGCTGTATCAGATCATCAGCACCGAGCCGCTGAACACCTTGCCGGCGTATGCCGCGCTGATCGACAAGATCCACACCGAGGGCGGCAGCAAGGGCATTGCCTCGACCGACGCCGGCATGGCCCCTGTGGCCAAACGCGCCAGTCAACGGATGGAAGCGGAAATGGCTCCGCGCGGAGCGGCCAGTGCGGTGGCAGCTGCGGCGGGCAAGTTGGTTGGCGGGGTGATCTCGATTGGGGTGGCGGGCATCCGCGCGATCATCCAGGCCAACGACCGGCCCGACAGCGAAGCGCTGATTCGCAGCAGCCTGGGCAGTACCTTCGACAAGGCCTGGGCGAAACTGCTGCAAAACCCGACCACCGGGGTCATGGCTGGAACGCTGCATATCGCCGGGCAGGTCGAGGGCAGCCTTGGCGGGGGCGAACAACCGTCGGTCGGGCAGGGGCTGAATCGTGTCGAATGGCGACCTCCCGAATCGACCAATCAGCAGATCGAACCCAACGTGCAAGGAGAGTGATCATGGCTTACATCGATATTTTTGTAGCACCCGTGCCGAATGCCAACCGCGAGCAGTACAAAAAACACTGTGCGATCGCCGCGAAACTGTTCAAGGAATACGGAGCGAAGGAGGTGGTTCAGGGCTGGGGCGATGACGTGCCGGACGGCAAAGTCACGTCATTCCCGATGGCGGTAAAACTCAAGGAAGACGAGACGGTGTCGTCCGGCTGGCTGATCTGGCCCGACAAGGCCACCCGCGATGCCGGCATGGCCAAGATGATGGAAGACCCGCGCATGCAACCGGACGTCAACCCGATGGGGTTTGATGGGCAACGGATGATCTTTGGTGGCTTCAAGAACCTTCTTGAATCCTGAAGACCAGCGCAAATCCATTGTGGGAGCGGGCTTGCCCGCGAAGAGGCCGGCACAGCCAATAGCTTCATGGCTGACCCACCGCTTTCGCGAGCAGGCTCGCTCCCGCAATGGAATGTGGTCACTCTGGAGAGGGGGTGATCCGGCAGCCTTTGCGGTTGCGAATCTGCTCGTCCGTGGGCCGTTCGCGGACGAATTCGAAACGTGGTTCACCTTCGCTGTAATGCACCAGCCAGCCCCATTCCAGCTCGGTTTCATCCTGCCCTGGGCTGGGTGGTCGAGCCCACCAGGGTTCTTTGCTGAGGATCTCGCGCATGGCGACCTCCAGTTGGATGGCAATCCTTGAACTATAGCCGGCTGTCGCGAGTCGTCAGAGAAGGCCATGTAGAATCGGCCGATCGACCAGCGAAGGAGCAGGGCCATGACCGATGATGCGCGCAGGGATGAACCGTTCAAGCGACTGTTTTTCGCCCTCGACTGCCCACCACCACAACGCAAGGCCATCGCTCAGTGGCGCGCCGATCTGCGCTTGAGAGCCGGCAAACCGGTGCCGGCGGATAACTTTCACCTGACGCTGCTGTTCCTCGGCGCGGTGCCGTTGGCTCAGATCCATGAAGTCTGCGAGGCCGCCGGCAAGGTACGCACGCCGGGTGAGCCATTGAAGCTTGCGCTGGATCGTCTGCAGGTCTGGCATCGCGCGGGGATCTTGTCTTTGGCACCGGAGCAGGCGCCGCCGGCGTTGTTGCGTCTGGTGTATGCGTTGGAACAGGCGATGCTGCCATTCGGTTTCGAAGAATCACCGCGCGAGTTCCGCCCGCACCTGACCCTGGCCCGAGACTACCGTGCAACGGAGCCGGAAGCCGTCACGCCACCGGAGTTCCTCCTGCGTGCCGAGCGTTTTGCCTTGTTCGAATCGCACAAGGGCCGCTACCGGATCCTGCAGGATTGGCCACTGAATTGAACCCACAAAAAAAGGCGCCCGAGGGCGCCTGAAATTCACCTGAGCCGAGGGAGCCAGGTGAGGCCGTTCATTGCAGGGTGCAGCGGTGGTAAGGCGCTGCGTGAACGGAAAAGCTACGCCACATCCCTGTGTAGGAGCTGCCGCAGGCTGCGATCTTTTGACTTTGTTTTTTAGACGCAAGATCAAAAGATCGCAGCCTGCGGCAGCTCCTACAGGGGGCGGTGTCAGTTATTTACCGAGCTTCACCCGCGTCCAACCGCGGGTCATGATCCGCTGGGTGGCAATCGGCTGATCCGGCACCGCGTACAACGTCGCCATCACCGCCTGCGACGGGTACGAACCCGGGTCGTTGCGGATTGCTTCGTCCACCAGAGGCGTCGCCGCCGAGTTGGCGTTGCTGTAGCCGTTGCTGTTGGTGATCTCGGCGATGATGTCCGGGCGCATCAGGAAGTTCATGAACAGGTAGGCGTTATCGACGTTGGCGGCATCGCGCGGGATGGCGACCATGTCGTAGAAACTGCCGGCGCCTTCCTTGGGAATGCTGTAATCGATCTGCACCTTGTTGCCGGCTTCCACCGCGCGGGCCTTGGCCTGCAGCACGTCACCGGAGTAACCGACCGCCACGCAGATGTTGCCGTTGGCCAGGTCCGAGATGTACTTCGAGGAATGGAAGTACGCCACGTATGGGCGGATCTTCATGAACAGCGCTTCGGCTTCGAGGATGTGCGCCTTGTCCTTGTCGTTCACCGGGTAGCCCAGGTAGTGCAGGGCCGCCGGGATCATTTCGGTCGGCGAGTCGAGGAAGCTGATACCGCAGGCTTTCAGCTTCTCGGCGTTTTCCGGTTTGAACAGCAGGTCCCAGGAGTTGGTCGGGGCGTTGGCGCCGAGCACTTCCTTGACCTTGTCGGGGTTATAGCCGATGCCGATCGAGCCCCACATGTACGGGAACGCGTGAGCGTTGTCCGGATCACTGGCGGAGGCGTTTTTCAGCAGCACCGGGTTGAGATTCTTCCAGTTCGACAGCTTCGATTTGTCCAGCGGCTGATAGACCCCGGCCTTGATTTGCTTGGCCAGGAAACTGTTGGACGGCACGACAATGTCGTAACCGGATTTGCCGGCCAGCAAACGCGCCTCAAGGGTTTCGTTGCTGTCGAACACGTCGTAGGTCACCTGGATGCCGGTCTCGTCTTCGAACTTCTTGACGGTGTCCGGCGCGATGTAATCGGACCAGTTGTAAACACGCAGCACCTTGTCGTTGGCCTGGACGCCCGTGGCGATTGCGCCCATTAAGGACAGTGTCAGCAGAGTCCTGCCAAACATTTTCATCGGTGAAACTCCATTCTTCTTATTCAAAAACACACATCTGAAACTTGATCGACAAGCGCCTTTCTGTAGGAGCTGTCGAGTGAAACGAGGCTGCGATCTTTTGATCTTAAAAAACAAAGTCAAAAGATCGCAGCGTGCCGCAGCTCCTACAGGTCAAGCCGTGGTGGCGGCGCGTTGCGGCTGCTGCCACGCCTCATTCGCCGTCTGATCCATCGCTTCCTGAATCGCTTTCTTGCGGCTGGCTTCTGCCTTGCGACCGAAGTACCAGACGAGGAAGGTCACCAGCGACACCGCCAGCAGAATCAGGCTCGCAACAGCGTTGATCTCAGGCTTCACGCCCAGACGCACCGCCGAGAACACTTCCATCGGCAGGGTGGTCGAACCCGGGCCGGAAACGAAGCTCGCCAGCACCAGATCGTCCAGCGACAGGGCGAACGACATCATGCCGCCCGCCGCCAGCGACGGCGCGATCATTGGAATGGTGATCAGGAAAAACACCTTGAACGGCTTGGCCCCCAGATCCATCGCGGCTTCTTCGATCGACAGATCCAGCTCCCGCAGGCGGGCGGAGACTACCACCGCCACGTAGGCTGCACAAAACGTGGTGTGGGCGATCCAGATGGTGACGATGCCACGCTCCTGTGGCCAGCCGATCAACTGCGCCATCGCCACGAACAGCAGCAACAGCGACAGACCGGTGATCACCTCAGGCATGACCAGCGGCGCCGTCACCAGACCGCCGAACAGCGTACGACCCTTGAAGCGCGTCACCCGCGTCAGGACGAACGCGGCGAGGGTGCCCAACGCCACTGCGGCAATCGCGGTGTAGCAGGCGATTTCCAGCGAGCGTACCACCGAGCCCATCAGTTGCGTGTTGTCGAGCAGGCCGACGTACCACTTCACCGACCAGCCGCCCCACACCGTCACCAGTTTCGAGGCGTTGAACGAGTAGATCACCAGAATCAGCATCGGCAGATAAATGAACATCAGGCCGAAGATCAACATGAACTTGGAAAAACCGAAGCGTTTCATCCCCGTGCCTCCATCTCTTTGGCCTGGCTGCGGTTGAACAGCAGAATCGGCACAATCAGGATCAACAGCATCACCACCGCCAGCGCGGACGCCACCGGCCAGTCGCGGTTATTGAAGAACTCTTGCCACAACACGCGACCGATCATCAGCGTCTCCGGGCCACCCAGCAGTTCCGGAATCACGAACTCGCCGACCACCGGAATAAACACCAGCATGCAACCGGCGATGATGCCGTTCTTGGCCAGCGGCACGGTGATTTTCCAGAAGTTGTTGAAGTTGCTCGAACCCAGGTCCGACGCGGCTTCCAACAGGCTGCCATCGTGCTTGACCAGGTTGGCGTACAGCGGCAGCACCATAAATGGCAGATACGCGTAGACCACGCCGATATACACGGCCGTGTTGGTGTTGAGGATCTCGATCGGGTGATCGGTCAGCCCTGTCCACATCAGAAACGCGTTGAGCAGGCCGTTGTTGCTGAGGATGCCCATCCACGCATAAACGCGGATCAGGATCGCGGTCCAGGTCGGCATCATGATCAACAGCAGCAGGACGTTTTGCGCTTCCTTGCTCGCTTTGGTGATCGCATAGGCCATCGGGAAACCGATCACCAGGCACATCATCGTGCTCAGCGCCGCGACCTTCAGCGAACCGAGGTAGGCCGACAGGTACAACTCGTCCTCGCCGAGCATGGTGTAGTTGCCGATGTTGAGCATCAGCTGGAATTTCTGTTCGGCGTAGGTGTAGATCTCCGAGTACGGCGGGATCGACAGCGCGGCTTCCGAGAAGCTGATCTTCATCACCAGGAAGAACGGCAGCATGAAGAACAGGAACAGCCAGATGAACGGGATGCCGATGACGAACTTTCGCCCGCTGGGCACCAGGCGCAGGCATTGCTGATTGAAGGTTCTCATGAGCGCAGCACCACGCCGCTGTCGTCTTCCCACCAGACGTAGACCTTGTCGTCCCAGGTCGGACGCGCGCCACGACGTTCGGCGTTGGCCATGAACGACTGGACGATCTTGCCGCCCGGCAGTTCGACGTAGAACACCGAGTGGCCGCCGAGGTAGGCGATGTCATGCACCTTGCCTTCGGACCAGTTGTAGCGGGTCTCTGGCTTGAGGGTGCTGACGAGCATTTTTTCCGGACGGATCGCGTAGGTGATCGACTTGTCCTGCACCGAGGTGCTGACGCCGTGACCGACGTAGATCTTCTGCTGCAAGTCCGGGCTGTGGATGATCGCGTGACCTTCAAGGTCTTCCACCACGGTGCCGTCGAAGGCGTTCACGTTGCCGATGAATTCGCAGACCATGCGGCTGACCGGCGCTTCATAGATATCGACCGGGCTGCCGATCTGGGCAATCCAGCCCAGGTGCATGATCGCGATACGCTCGGCCATGGTCATGGCCTCTTCCTGGTCGTGGGTCACCATTACGCAGGTCACGCCGACGCGCTCGATGATTTCCACCAGTTCCAGCTGCATTTGCGAGCGCAGCTTTTTATCCAGTGCGCCCATCGGTTCGTCGAGCAGCAACAGCTTCGGACGCTTGGCCAGGGAGCGGGCGAGGGCGACGCGCTGGCGCTGACCGCCGGACAACTGATGGGGTTTGCGTTTGGCGTATTGGGTCATGTGCACCAGGCGCAGCATCTCTTCGACGCGGGCGTCGATTTCGCTGGCGGGCAAACGGTCCTGCTTGAGGCCGAAGGCAATGTTCTGTGCCACGGTCATGTGCGGGAACAGCGCGTAGGACTGGAACATCATGTTGATCGGCCGCTCGTAGGGCGGCATGTCAGTGATGTCTACACCGTCGAGCAGAATCCGCCCTTCAGTCGGCCGCTCGAAACCGGCGAGCATGCGCAGCAGGGTCGATTTGCCCGAACCGGAGCCACCGAGCAGGGCGAAGATTTCGCCCTGATGGATCTCCAGGGACACATCGTCCACGGCCGTGGTTTCGTCGAACTTCTTGGTGACACGATCGACTTTCACCAGAACCTTTTTCGGTTGCTGGTGGCCTTCAAGTGCCTTCCGGTAAGTGCTGGAGGCGTTTGCCATGTGAAACTCCCAACAGGTTTCGTTCGCTCGGCCAACGTGGCCGGGCTTAAGTGGATTGCAAGCCTGTACGGATGTCAGTCAGCCAGGACGCAGAACCTGTGGGAGCGAGCCTGCTCGCGAATACGGAGTGTCAGTCGACATCATTGTTTGCTGATACACCGCTTTCGCGAGCAGGCTCGCTCCCACAGGGGAAATGCGTTTACTGACTGGCATTACCCGTACCGATCCGGCTTGGTCGGCGCCGCCGTCCTGGCTGCCTGGGTCGTACTTGTTGTTATTACGGTTTGTTGTTTTCACGGATGACGGATGCGCACACGCGCCGCCGCCGACCCCGTGGGGGCAGTAAACAGTTTTGAAATCCTGGGTGGTGTCAGCGCTGGTTGCGTCGCGCCGCCCGTTGCCGGCAAGCCTCACCGAACGCCTGGAAAATCTTCAGGTAGTTCGGGTTGTCCAGCACTTGCCATTCCGGGTGCCATTGCACGCCAAGGGCGAAGGTCGGGCTGTGCTCGACCGAGATCGCCTCGATCAGGCCATCCGGCGCCACCGCTTCGGCACGCAGGCCGGGCGCGAGGCGGTCGATGCCCTGACTGTGAATCGAGTTGACCTGGAATTCGCCCGGCAACTCGAGCGCCTCGAACACACCACCGGCCAGCACGCTCACGGCATGCGCGGGTGCGTATTGCACGGCCACGTCCGGGCTGTCGGCTTCACGGTGATCGAGCATGCCCGGCAGCTCGTGCACTTTCTGGTGCAGGCTGCCGCCGAAAGCCACGTTCATTTCCTGGAAGCCACGGCAGATGCCGAGTACCGGAACGCCCGCCGCAATGGCTGCACGCAATAAAGGAAGGGTGGTGGCGTCCCGCGCCGGATCGTGATCCGTGCCGGGTTCGCTGTCCGGGCCTTGATAGTGGAAGGGCTCCACGTTCGAGGGTGAGCCGGTCAGCAGTAGACCGTCGAGTTGACCCAGCAGGTCTTCGATTTCAGTCAGTTTGCCAAGGGAAGGAATGACCACCGGCAACCCCAGCGCCGCAACGCTGACAGCGCGAACGTACTTGTCGCCGCTGATGTGATAGGGGTGCAGGCCAATCTGTTTGACGCACGCAGTAACGCCGATCAATGGCTTGAATGCCATTTTTATTCACCTCGAAGTTTGACACTTGAACGAGCTTTTCCGGAGCTTAGCCTCGTTGATTTTAATTAACAACTGCCATGTAAAAAATTCTAAACGCCGTTCATCCAATCTTCATGATTCCAAGCCTTGCGGCGCCTGCATTGGCACGTGAGTGTTAAAAAAAGCCCGAAAAATAAACGCTGAACGGCCGGGTGTTCGCTATTGACTTCACTTTGCCTTTCGGATTGACTGGCTCGGCGAAACAGCAGTGAACATAATAATTAACAGCTAAATAGGTGCATCATGTCGGTCCCTCTGCGTGCCGTTCAACTCAACGAAGCAAACGCATTCCTTAAGAAGCATCCTGAGGTTTTGTACGTCGACCTTCTGATTGCAGACATGAACGGTGTGGTGCGCGGCAAGCGCATCGAGCGCACCAGTCTTCACAAGGTTTACGAGAAAGGCATCAACCTGCCGGCCTCGCTCTTCGCCCTCGACATCAATGGCTCCACCGTGGAAAGCACCGGTCTGGGCCTGGACATCGGTGACGCCGACCGCATCTGCTACCCGATCCCCGGCACCCTGAGCATCGAGCCGTGGCAGAAGCGCCCAACCGCCCAACTGTTGATGACCATGCACGAACTGGAAGGCGAGCCGTTCTTCGCCGACCCGCGTGAAGTGTTGGCCAACGTAGTGCGCAAGTTCGACGAACTGGGCCTGACCATTTGCGCCGCGTTCGAACTGGAGTTCTACCTGATCGACCAGGACAACGTGAACGGCCGTCCGCAGTCGCCGCGTTCGCCGGTCTCCGGCAAGCGTCCGGTATCGACTCAGGTCTACCTGATCGACGATCTCGACGAGTACGTCGACTGCCTGCAAGACATCCTCGAAGGCGCGAAAGAGCAGGGCATCCCGGCGGACGCCATCGTCAAGGAAAGCGCCCCGGCGCAGTTCGAAGTCAACCTGCATCACGTCTCCGACCCGATCAAGGCCTGCGACTACGCCGTTCTGCTCAAGCGTCTGGTGAAAAACATTGCCTATGACCACGAGATGGACACCACCTTCATGGCCAAGCCGTATCCGGGCCAGGCGGGCAACGGTCTGCACGTACACATTTCGATCCTGGACAAAGAAGGCAACAACATCTTCGCCAGCGAGGATCCCGAGCAGAACGCCGCGCTGCGCCACGCGATCGGCGGTGTGCTCGAGACCCTGCCTGCGCAAATGGCGTTTCTCTGCCCGAACGTCAACTCGTACCGCCGCTTCGGCGCGCAGTTCTACGTGCCGAACTCGCCGAGCTGGGGCATCGACAACCGCACCGTCGCGGTACGTGTGCCGACCGGTTCGGCCGACGCCGTGCGCATCGAGCACCGCGTGGCCGGTGCCGACGCCAACCCGTACCTGCTGATGGCTTCGGTACTGGCCGGTATTCACCACGGCCTGACCCACCAGATCGAGCCAGGCGCGCCGGTTGAAGGCAACAGTTACGAGCAGAACGAACAGAGCCTGCCGAACAACCTGCGCGATGCATTGCGCGAGCTGGACGACAGCGAAGTCATGGCCCGCTACATCGACCCGATGTACATCGACGTGTTCGTCGCGTGCAAGGAAAGCGAGCTGGCCGAGTTCGAGAACTCGATCTCCGACCTTGAGTACAACTGGTATCTGCACACGGTGTGACGTAATGGGTGGTAACTGACTCACCACCCTTCCCTGTAGGAGCTGCCGAAGGCTGCGATCTTTTGACTTTGTTTTTGCAAAATCAAGATCAAAAGATCGCAGCCTTCGGCAGCTCCTACAGGGGATCGGATTACCAAATTCTGATTGGCTGAGTTCTCCCGCCAGTCATCAATCCCCCTTGTCGAGCCACAACCATGACCACCACCCGCAACGACTGGGAACAACGCTTCCAGTCCCTGACCATCGAATCCCGCGCGTTCATCAACGGTGAATATCGCCCCGCGATCAGCGGTGCCACCTTCGAATGCCTGAGCCCCGTCGACGGCCGTTTTCTCGCCTCCGTGGCCAGCACCGATGAAGCCGATGCCAACCTCGCCGTCGAAGTCGCCCGTCAGTCGTTCAACTCCGGTGTGTGGGCGCACAAGGCCCCGGCCGAGCGCAAACGCATTTTGATCCGCTTCGCTGATCTGATCCTGCAACACCAGGAAGAACTGGCGCTGCTGGAAACCCTCGACATGGGCAAACCGATCAGCGACTCGATGAGCATCGACATTCCGGCGACCGCCAACGCGATCCGCTGGAGTGCCGAAGCCATCGACAAGATCTACGACGAAGTCGCCGCCACCCCACACGACCAACTCGGCCTCATCACCCGCGAGCCATCTGGCGTAGTCGCCGCGATCGTGCCGTGGAACTTCCCGCTGATCATGGCCAGCTGGAAATTCGCCCCGGCGTTGGCAGCGGGTAACTCGTTCATCCTCAAGCCATCGGAAAAATCGCCGCTGACCGCGATCCGCATCGCGCAACTGGCGCTGGACGCGGGCATTCCGAAAGGCGTGTTTAACGTGCTGCCGGGCTTCGGCCACACCGTCGGCAAGGCGCTGGCGCTGCACATGGACGTCGACGTGCTGGCCTTCACCGGCTCCACGGCGATTGCCAAACAACTGATGATTTATGCCGGCCAAAGCAACATGAAACGCGTCTGGCTCGAAGCCGGGGGCAAGAGCCCGAACGTGGTGTTTGCCGACGCCCCTGACTTGCGCGCGGCAGCCCAGGCTGCGGCCGGTGCCATTGCTTTCAATCAGGGCGAAGTGTGCACCGCCGGTTCGCGTTTGCTGGTCGAACGTTCGATCCGCGAGCAATTCATTCCGCTGTTGGTGGAAGCGCTGCAAGCGTGGAAACCGGGGCATTCGCTTGACCCGGCCACTACCGTCGGCGCCGTGGTCGATCAGCGTCAACTGGACAACGTGCTGCGCTACATCAGCCTCGGCCGCGAGCAGGGCGCCGAACTGATCGCCGGCGGCCAGCGCACCCTCGAAGAAACCGGCGGCACTTACATCGAGCCGACGATTTTCGACGGCGTGACCAACGCCATGACCATCGCCAAGGAAGAAATCTTCGGCCCGGTGCTGTCGCTGATCACCTTCGACACCGTTGAAGAAGCGCTGCAGATCGCCAACGACAGCATCTTCGGCCTCGCCGCCGGCGTGTGGACCAGCAACCTGAGCAAAGCGCACACCTTCGCCCGTGGCCTGCGCGCCGGCAGCGTTTGGGTCAACCAGTACGACGGCGGCGACATGACCGCCCCGTTCGGTGGCTTCAAACAGTCGGGCAACGGTCGCGACAAATCGCTGCACGCGTTCGACAAGTACACCGAGCTGAAAGCGACCTGGATCAAGCTCTGATTTTCTACAGCGGCGGTCGCTCCTGATGAGCGACCCTCGGAGAACAATAAAATGAAGCAACAACACGTCAACAGCTACTACGCCGCCACCCGCAACGAAGTCATCGACTTCCCGACCCTTGAAGAGTCGGTCGAGTGCGACGTCTGCATCATCGGCGCCGGTTACACCGGCCTGTCCTCGGCGCTGTTCCTCACCGAGGCCGGCTACAAAGTCACGGTGCTCGAAGCGGCGAAAGTCGGCTACGGCGCCAGTGGCCGCAATGGCGGGCAACTGGTCAACTCCTACAGTCGCGACGTCGATGTGATCGAAGAGCGCTACGGTGACAAGACCGCAGAAATCCTCGGCAGCATGATCTTCGAAGGCGCCGACATCATCCGTTCGCGGATCAAGGACTACGACATCAAGTGCGACTATCGCCCGGGCGGCATTTTTGCAGCGATGAACAAGAAACAACTCAACGGCCTGGCCGAGCAGAAGCGCAGCTGGGAACGTTACGGCAACAAAAACCTGAAGATGCTCGACGCTGCCGACATTCGTCGCGAAGTCGGCTCTGACGCCTACGTTGGCGGCCTGCTGGACATGCAGGGCGGCCACGTGCATCCGCTGAACCTGGCCCTCGGTGAAGCCGCGGCCATCGTGCGCCTGGGCGGCAAGATCTACGAGCAGTCCGCCGCCGTCGAAATCAAATACGGCGAGCCCAACGTCGTGCGCACTGCCAAAGGCCAGGTCCGCGCCAAGTACCTGCTGATCGCCGGCAACGCCTACCTGCCGCAGGGTCTGGACAACCGCGTGACCGCCAAGAGCATGCCGTGCGGTTCGCAGATCTGCGTCACCGAACCGTTGACCGAAAAGCAGGCGCGCAGCCTGATCACCAACAACTACTGCGTCGAAGACTGCAACTACCTGCTGGATTACTACCGTCTCACCGCTGACAACCGTCTGCTGTACGGCGGCGGCGTGGTCTACGGCGCCCGTGAACCGGACGACATCGAACAACTGATCCGCCCGAAGATCCTCAAGACCTTCCCGCAGCTCAAGGACGTGAAAATCGACTACCGCTGGACCGGCAACTTCCTGCTGACCATGTCACGCATGCCGCAATTCGGCCGCATCGAGAAAAACGCCTACTACATGCAGGGCTACAGCGGTCACGGCGTCACCTGTTCGCACCTGGCCGGCAAACTGATCTCGGAAATGATCCGCGGCGACGCCGAACGCTTCGACGCCTTCGCCTCCCTGCCACACATGCCAATGATCGGCGGCCGCACCTTCTCCGCCCCCTTGACCGCCCTCGGCGCCGTGTATTACTCGCTGCGCGACCGCTTCGGCATCTAAGTTACCTCCCCGGCGGCGGCCCCCAAGACCCCGCCGGTTTTTTACCTGAAACACCAATGCTCAAAATGTGGGCGCTGGCCTGCCAGCGATGAGGCCAGCACTAGCACCCTCAGTCTCACAAACACCACAAAACCTGTGGGAGCTGGCTTGCCAGCGATAGCGGCCTGACAACCGCTATCAAGTTAACTGACACAAAAGAGATCCAACTGTGGGAGCGAGCCTGCTCGCGAAGAGGCCATATCAGCCAACATCGTTGTCGACTGACACACCGCTTTCGCGAGCAGGCTCGCTCCCACAGTGACTGTATTACCAAGGCCAGAAGGACTTTTACCGCACCGTCCATCGAACCTGCTGAGCAACACCGGCAAACGTGATTTAATAGCCGCCTTTCACGGTTCCGGGACACGGGAGCAACGTGATCCGCGCCTTGCGCGGCACCCGCCA
Source organism: Pseudomonas sp. IT-P260 (assembly GCF_949768395.1). Classification (NCBI taxonomy): domain Bacteria; kingdom Pseudomonadati; phylum Pseudomonadota; class Gammaproteobacteria; order Pseudomonadales; family Pseudomonadaceae; genus Pseudomonas; species Pseudomonas sp. IT-P260. The sequence goes on from NZ_CATKPO010000040.1 coordinate 345,706, forward strand.
CCCACCCCCATTACCCTTAAGTACTACTCACATAAGGCTGTCATGGATACGGGTTCTCGACTCAAACTAGTACGCGAAAGCTACAAACTCTCCCAGCGCGAGCTGGCCCGGCGTAGCGGCGTGACCAATGCCACCATCTCCCTGATCGAACAGAATCGCGTCAGTCCTTCCGTCAGCTCCCTGAAAAAGCTGCTCGAAGGCATCCCGATGTCCCTGGCCGACTTCTTCACGTTCGACCAGCCCCCGCGCGAACACCAATACGTGTTCCGCGCCAACGAACAACCCGACCTCGGCCGCCACGGCCTGCGCCTGCTGCTGATCGGCGCCTCCGTCCCAAGCCGCCAGATGCGTTTGTTGCGCGAGCAATACGCCCCGGGTGCGAGTTCCGGCGAAGAGCCGATTGTTCACGCGGAAGGCGAGGAGTGTGGGTTGGTGACGCGCGGCACGGTCGAGTTGACGGTGGACGGGCAGGTGAGCGTGTTGAGTGCGGGGGACGGGTATTACTTTCCGACGACGCTGCCGCACAAGTTCCGGAATATCGGGGCGGATGAGGCGGAAATCATCAGTGCGAATACGCCGGCGAATTTTTGATCGTCGTCTGAAAATTTGTATTTTTTGTAAGGGAAGACGAAATGGAAAATGGTGCCTTCTGGAAACAATTAACCTTGCCTGTTGCTCTGTTTTTTCTGTTCCTGAGTATCGCAACGGTGGCAGGCATGCTCTGGTATTCCGAATCAAATGGTGTTGTTTTTCGGATCTGGGGCCAAGATTTTAGTGCTGTAAAAAATACGCCTAATGTTGACGGTGTGTTTGGCGAGAAAATAATTTCCCTTGAAAAGCGTATTTCCGAACTTGAAAAAGCAAAGCAACAATTGGAAGTCAAGTCGCCGGAAAATACTGTGACAAAGCCTATAAACAAGACCCGTATCTTGAATGTAGGGCAGGGCCTGAAAGAAAGTACTTTGCCGTTTAGTGTATATGTAAAGTCAGCATCGGGCGGTGAAGGGTATTCGAGTTTTCTTATAGACGTTCAGACGCCGGAGTCTCCTTTGTATACGGTAAAAGTAACCAAGGGGTGGAGTCGAAACTTTGAAGTGGGGGCGCGGTCGTTTACTTTCAGCATCGTTGATGTTGATAAGAAACTTGCCACTATGACGGTGTTGTTGAAAGAGCTGAATGGTAGGGAGTGATTGCAGTGACATGCAGAAAAGGTGACGGACCTATTTATATGAGTCTGTCACCTTCAAATTTTCTAGCCTACGACATCAAATCCTCGTTGCTCTATAACTCGAAACACATCACTCACGTCTTGCACCATGATTCTGGCGATGGTCGGAACTTTCCTTAAGGCTGATGTCAACTTGATGGCGTGTCGCGACGCTCATTTCGAACGAATCACCCAATGCCAGGCTGTTTCCCGGCAAGCCCAAGGAAGTGTGAGATGAAACTGATTCTTGCGATGTTGTTGCTGTTCAGCGGTTATGTTTCCGCCAGTTGTTCCGGCATCAGTGATCACGACAAACGCAGTTATTGCCAGGCCCGGCAGGAAGGCAGCAGCTGTTCTTCCATCGGCGACCACGACATGCGTGCGGCCTGCGAAGCGGAGAAAGGTGGTTCGTGCTCAAGCATTAGCGATCATGACGAGCGCGCTTATTGCGAAGCCAAAAAGGGCAGTAGTTGTTCCTCCATCGGTGATCACGACCTGCGTGCGGCCTGCGAAGCGGAGATGGGCAGTTCGTGTTCAAGCATTGGTGATCATGACCAGCGGGCGTTTTGTGAAGCGAAGAAGGGCAGTAGCTGTTCGTCAATCGGCGATCATGATCTGCGCAGTCAGTGTGAGGCCATGAAACGCTGAATCCACCCGCCATTTAGAACCAAAAAGGGATACCCATCGGTGTCCCTTTTTCATGCGCGCTAAACGCCGCTATTTCGCCTTCCAATGCCCACCCCCGTTCTCACAATCAATTCGCGCCTGGGCCAAATGCTCCACGTCGTAGTAATACGTGGTTACTTGGGCGTTGTCGGGGATGTTCAGCGCCTTGGCATTTTTGTCTTTGCTGGTGGAGTGAGGGTAGGCCAGGAATTCCTGGGTGATCGTGGCGATACACGTGGCCTGATAGTGGTCGGCACAGTGGTCGACCTTGGTTTTCTTACTGTTGAGCATGTCTTTGCTTTCATTGCTGCACGACCAGTCGATCGAGTTGACGGGCATGCCTTCGTATTCGTAGCAGCTGTGGGTTTCCACGGCTGGCACAGAAGCGCTGGAGGATTGGGTCTGAACATCGCAGCCTTCGGCCATGACGCAGGTGGGGATGACGGCAAAGGTGGCGATCAGGAGCAACATTCGGATGTTCATCGCGGAACTCTCCCATGGCCCCGTGTTTGATCGTGAGCGGGGCGCTTATGGTTTCGAGATAGGTTCGTCTCGGAAGGTTCCATCAACCATTCCGGTGAGAGTACGCGAAGGTGCTCCTGTTTAAATCACTCTGTGTCGTACATTAACTCTAACCTTTCGATCCACTCATCAGTTGCGCGAAACCTCGAATAATAAGATTGCTTTTCAATGTCGCTCAATTGAGTGAAAAAACTGAAAAAGTAATTGTTGTCGTAATATTCTTGAGCACCTTGCATGCTGCCTCCCCACCAAGCAGGCTCGTAGCCTTCAAAAGCAAACCAAGGTGGAGGAACCGCAAATTTTTTGCGGTTAAGCATCGTTAAAAATTCAAGGCTATTAGTTATCAAGCGGATCGTGACGGAGTTGAATTCTCTAGTAGATGCGAAGTATATCAGTCGGTCTCCGCTCAATGCGCTTTCGTATTCAAATACCGGAAGATCATTGAAGGTTCTTTCAGTTTTTTTTCTGAAGTTAGAGTCAACGAGTGATTCAATTTTAATAAGATCTTTAGGTTCGATTAGGAAGTTCGAAAAACATGCGCAGATATCAGCGCTTTCCAATGAAGTAGTGGGAGGCTGAGCGGGTAGGTTGGTATGATCTAACGGCCGAGAAAATAAGCTTTTAAGCTCCTGTTTGGTATACCCGGCAATTTGCTCTTGCCTAGGTTCTGGCTTTACCAGTGCCATTATTTTTTTGATAAACCTCATGCGGCTCTCACTCTTGCATACATTCAGTTAGCTAAGGCGCACCAAGCATTAGGAGGAGGTTAGATCAGTAACTCGAGCAGCAGGTTTTCCTGACACGGTGAACATCCTTGTAAATACGCTGGTTTGGAAATGTTACACAAAAGAGGATGGGTTGAACCATTTCAGTTGTCCGTCTACATCTCATCGCCAAAGGTTCCCCCCATCGGCACCACGTCGTAGACTGCGAAACAAGTTGTAACGCCTCACCCACGGACGGAACCGCGCATGATCGAAATCGGCAGCCGCAACAACGCGCCCACGCCGCAGCACCCCACTCAAGACATCTACATCTTCAGCATCGACCAGTCCCGACCGGCGACACCGTTCTGCTTCGAGCAATCGATTGGCGGCGGGCATGGCGAGCAGGGCGGCGCGCGGTGGTTGGCGCTGGATGAGCTGGATGGCTGGCCCGGCGAATGGCGTGAGCATTTGAAGAAGGCCGATTGTGCGTGGGTTGCGCAGGTGATCGATGCGCATCGGGAGGTGGACCAAGCGACATTGGTGTCCATGCTGCTTGAGCAACATGCCCAGCCAGTGGGGCGTTTGAAAACAATCGGCAACTGGCTTAAACGCAATATCCACGTCGGTGGCCGTTATGGCCTCTAACCCGAGGAATCTCCATGACCCAGACACTCGAACGCGCTATCGCCATCGCTGCCGCCGCGCACGCCGGGCAGGTGGACAAGGGCGGTGCACCGTACATTCTGCATCCGCTGAAAGTCATGTTGCGTATGAACTCGCTGGAAGAACGCATCGTCGCGGTGCTGCACGACGTGGTCGAGGATTGCGGTATCAGCTTCGATGACCTGCGCAAGGAAGGCTTCAGCGAAGCAGTGCTGAGTGCGATTGAATCAGTGACCAAAGTGCCGGGCGAGTCTTACGAGGATTTCGTCGAGCGCGCGGCGCAGAACCCGATTGGCCGGGTGGTGAAACTGGCGGATCTGGAAGAGAACAGCGACCTGTCGCGGATCGCCTCGCCAGGTTGGGAGGATCTGGAGCGGGTCGAGAAGTATCGGCGGGCGATTGGGCGGTTGCGCACGTAAGAACGAATCCCACCCTGTAGGAGCTGCCGAAGGCTGCGATCTTTTGATCTTGCTTCTAAAAATCAAAGTCAAAAGATCGCAGCCTTCGGCAGCTCCTACAGGGGAGTGGAATACCTTAGGGAAATAGCCAGGAAGGCGAAGAATATGAAATCGATTCTGTGTTTGTTGATCGCGGCCGCCGTTGGCGCTGCGTTGCAGGTTAGCGGTGTGCCTCATGGCCTGTTGCTGGGGGCCATTCTTGTCACCGCATTGGTCACCACGCGCAGCGGTTTTGCCCCGGCAACCCCCTATGGCCTGGGCTACATCCAGGTCACGCTGGGCATTGCCACAGGGCTGATGTTCGAGGCGTGGGACAGTGCGACGGCTTCGGCGATGTTGCCAAGCCTCGGCGTTCTGCTGATATGCCTGACCGTGCAGATTGCCCTCGCCGGATGGTGGCTGACTCGCGGCGCGGGATGGAATCGCACCGATGCGCTACTCGCGGTGTACCCCGGAGCACTGGCGGCGGTGTTCGATTTGCTGGAGTCGGAAAAGGCCTCAAGCAAGGTCATCATCGTGCACCTGATGCGGTTGCTGTTGATCACGGTACTGGTGAGCTTTTTGATTCCCGGACAGGGCTCGGTGGCGGTGGTTGAAAGCCCTCCGTTGAGCACAGGCATGGCGTTGATCGTATTCGCACTGATCGGTATGAGTGTGGTGCTTGGGCGCATGCTGCTGGCAATCGGCGTGCCGGCGCCGTTCATGCTGACGGCGATTCTGCTGACGGCGGCGTTTGTGAAATCGGGATGGCTGCACGGCTTCCACATGCCGGACTGGAGCCTGAATCTGGCGGCGCTGATTCTCGGCGTGCGGATCGGCTCGCGTTTTCAGGGGCTCGGTCTTGCGGAGCTGGGGCGGCATGGTCGGACGGCATTGGTGTCGGTGGGGCTAATGATTGTGGTGGCGGCGGCGTTTGCCGAAGTCGCCGCGCGCTGGCTGGGCAGTGATCCGCTGTCGCTGTGGCTGGCGTATATGCCGGGGGCGATCGAGACGATTGCGATTGTCGCGTTTGCCGGTGGGCTGAATGTGGTGTTTATCCTCACTCACCATCTGGCGCGGATGGTGTTGCTGCACTTTGCGCCGGCGTTGTTGGTGCAGGTGCGACGAGTGCGGGAACAAAGCTGATCCGGCCTGGACGTCGGGCCGGTGCGCCTACAGCACATTAGAAGCAAAAGATCGCAGCCTTCGGCAGCTCCTACACAGGAATTACGTTTTCCCTGTAGGAGCTGCCGAAGGCTGCGATCTTTTTTTTCGGGTCAACGCAGATGCGCGGCGAAGCCTTCCTCACCGGGGGCGACATCGTCCTTGAGCGTCAACGCCGGAATCTCATAATCCCCGGCATTCTGCTGCCGATACGCAATCGGCCGCGTGCTCCACAATTCATCCAGACGCGTACCCAGTGCTTCGCAGGTCTCGGCAAACCGCGCCTCATCCATGCGGCTGGCGCGGTACACCAGGAAGGGCGGCACCACGTCGAAACCAGGGTAGAACAGCACGCCGTGCTGAATCGGAAACAGCAAATCATCAATCGGCCCGTTGATTCCGCGCGGGCTGTAATGCGAATCCCAGCCCCCGGTGGTGACCAGCAGCATCGCGCGTTTGCCTTTCATCTTGCCTTCGCCGTAACGCTCACCCCAGCGGGCATCGGAATGCTCGCCCACACCGTAGGCAAATCCGTAAGCGTACACGCGCTCGACCCAGCCCTTGAGGATGGCCGGCATGGTGAACCACCACAACGGGAACTGCAGGATCAGTGCGTCGGCCCACAGCAGTTTTTCCTGCTCGCGGGCGATGTCGGCGGACTGCCGGCCCTGTTGGTAAGCCAGTTTCGAATCGATCGAAGCGTGAAATGGCCGGCTTTCATCGCGACCGGGAGCGTCATCGGCGTCGATCGTGGTCTTCCAGTTCATCGCATACAGGTCGGAGACCTGCACGGTGTGGCCGGCGGCTTGCAGGCGCTGGACGGTGAAGTCCTTGAGCGAGCCGTTGAGCGAAGTGGGTTCGGGGTGGGCGTAGACCAGTAGCACATTCATGTGGCAACTCCTTGGTTGGATGCAGGCAGGATCAATCCTTGATCGGTATATTGGAAATGAATGTCTGATATGTCAGGTATAGCCATGAATAATTTACGACGTCTGGATATCAACTTGCTGTTGACCCTAGACGTGTTATTGGCGGAGCACAACGTAACCCGCGCCGCAGAGCGGTTGAACCTGTCGCAGCCGTCGGTGAGCGTGCACCTGGCCAAACTGCGCGAGATCTTCGGCGACCCGCTGTTGTTGCCCGGCCCTCGGGGCATGCGCCCGACCGCGCGGGCCGATGAACTGCGCGAGCCGTTGCGTGAAGCGCTGCAGGCACTGGAACGGGCAGTGGCGCCAGCCAGCGCGTTCGATCCGGCGCAGGCCAGGCACATCTGGAAAGTTGCGGCGACCGACTACGGCGAGTCGACGGTGGTGCTGCCAGCCCTCAGCGGTTTGCGCCTTCAGGCGCCGGGCACGCGACTGGCGGTGCTTGATCTGGTGCCGGCGCAGTTGGCCAGGCAGGCGGAGCAGGGCGTGTTTGACCTGGCGCTGCACATCACCGAAGAGGCGCCGCTGGATCTGCATCAGCGGGTGCTATTCACCGAGCATTACGTGTTGGCCGGTCGCGTCGGGCATCCGGGGTTGAAGCGTAAACTGACTCGCGAACAGTTCTGCGCGCTGGAACACGTGATGGTGTCGCGCGAGGGCGGCGGCTTTTTCGGGGTCACCGACAAGGCGCTGGCCGAGGTCGGCCTGGCGCGCAAAGTGGTGCTGTCGGTGCCGCATTTTCTGATGGTGATGGCGGTGCTGGCCAGTACCGATCTGGTGGCGATGCTGCCGTCACGGCTGGTGCGCGGCAATCCGGCGTTGCAGGTGGTGGACGCACCGCTGCAGGTGCCGGGCTACGAAATGGCGATGTTCTGGGGCGAGCGCGCGCATCGCGACCCGGCACACAAATGGCTTCGCGAGCATCTGGCGGCGTCGGTATGACGTATCAGGCGTGGCCCAGGGCAATCGCAAAAGACACCACGATCATGCACGCAAACGCAAAATTGAGATTCATCAGCTGTTCATCCTGAGCCTTTTTAAAGTGAGGCCATTCTGAACAGGCGCCATGCAAAGAAAAAATTCGGCCTGTTGATTCCAATGATCGAAACAATTGATACCCGCCGGTTTGTGTTTGCCCGAGGCTTTCGCTAGTCTCGGCAAAACCTGCAACTACAAGCACAAACAGGCAAAACCATGCACGATCATTCGGTCACCGAACTGCCCTCCCTGCGTCGGCAGAAAATCCTCCTGATTCTCGAACGCGACGGCAAGGTCATGGCCTCCGAGTTGAGCCAGCACTTCGCCGTGTCCGAAGACACTATCCGCCGCGACCTCGCCGAACTGGACAACGCCGGACTGGTGCAGCGCGTGCACGGCGGGGCGCTGCCAAGGCCCAAGGACAGCGGCAAGGATTACTTCACCCGGCTGGATGAGACCGATGAGGTCAAAGTGCAGTTGGCGCAACGGGCGGCGCGAGAGGTCGAGGACGGGCAGATTGTGTTGTTCGATTCCGGCTCGACCGCGTTGCAGGTGGCACGCTCGCTACGGGCGGATATCCAGATCACCGCGGTGACCGCCGCGCCGATGACGGCCATCGCGTTGTCTGAGTACAAGGGCGTGAAAGTGATTCTCGCCGGAGGGCAACTGAACCCACGCACGATGTCGGCCGGTGGGCACGAGGCGGTGCGCATGCTGACCGGGATCAAGGCGGATCTGGCCTTTACCGGCGTTTGTGCGATTCACCCGGAAGTGGGCATCACCTCGCTGCACTTCGATGAAGTGCCGGTGAAACAGGCGCTGCTCGACAGCGCGACGCGGGTGATTGCGGTGACCACGGCGGACAAGCTGGGGGCGGTGGAGCCGTTTGTGGTGGCGCCGTGCACGCGCCTGCATACGCTGATTACCGAGCGGCATGTGGCGTCGGGGAGTGTCGAGGATTATCGGCGATTGGGGATTGTGGTGGAGCAGTTGCCGGACTGAGGTTTTGTGCTGAGGCTGATGGCCTCATCGCTGGCAAGCCAGCTCCCACAGGTTTTGGTGGTGTACATGATGTTGAGTACGACACGGACACTGTAGGAGCTGCCGCAGGCTGCGATCTTTTGATCTTGATCTTAAAAACAAAGTCAAAAGATCGCAGCCTTCGGCAGCTCCTACAGGGATCGGGGGTGTCAGCGCAGGCGTTCAAGCATCTGGTAATACCACATCCCCGCCGCCAGCAACGGATTGCCCAGCAAATCCCCCATCGGCACCCGAATGTGCTGGCACTGCGCAAACGTGTCGAACTGCTCCATCTGCCCGGTGATCGCGCGGCTCATGATTTCGCCCATGATGTGTGTCGTCGCGATGCCGTGTCCCGAGTAGCCCTGGCAATACCAGACGTTGTCCGAGAGCTTGCCCAGTTGCGGGATGCGGTTGATCACGATGCCCATCGCGCAGCTCCACTGATAGTCGATCTGCACCCCTTTGAGCGCCGGGAAGGTCTGCTCGATGCACGGGCGCAGCTCGGCGGCGATGTCCCGTGAATCCTTGCCGCTGTAGTTCGCGCCGCCACCGAACAGCAGGCGCCCGTCGGCCGTGAGGCGGTAGTAGTCGAGGACGAAACGGCAGTCGTACACCGCGAGGTCTTCGGGGTTGATCTGCCGCGCCAGATCACCCAGCGGCGCGGTGGTGACGATGCCGCCCATGGCCGGGAAAATCTTGCCCTTGAGCTGCCCCGGTTCGAGCTTGTGATAGACGTCGCCGGCGAGCATGACCTGATTGGCGTCGATCTGGCCGTGGGCGGTGCGTACGCCCGGGCTCTTGCCGTGAATGATCTCCAGCACTTCACTGTTTTCGAAGATCAAGGCGCCGAGACTTTCCGCCGCCCGCGCTTCGCCAATGCACAGGTTGAGCGGGTGCAGGTGCATATTGCGGGTGTTCTTGATCGCGCCGTGGTAGAGGTCGCTTTGCAGCAGGTCGCGCACCTGACTGCGGTCGAGCAGGCTGACCTCGTCGCCGAGGCCACGACGCACGGCTTCCTCGTAATCATTGCGCAAACCGTCCATGTGGCTCGGCTTGTAAGCCGCGTGCAGATGACCGTGTTTGAGGTCGCACTGAATGCCGTACTTCTCGACCCGCTGCCGGATGATTTGATGCCCGCGCCAGCGCAGGTGCCAGATGAAATCGTCGACTTCATCACCGAGTTTCGGGCGCATCTGTTTGCGCATGGCGCCGTCGCCGGAGAGGCTGCCGGTGACTTGTCCGCCATTGCGCCCGGTGGCGCCCCAGCCGATCTTGTGGCTCTCGACGATGGCAACTTTCATGCCTTTTTCGGCGAGTTCGACGGCGGTGGCAACGCCAGTGAAACCGCCGCCGATGATCACCACATCGACTTGATGTCGGCCTTGCAGGGTCGGGTAGTCGGTGTCCTGTTGAAGGGTGGCGGTGTAGTAGGAATTGCAGCGTTGGGTCATGTTGGTGTCCACACAAAAAGTTGTACGCGGCGACTTGTGGGAGCGAGCCTGCTCGCGAAGGCGTCGTCACATTCAACCTATTAAGTGACTGACACACCGCTTTCGCGAGCAGGCTCGCTCCCACAGGAGATTAGGGGGGAGGCTTCAGGCTTCGGTCAGATACCAACGCCAATCCTGCTCACCCACCTCGGCCATGAATTGCCGGTACTCGGCACGCTTTACCGCCAGGTACACGCCAAGAAATTCCTGGCCCAGGGCATCCCGCGCCCACGCAGAATTTTCCAGCGCCTGCAGCGACGTCAGCCAATCGGTCGGCAGCAGTTCCTTGGCTTGCGCGTAGCCGTTGCCCTCGACCGGCGCACCCGGATCGAGGTTTTCACGAATCCCGCGATGGATCCCGGCAAGGATCGCTGCCGCCGCCAGATACGGGTTGGCGTCGGCGCCGCAGATGCGGTGTTCGATATGCCGGGTATTGGCCGGACCGCCCGGCACGCGCAGGCTGACGGTGCGGTTGTCGACGCCCCAGGTCGGCGCCAATGGCGCATAGCTGTTGGCCTGAAAGCGCCGATAGGAGTTGGCATTGGGGCAGAACAGCAGCAGCGTATCGAGCAGCGAGGCGAGCATGCCGCCAATCGCGGTGCGCAGCAGCGGAGTGCCGGCCGGATCCTCGGCGGCGAACAGATTGCGCCCCTCGCCATCAGCAAGGCTGACGTGCATGTGCATTCCGGTACCGGCCAGATCATCGAACGGCTTGGCCATGAACGTCGCTTGCATGCCGTGCTTGTGCGCCACCGCTTTGACCAGACGTTTGTAGCGCACCGCCTGATCCATCGCGACCAGTGCGTCGCCGTGTTCAAGGGTGATTTCCACTTGGCCTGGCGCATATTCCGAGATCGCCGTGCGCGCCGGAATGCCGTGCAGTTTGCAGGCGCCGTAGAGGTCGGCGAGGAACGGTTCGATCTGCTCCAGTTCACGCAAACCGTAGACCTGAGTGTGTCGCGGTCGGCCCCCGTCGGCGTCCAGCGCCGGTTGCGGACGGCCGTGGTGATCGCGTTTGGCGTCGAGCAGATAGAACTCCAGCTCGCACGCCATCACCGGGTGATAACCCTCGGCCTTGAGGCCGTCGATCACTTTGATCAACAGGTGACGCGGGTCGGCGATGCTCGCCGGCAGGCCCTCGCTCGGGTGCATGCTGACCTGCACCGCTGCGGTCGGAATCTGCCGCCACGGCAGGCGCACCAGACTGCCTTCGAGCGGGTAGGCGCGGCAGTCGATGTCGCCGACGTCCCACACCAGCCCCGAGTTTTCCACGTCATCGCCCTGCACGGTGAGGCCAAGGATGGTGCTGGGTAGCGGGCGACCGCTTTCGTATACAGCGAGCAGTTCCTCGCGGTGCAACAGCTTGCCACGCGGCACGCCGTTGGCGTCGAGGATGAACAGCTCGATCATGTCGATATCGGGGTTCTGTTCAAGGAACAGGCGTGCGTCTTCGATGGCTGCGAATTTCATGGTCAATCACTCACGATGGCGCCGCACAGGCGCGCAGATTCGGGCCGGGCGCATTGAAGGCGTCCCGGCAGGGATATCAAATGGAGATCAGTCAGACGTGACACAGAACCTGTGAGGACTGCTGCGCAGTCCATCGGGGATAAATCCCCTCACTACAGGTCATGCATCCAAAGTTTTTGTTGACTGAGAGAGTCAGCAGGCGATATCCGGCGGGCGTGCGGAGTGACGCAGCTTGGAACGGCGCAGGGCCATGGGGAGATTGACGATGCGATTCATGCGCGGCCCCTGTGACAGAGGGCGCACACAGCGGAGACGTTCAACCTTTCTGGTTGTTGTGGTGACGTACTCATAACGCGTGTTTCCGTTGGCGGAAAACGTCGGTGGCGGGGCAGGCCCGCCGACCGGTGTGCCCGGATAGTAAGGGGCAATCCGCGGGCGTGTAAACCGCTGATTGCGCGCCTGCTTCTTTGACCGACGCTCAGCGCAGCAGGTGGAAGCCCAGCCCGGCAAGGGCGCAAACGATCAACACTTCGATCACTCCACGCTTGAAAATGAACAGCGCCAGTGCGGCCAGCAGTGCCAGCCCGATGGAAAACAGATCCGCGTGCCCGGCAAAACCGTTTGGCCAGAACACGTGATAAGCGAAGAAACACGCCAGGTTGAGAATCACCCCGACCACCGCTGCGGTGATCGCGGTCAACGGTGCGGTGAACTTCAGTTCGTTGTGCGTTGATTCCACCAGCGGCCCGCCGGCGAGGATGAACAGGAACGAGGGCAGGAAGGTGAACCAGGTCACCAGCGTCGCCGCCAGTGCACCGGCGGCGAATGCATGTTCCGCACCGAACGCCGGCTGCACATAACCGCCGATGAAACCGACAAACGCCACCACCATGATCAGCGGCCCGGGCGTGGTTTCGCCGAGGGCGAGGCCGTCGATCATCTGCGTCGGCGTCAGCCAGCCATAGTGCCCGACCGCGCCCTGATAGACATAGGGCAACACCGCGTAAGCGCCGCCGAAGGTCAGCAACGCGGCCTTGGTGAAGAACCAGCCCATCTGCGTGAACGTGCCGTCCCAGCCGAACAACGCGGTCAGCAGGCCCATCGGCAAACACCACAGCGCCGCGCCAACCAACAGCAAACGCCAGAGCTTCGGCAAGCTGAATCGCGCATGGTCGGGTGTCGGCGTGTCGTCGTCGATCAGCGCCGGGCCGAAGGATTTGGCACTGCCGCGCTGCCCGCCATTGTCGAAGCGCTGCGGCGCCAGGCGTCCGCCGAAATAGCCGAGCAATGCCGCGCCGAGGACGATCAGCGGGAACGGCAGATTGAAGGCAAAAATCGCCACGAATGACGCTCCGGCGATCGCCCACAGCCAACTGTTTTTCAGCGCCCGCGAGCCGATGCGATGCGCCGCGTGCAAGACGATCGCGGTCACCGCCGGTTTGATTCCGTAGAAGATCCCGGCGACCACCGGCACATCGCCGAACGCGATGTACAGCCACGACAGCGCAATCAGGATGAACAGCGACGGCAGCACGAACAGCGCCCCGGCAATCACCCCGCCCCAGGTGCGATGCAGCAGCCAGCCAATGTAGGTCGCCAGTTGCTGGGCCTCGGGGCCGGGCAGCAACATGCAGTAGTTGAGCGCGTGCAGAAAGCGCCGCTCGGAGATCCAGCGCCGGCGCTCGACCAGTTCCTGATGCATGATCGCGATCTGCCCGGCGGGGCCGCCGAAACCGATGCAGCCGAGCTTGAACCAGAAGCGCCAGGCCTGGCGCAGCGTGACGGGATCGGGTTTGGGCAGGTCTTCAGATGAGGGGTTCAAACGCGGCTCCTGCGGTGGATGCTGTCGGAGCCGCTATCTAATCAGGCTTTTATGAAAAAGTGCTATCGGTAAGCTGAACCTGTGGCGAGGGAGCTTGCTCCCGCCGGGCTGCGAAGCAGTCCCGCTTTTTTTAGGCCGCTTAGCGCCCCAGCGGGACGGTGCGACGATTCGCCAGGCTCCCTCGCAGGATCAGGCATGCGCCAGACTCCAGCGCAGCGCCGCGTTCTGGTCACTCTCCCGCGCCTCGACCCAGCGCGAACCCTGCGCCGTGGTCTCACGCTTCCAGAACGGTGCACGAGTCTTGAGCACATCCATGATGAACGCACAGGCTTCGAACGCCATGTGCCGGTGCTTGCTGCTGACGCCAACAAACACGATCGGCTCGCTGACCGCCAGTGCGCCGACCCGATGCACAATCTGCACACCTAGCAGCGGCCAGCGCTGGCGCGCCTCGTCGGCGATCTGTTCGAGGGCCTTTTCGGTCATGCCCGGATAATGTTCGAGGAACAACTCGTTCACGCTCGGCCCGATGTTCAGATCGCGCACATAGCCGATGAAATTCACCACCGCGCCGACCCTTGGATTGCGCGCATGCAGGTCGGCGGTCAACTGGCCGACGTCGAAGCTTTTGTACTGGACTCGAACCGTCATGCTCAGCCCCCGGTGACCGGTGGGAAAAACGCGATCTCGTCGAAGTCTTCGATCGCCGCGCTCGGTTGGCACAGCTCTTGGTTCAACGCACACATCAGGTTGCCGGCGCCAAGCACTTCGCGCCATTCCTCACCACGGGCCATGAGCATCTGCCGCACGTCCTCGATACAGGTCAGATCGTCGCTCAGGGGGATTTTTTCCCCGCCCAGATTGAGGCGATCACGGTAGCTGGCGAAGTAGTTGATCAGGATCATTGCGCGTCCTCCCAGTGAAAGTGTCCGGAGCGGCCGCCCTGTTTGCTGAGCAGGCGGATGTCGCCGATGACCATGGCCCGGTCCACGGCTTTGCACATGTCGTAAATGGTCAGCGCCGCGACGCTGGCGGCGGTCAGGGCTTCAAGTTCGACGCCGGTCTGGCCGGTGAGGCGGCAGGTGCTGGTGATCTGCACGCGGTCCGGTTCACAGGCCTTGAGTTCAACGTGAATCGAGCTGAGCAACAGCGCGTGGCACAACGGGATCAGTTCGTGGGTGCGTTTGGCCGCCTGGATTCCGGCGATGCGCGCCACGGCGAAGACGTCGCCCTTGGGGTGACCGTTGGCCTGGATCATCTGCAGCGTTTCCGGGCGCATCTGCACCCAGGCTTGCGCCGTGGCTTCGCGGCGAGTCGCGGCTTTGTCGCTGACGTCGACCATGTTGGCGCGGCCCTGATCGTCGAGGTGGGTAAGGGTGTTGCTCATGGCATAAGCTCCTGGATCGGGCTGTAGATTCGGGGGGCGTTGCGGTGCGGCACGTGGATCAGATTGAGCCGATGCCTGAGCGCCCAGCGCACGGTCAACGCGGTGGGGGCGGACAGGCTGACAAGGGTGCCGAGGCGGGCGCGCACGGCTTTGTGGATCAGCTCCAGGCTGCAACGGCTGGTGACCACCACGAAGCCCTGGCGCGCATCGACGTCAGCGATTTGCATCGCGCCGATCAGCTTGTCGAGGGCGTTGTGCCGGCCAATGTCTTCGCGGCACAACAGCGCCTCACCGCTGGCATCGAAGTACAGCGCCGCGTGCAGGGCGCCGCTGCTGCGGGCCAGTTGCTGGGCCTGTTCGATGCGTTGGCGGATGCCGTCGAAATGCGCGGCCGGCGGCAGGGCGCAGGGTTGCAGAATGTCCAGTTGCGGCAACGCCTGCTCCAGCGCCTCGACGCCACAGATGCCGCAGCCGCTGGTGCCGGCCATCTGCCGACGATGATCTTTCAGTGCCCAGAACGCACGGCTGGAAATCTGCACGTCAGCCTGACAGGCCTGATCGAAATGGCTCAGGCGGATGTCGTAGATCTCGTCGACGCTGTCGATGATCGCGTTGCTCAGGCTGAAGCCCCGGATGAAATCTTCAAGGTTGCCGGGCGAGACCATCATCACCGCCTGGCTCAGGCCGTTGAAGGTGATCGCCAGGGCAATTTCCGCGGCCAGGGCGACGTGCGAGAGCGGGGCGTGCGGCAGGTATTCGCGAAACGCGACCTGTGACGGTTGCGGTGCGGGGGCGTTGGGTTCGGTGCTTGGTTCGGTGTTGGATTCGACGTGGCAGAGCATCTTGAAAAGTCCCGAAGCGCTGAAGTGGGTTCAGGCTACGGGGGTGTTAAAAGTGCGTCCAATCGCTTGTTCTGATCTGGTGATTGGGTGGGTCGATCACCGCTGTCATATCCGAAATGTGTATTCGCCGGGCGGGCCTCTTCGCGAGCAAGCCCGCTCCCACCTTTGAAATGCATTCAACCTGTGGGAGCGGGCTTGCTCGCGAAGACGGTCTGACAGCCAGCATCAATGTCTGGAGAGATCACTCAAGCAACCGGCAACTCAACCCCAAACAACTTGCGCGCCTCGGCAAAACACTTTTCGGCAATCGCCGAACGCGGCTCGGTCTTGCGCATCACCAGCCCCAGCGGCGCCAGCACGCTGGCATCCGGCAATTGCATGAACGACAGGTGTTCGATCGGCTCTTCCAGCCCGCTGTCCAGTGGCATGATCGAGCAGCAGAAACCCTGGTGAATCGCCTGCAGCAATTGATACGTCGAATCGCTTTCCAGGATCGGCTGCGGATTGAGCCCGCGACTGCGGAAGCTCAGGTCGATGGATTTGCGGTAATGCATGCCGGTGGTGATCATCCCCAGCGGCAACTCGGCGGCGTCTTCCCAGCTCATTTCCGAGCCTTCGAAATGGAAGTGGCGGTTGTCGTAAAGCAGGCCGACGCGGGTTTCGCCGATCTCGAAAAAGTCGAAATAGTTCGGGTTGACGTGGTCCAGATAACACACGCCAAGGTCCAGTTGATTGTTGCCCAGGCCAGCGATGATCTCGTCGGAACTCCCCGACGACAGGCTGAATTTCAGCTCCGGATAAGTCCCGGACAAACTCTGAATGTAATTGACCGGGTTGAAATTGCTCAGCGGCACCAGCCCCAGGCGCAAGCTACCGACCAGTTGCCCGCGGCACGCCGCCGCTTCGGCGAACAGACCGTCATGCGCGGCCAGCAGGGTGCGCGCCCAGGCCAGTACCCGTTCGCCGGCCTGGGTGAAACCCTCAAAGCGCTGACCGCGATTGACCAGCACCAGATCCAGTTCATCTTCCAGGTTGCGCAGGCGCATCGACAGGGTCGGCTGGGTGATGTGGCACCGGGCGGCGGCCTGGCCGAAATGTCGGGTTTCGTCCAGTGCGATCAGGAACTTGAGTTGTTTGATGTCCACGCAGGCACCTGCTCGTTGGGAAATTGGATTGAGTATTGACGCAGATGCGCGCAGCGCACGAAAAACGCGAGGTGCGACGATCTCACCTGCCTGTATCTGCGTCCAATCGGAAGAATTGAAAAGCCTATCGATCAGCTCTATCGCCCATGGTTTCAAAGGCGTTGGCCGAGGTCAACGTCACCGATAGAGCAGCTCGATAATGTGGTTGGCCAGAGTGATTAGACAGTACTCATAAGTGGCACTTAGGCTGCTCGGCAATCTGATTGACTACTGCCGGAGATTCTCATGAGTGCGAAAGCGGATGCCCTGTTTGTTCCCCTGAACATTGCCGTACTGACCGTCAGCGATACTCGCGATTACGCGAGCGACACGTCTGGCCAATTGCTGGTCAGCCGCTTGCTGGAGGCCGGTCATACCCTGAGCGAGCGCAACCTGCTCAAGGATGACCTGTACAAGATCCGCGCCCAGGTCGCGCAGTGGATTGCCGACGACAGCATTCAGGTGGTGCTGATCACCGGCGGCACCGGCTTCACCGGACGCGACAGCACGCCGGAAGCGGTGGCCTGTCTGCTCGACAAGCAGATCGACGGGTTTGGCGAATTGTTCCGCGCGATTTCGATTCTCGATATCGGCACCTCGACCGTGCAAAGCCGCGCGCTGGCCGGGCTGTCCAACGGCACGCTGGTGTGCTGCCTGCCGGGCTCCACCGGTGCCTGCCGCACCGCGTGGGAAGGCATCCTCGCCGAGCAACTGGATAATCGTCATCGCCCGTGCAACTTCGTACCGCACCTCAAACCAGTCGCCGCCTGTGGGCCGCGCGGATGAGTAAGGCAGCGTTGATGCCGGTCGAGGACGCCCTCGACCAATTGGTGGGTATGGCCGATGAGCAACGTCTGGCCGACAGCGAAACTCTGCCGCTGGACGAGGCGCGCGGGCGGGTGCTGGCCAGTGATCTGGTGGCGACACTCGACCTGCCGCCATGGCCGAACAGTGCCATGGACGGTTATGCGTTGAACCTGGCCGATCTGCATCGTCAGCCGTTGAAGGTGTCGCAGAAGGTCTACGCCGGTCTGGCACCGGACGCGCTGTTGCCCGGCACCTGCGCGCGGATTTTTACCGGCGCACCGCTGCCGCCCGGCGCTACCTGCGTCGAGATGCAGGAGAACGTCGAAGTGCTGGAGGACGGCCGCGTACGCTTTTTACAGCCGTTGAAGGCGGGGCAGAACATTCGTGCGCAGGGGCAGGAAAATCGCGTCGGCGACATCCTGCTGCGCGCCGGCAAACGTCTCGGGCCGTTCGAACTGGCGGTCGCCGCCGGGCAGGGTCTGGCAAAGTTGCATGTGGTGCGACGCCCGCGCGTGGCGCTGCTGTCGACCGGTGACGAACTGGTCGAGCCGGGCCTGCCGCTGCGTCCCGGCAGCATCTACAACAGCAACCGCGTGTTGCTCGGCCATTGGCTGCGCGAGCTGGGCTGCGAGGTGATCGACGCCGGGATCCTCCCGGATCGTCCGGCGCAGACGCGGCTCAAACTTGAGCAGCTGCAAGTGGCGGCTGACTTGATTCTCACCACCGGTGGGGTGTCTGCCGGCGATGCCGATTGCCTCGGGCAGGTGCTGCGCGAGGACGGCAAACCGCTGCTGTGGAAACTGGCGATCAAGCCTGGCAAACCGCTGACCGTGGGGCATTTCGGCAGCGTGCCGGTGATTGGCCTGCCGGGCAATCCGACCTCGGCGCTGGTGACTTTCGGCCTGCTGGCGCGGCCGTATCTGCTGCGCATTCAAGGTGTGGAAGAGGTCATGCCGTTGAGCTTTACGGTGAGTGCCGGGTTCGCCTGGAGCAAGGCGGGCAGCCGTCGAGAGTATCTGCGGGTGCGGCTGGAGGCGGGCAGTGCGGTGTTGTATCCGAACCAGAGTTCCGGCGTTTTGCTCGGTGCGACCTGGGCCGATGGGCTGGTGGAGGTGTCGGAAAACAGCACCCACGGCATTGGCGATCCGCTGCGTTTCATTCCCTTCAGCGAACTGTTCTGACAAATCAAACCCGTGATGTTTATCCATTCTGCGGGTGTACCTCAAACCTGTAGGAGTGAGCCTGCTCGCGATGACGGCGGCACAGTCAACATCTTCATTGACTGGAAGACCGCTATCGCGAGCAGGCTCACTCCTACAGAGGGTATTTGTGTGGTGAGGAGAGCGAGCTCAGCTCAGCACAAAGTCCACCGGCAGCAACATCGGCGGCAGGTCGGTTTCGCCCAGTTCGCTGAGAATGTCACGCTCGATGGTGCGCACCAATGAATCGGTCGCCAAATCGTTTTCGTCGCGGCCGAACGGGTCTTCAAGCTCATCGGCAATCGCATCCAGGCCAAAAAACGTGTAGCTGACAATCGCCGTGAACAACGGCGTCAGCCAGCCCAGCGGTTCGGCCATGGCGAACGGCAGCAGAATGCAGAACAGGTAGATCGTGCGGTGCAGCAGCAAGGTGTAGGGGAACGGCAGCGGGGTGTTCTTGATCCGCTCGCACACCGCTTGTGCCTGGGTCAGGCTGGTCAGGTGATTGGCCAAGAGCATGTAGCGCCACTCAGTCAGTTCACCGCTTTGATGCAGGTCTGAACACTGCTGGCCGACCTGCTGCAGAATCCGTCCGCTGTAGTCCGGCACCTGCGCATCGTGTTGCGGGGTGATCCACTTGCTGCTGGCCGCCGCTTCGCTTTCCCGGCGCAACCGCGCGTTCAGCGCATGGGCGAACCCGCAGAGGTTGAGCAGCAACGGCTTGCGCTGCGCCGATTCACGGATGACATGGGTTTCGCGAATCACCGAACGAATGTGTACCAGCACATCGCCCCAAGCCTTGCGCGCCTCATACCAGCGGTCGTAACAGGCGTTGTTGCGAAAATTCATGAAGATCGACAGCGACAGCCCGAGCAAGGTAAACGGCGTGGCGTTGACCTTGGTGAAGTTGCTCGGATGGAGCATTTCAATCAGCACGATGGCAGAAGCCAGCAGGGTGACCATCAAGGTGCGCAGGGCGATACGTTTGGCGATCGAACCCTTGAGGGTGAAGAGGATGGCGAATTGGTTGACCTTGGGTCTGATGATCATGCTGGGCGATCCCGGTTACGCAGGGTGAGGGCGGCTCAACCGCCGGTCATGTTCATGAAGCGCACGACCTGAACGTCGTCGTTCACTTCGAAATTGTGTCGATACGGCTTGAGTTTCATCGCCTCGATAATGGCCTTCTCCAGCCGCTCTGGTTGCCCCGGATGAGCGCGCAGCACGGCTTTGAGATCCATCGAATGCTCGTTACCCAGACACAGTAGCAGGCGCCCCTCGACAGTCAGCCGCACTCGGTTGCAAGTACCACAGAAATTGTGGCTGTGCGGCGAGATAAAGCCCAGACGAATGTCCGGCGCCTCGGCCAGCCGCCAGTAGCGCGACGGGCCCTGGGTCGACTCGGCGGAGTCGATCAGGGTGTAGCGCTCGGCGATTTTTTCGCGCACCTGGGCGCTGGAGAAAAACGACTCGGCACGGCTGTGTTCGCTGATGATCCCCAGCGGCATTTCCTCGATGAAGGAAACGTCGAGCTGGCGGTCGATGGCGAAGCTCACCAGATCGTTGATCTCCTGATCGTTGCGCCCCTGCATCACCACCACGTTGAGTTTGGTTCGGGTGAAACCGGCTTTGCGCGCGGAATCGATGCCGTTGATCACTTGTGCCAGATCACCGGTACGGGTCATTTGCTTGAAGCGATCCGGGTCGAGGCTGTCGAGGCTGATGTTCAGGCGCTTGACCCCGGCGTCGAACAGCGGCGCGGCGAGTTTGCCCAGTTGCGAGCCGTTGGTGGTCATGCACAGCTCACGCAGGCCGGGCAGAGCGGCGATCTGCTCGCACAGCTTGACCACGCCCGGGCGGATCAGCGGCTCACCGCCAGTAAGACGAATCTTGCGCGTGCCCAGTGCCACGAAGCTCTGCGCCAGTTGATAGATCTCTTCCAGGGTCAGCACCCGTTGGCGCGGCAGAAACTGCATGTCCTCGGCCATGCAATACACGCAGCGGAAGTCGCAGCGGTCGGTGACCGACATGCGCAGATAGTCGACGCGGCGGTTGTAACCATCGATCAAGACACGCTCTGACATGACAGCCTCGCAGGAGTGGGAAGTCCGCATTAACGGAACCGGTTAGCGCAGATTATGGGCAACTTCAGATCTCGTCCAATCACTGTTTATGAACGCTTGATTGAGCGCGTCGATGATCAATTATTTTCGCTCGAAAGTTACCGCTTTAGTTTCGCAACGCCCCGTAAATAAAGGGTTTTTCATCGTGATAGAGGGTTTCGATAGTGTGGTCATAAATAGCGATTAGACAATGTTTTGTAACGGTTCATATCCTTGCTCCGGCAACTGAAACGACCGCTTTATTGCTGTGCAAAGTCGGCCGTCGCTGTTTAACCAAGATCAGGTTCATGCCTGTGTGCATCGTCATGGAGATGTCCCATGTCACAAGTCGACCGTTACAAACCTTACAAGGGTGCCGCTGCCGGTTGGGGGGCTGTGATCAGCCTGACCAAAAGCTGGCTGGGCAGTGAAAACGCCCTGAAAAACATCCGCGCCATGCTCAAGACCAACCAGAACGGCGGTTTCGACTGCCCGGGCTGTGCGTGGGGGGAAGCGCCCGGTGCGAGCATGCTCAAGTTCTGCGAGAACGGCGCCAAAGCGGTGAACTGGGAGGCCACCGGGCGTTTGGTCGACCCGGCGTTCTTCAACAAGTACACGGTATCGAGCCTGGCCGAGCAGAGCGACTACTGGCTGGAATATCAGGGCCGCCTGACCCACCCGATGCGTTACGACGCGCGGGTCGACCGCTATGTGGAAACCACCTGGGAAGATGCGTTCGCGCTGATCGCCGAACACCTCAAGGGCCTGAAATCGCCACACGAGGCCGAGTTTTACACCTCGGGCCGGGCCAGCAATGAAGCGGCGTTTCTCTATCAGTTGTTCGTCCGCGCCTATGGCACCAACAACTTCCCCGACTGTTCGAACATGTGCCACGAAGCCAGTGCGGTGAGCATGGGCGAGACGCTGGGTGTGGGCAAGGGCACCGTGGTCTACGAGGATCTGCACCACGCCGACGCGATTTTCGTCATCGGCCAGAACCCCGGTACCAACCACCCACGCATGCTCGAACCACTGCGTGAAGCGGTGAAACGCGGCGCGCAAGTGGTGTGCATCAACCCGCTGAAAGAGCGTGGCCTGGAACGTTTCCAGAACCCGCAGAACCCGATCGAGATGCTCAGCAACGGCTGGGAAGCGACCAACACCGCGTACTTCCGCCCGGCGCTGGGTGGCGACATGGCGATGATTCGCGGCATGGTCAAATTCCTTCTGCGGTGGGAGCGTGAAGCCCAGGCCAGCGGTGGCGAACCGGTGTTCGACCATGCGTTCATTGCCGAGCACACTTCGGGTCTGGACAGCTACCTGGCGGAGGTCGACGCCACGAGCTGGGAGCACATCCTCGAGCAGTCCGGCGTGCCGCTGCACGATATCGAACTGGCCGCGCGCATGTATGGCCGCGCCAAAAGCGTGATCATGTGCTGGGCCATGGGCCTGACCCAACACGTGCACTCGGTGCCGACCCTGCAGGAAGTCATCAACCTGCAACTGTTGCGCGGCAACGTTGGCCGTCCGGGCGCCGGCCTGTCGCCGGTGCGCGGGCACAGTAACGTGCAGGGCGACCGCACCATGGGCATCAATGAACTGGCGCCGAAGGAGCTGATGGACGCCCTGGAAAAACGCTTCAACTTCAAAGTGCCGCGCATGCACGGCCACAACACGGTGATGGCGATCGGTGCGATGGAGCGGGGCGAGGCCAAGGTGTTTATCGGTCTGGGTGGCAACTTCGCCCAAGCCACGCCGGACACCCCGCGCACTCACGACGCGATGCGCAAACTCGACCTGACCGTGCACATCTCGACCAAGCTCAACCGCAGCCATCTGGTCACCGGACGCGACGCGTTGATCCTGCCGTGCCTCGGTCGCACCGACATCGACATCCAGGCCGAAGGCCCGCAAGGCGTGACCGTGGAAGACACCTTCAGCATGGTGCACTTGTCGTTCGGTCAACTGAAGCCGAAGTCGGCGCATTTGAAGTCCGAGCCGGCGATCATTGCCGGGATTGCTGCGGCCACGTTGGGCAAGCATCCAATCGACTGGGAGTGGGTCGTGGGCGACTACGGGCGCATCCGCAACCTGATCGGCGACGTGATTCCGGGTTTCGAGAACTTCAACGAAAAACTGCTGACCCCGGGTGGCTTCCACCTTGGCAACGACGCCTCGGATCGGGTCTGGAACACCGAGTCGGGCAAAGCCCAGTTCACCCCGTGCGTGCTGCCGGAACACCTGATCAGCGAAGGCGTGCGCAACCTGCCGGTCAAACCGGATCTGATCCTGCAGACCATGCGTTCCCACGATCAGTACAACACCACGCTGTACGGCCTCGACGACCGTTATCGCGGGGTCTACGGCATGCGCGACGTGATCTTCGCCAACGAGCAGGACATCCAGCGCCTCGGTTTCGAACCGGGGCAGAAGGTCGATCTGGTGGCGCTGTGGGATGACGACCGTGAACGGCGGGTCAGCGGTTTCACCCTGATCGCCTACGACATTCCGCCCGGTCAGGCTGCGGCGTACTACCCGGAAACCAATCCGCTGGTTCCGCTGGAAAGCTACGGCGACCGGACCTACACGCCGACCTCGAAATTCGTCGCGATCCGCCTCGAAGCGGCCAAGGTCAGCAACCTGATCCCGTCATCGCTGGCCTGACCCGCAACTTATAAAAACACTGGCAATTTCACTGGCTGCAGGCGTTCGCGCCTGGCGGTGGCCCGGCAACGTGCTGCCGCTTTTCAGCCTGGATGAGGACATCATCATGCTTAACATGGAGGCACTGGACCTGGCGCGAATTCAATTCGCGTTCACGGTTTCGTTCCACATTATCTTCCCGGCGATCACCATCGGCCTGGCGAGTTTCCTCGCGGTACTCGAAGGCCTGTGGCTGAAAACCCGTGACGACACCTACCGCGATCTCTACCACTTCTGGTCGAAGATCTTCGCCGTCAACTTCGGCATGGGCGTGGTCTCGGGGCTGGTCATGGCGTACCAGTTCGGCACCAACTGGAGCGGGTTTTCCGACTTTGCCGGGAGCATCACCGGGCCGTTGCTGACCTATGAGGTGCTGACCGCATTTTTCCTTGAGGCCGGTTTCCTCGGGGTCATGCTGTTCGGCTGGAACCGCGTCGGCCGTGGCTTGCACTTCTTTGCCACGGTGATGGTCGCTATCGGCACGTTGATTTCAACCTTCTGGATTCTCGCCTCCAACAGCTGGATGCAGACGCCACAGGGCTTTGAAATTGTCGACGGGCGGGTGATGCCGCTGGACTGGCTGGCGATCGTGTTCAACCCGTCGTTTCCGTTCCGTCTGGCGCACATGGCAATCGCCGCATTCGTCGCCACGGCCTTCTTCGTGGGCTCGTCGGCGGCGTGGCATTTGCTGCGCGGCAACAATACCGCGCCGGTGCGCAGGATGTTTTCCATGGCGTTGTGGATGGCGCTGATCGTGGCACCGATTCAGGCAGTGGTCGGTGACGCCCATGGTTTGAACACCCTGGAGCATCAACCGGCAAAAATCGCCGCCATCGAAGGCCACTGGGAAAACGCCGACAACGGTCCGACGCCGCTGGTGCTGTTCGGCATCCCCGACATGCAGGCGGAGAAGACCAAGTACGCGCTGGAGATCCCGTACCTCGGCAGCCTGATCCTGACCCACAGCCTCGACAAGCAGATTCCGGCGCTCAAGAGCTTCCCGAAAGAGGACCGGCCGAACTCGACCATCATCTTCTGGAGCTTTCGCGTGATGGCCGGGCTGGGCATGTTGATGATCCTCGTCGGTGTGCTCGGTCTGGCCCTGCGCCGTGGCGGCAGGCTCTATCAGCATCGCGGCTTCCAGCGTCTGGTGTTGCTGATGGGGCCGAGCGGGTTGATCGCGTTGCTGGCCGGCTGGATCACCACCGAAGTCGGACGTCAGCCGTGGGTGGTTTACGGCTTGATGCGCACCCATGACGCCGCGTCGCACCACTCGGTGGCGCAGATGAGTACCTCGCTGTTGCTGTTCGTGGTGATCTACTGCTCGGTGTTCACCGTGGGCATCGGCTACATGATGAAACTGGTGAAGAAGGGCCCGCAGCCCCATCACGAACATCCGCCGGAGGGCGATCAGTTGCAGACCCCGCGCCGGCCTATTTCGGCGGCTACCGCGCCGATGAAGGAGCATTGAGTCATGGGTATTCAAGGTATCGATCTCTCGTTGATCTGGGGTGTGATCATCGCCTTCGGGGTGATGATGTACGTGATCATGGACGGCTTCGATCTGGGTCTGGGGATCCTGTTCCCGCTGATCCCGGATGAGCAGGAGCGCGACGTGATGATGAACACTGTCGCCCCGGTCTGGGACGGCAATGAAACCTGGCTGGTGCTCGGTGGTGCGGCGTTGTATGGCGCGTTTCCACTGGCCTACGGGGTGATTCTGGAGGCGCTGTACCTGCCGCTGATCCTGATGCTCTGCGGGCTGATTTTCCGTGGCGTGGCGTTCGAGTTTCGCTTCAAGTCGTCGCCGCAAAAGCGCCACTGGTGGGACAAGGCGTTCATCGGCGGTTCGCTGCTGGCGACGTTCTCTCAGGGTGTGGTGATCGGCGCGTACGTATCGGGCATTCCCGTGGTGGATCGGCAGTTTGCCGGTGGCGGCCTGGACTGGCTGGCGCCGTTCCCGCTGGTGTGCGGCGTCGGTCTGGTGGTGGCTTATGCGCTGCTGGGCAGCACCTGGTTGCTGGTCAAGACCGAAGGCATGCTTGAGTCGCGGATGCGTCTGTTCACCCGTCCGCTGGCCTGGTTGCTGACGGCGATGGTGGTGGTGATTGGTGCGTGGACACTGAAGTTGCACCCGGAGCTGGCCACTCGCTGGTCGACCAGCGGACACCTGATGGTATTCGCCGGGTTGATAGTGTTGGCGCTGCTGGCGTTGTTCGGGCTGCTGCGCACCTTGCGTCAGCGTCATACCCACTGGCCGTTCGTGTTCACTCTGGTGCTGATGCTGCTCGGTTACATCGGCCTGGCGCTGAGCATCTGGCCGAACATCATCCCGCCCTCGGTGAGCCTGTGGGCAGCGGCATCACCGCCCTCGAGCCAGTTGTTCGCCCTGATCGGCGCACTGTTCATCCTGCCGGTAATCCTGATGTACACCTTCTGGAGCTACTACGTATTCCGCGGCAAAGTGAGGATTGGCGATGGCTACCATTGATTCGCGCGAGGTCAAAACCAGCCGCTGGTACAAGCGCCTGGGCTGGTTGCTGCTGATCTGGTTCGGCAGTGTCGTGTCACTCGCCGTGGTGGCGAGTGTGCTGAAACTGGCGATGTATGCAGCGGGGATGAGAACCCACTGACAACAGAAAAACCGGAGCCATGACTCCGGTTTTTTTGTGCCCGCAATTCTGAACATCACTGATGTCCCCTGTGGGAGCGGGCTTGCTCGCGAAGGCGTCCGCTCAGTCGACATCGATGCTGAATGTGCCGGCCTCTTCGTGAGCAAGCCCACTCCCACCCTGGATTGCGGCCAGCCCCCAATCCTTCATCCACCACCAATCCCACCCTCGATCTGGTGCACAGACACATCCTGCCAACAAACATGTTCGGCGCACTGTGATGGCTGATCTAGCCTTTTTCTGAATTCAACCCTGGACAAGGCAAAGGAATGCCCAAACGTTATTCATCACATCGCCTGCGAACCGGCCGTCATTGCGAAGAAAATCAGATCTACCTGCTAACCGCCAATACCTTGGGGCGAGAACCAGTGTTCACGGATTACAGGCTCGGTCGATTGGTTGTGCATCAGTTCAGGCAGGCGCAGGAAGAGGGATTTGCCGACACATTGGCATGGGTGGTTATGCCCGATCATTTTCATTGGCTGATCCAATTGCAAAAAGGAACACTTGGCCAATTGATGTGCCAGGTCAAATCCCTGAGTACTCGTTCAGTCAACACAGCGAGCGGTAGATCCGGAGGCCTTTGGCAGCAAGGTTTTCATGACCATACGTTACGTCGAGAGGAGGATCTGGTGAAACTGGCCCGCTATGTAGTGGCTAATCCACTGCGGGCCGGACTGGTGGAAAAACTCGGTGACTACCCGCTATGGGACGCGGTCTGGGTTTGAACTCAGGATGCGCATTCACCGCGTTACATCAGAATAAACGCGATTACTGTGGGACCGGGCTTGCTCGCGAAGGCGTCCGCTCAGTCGCCATCGATATTCAATGTGTCGGCCCCTTCGTGAGCAAGCCCACTCCCACCTTGGATTTCGACCAGCCCCGAATCCTTCATCCACCACCTATCCCCTGTGATTTCGGCCAGCCGTAAATCCCTGATGCACTGACTCCCCCTGTGGGAGCGGGCTTGCTCGCGAAGGCGTCAGGTCAGCTGACATCGATGTTGAATGTGCCGGCCTCTTCGTGAGCAAGCCCACTCCCACTCTTGATTTCGACCAGCCGCAAATCCTTCATCCACCACCTATCCCCTGTGATTTCGGCCAGCCGTAAATCCCTGATGCACTGACTACCCCAGTGGGAGCGGGCTTGCTCGCGAAAGCGTCAGCTCAGTCGACATCGATGCTGAATGTGCCGGCCTCTTCGTGAGCAAGCCCACTCCCACCCTTGATCGCGGCCAGCCCTGAATTCTTCATCCAGCAGCAATCCCCACATTGGATCTGCGGTGTTTTCTGAAGGGGAATTACTGCGCCCCAAACATCGCGGTCCAGTAAATCCCGGCGCTGCTCTTTGGATCGGTCGCGTAGGCGGCGCCGAGTTCTTTGTATTGCGGGTTCATCAGGTTGGCGCAGTGGCCGGGACTGGCGAGCCAGCCGTCGACGACCTTGCGCACGGTGTCTTGGCCGGCGGCGATGTTTTCGCCGACCAGTTGCCCGCTGTAGCCGGCCAGTTCGGCGCGGTCACCGGGGGTGCGGCCGTCGCGGTCCTTGTGGTCCAAGTAGTTGTTGTTGGCCATGTCGCGGCTGTGATCCTGGGAAATGCTGCCCAATGTGGCGTTCCAGGTCAGAGGTCCGGCGGCGGCGAAGGGCTGGCCGCCGCATTGACGTGGCTGGGCGCGGGCCGCGTTGAGTTGTTCGAGCAACTTCTGGCCTTCGCTCTGCGCATCGCCGAGCTTCGCCGAGAGCAACGGTCGCGCCAGCACAATTCGCCAGTCACGATCGGCGCGGCTGACACCGACATCGACGAACTGCGGATCCAGCACCACCTGACAGAAGCTCTCCTGAATCGCCTTCATCGCCGACGCCGCATCCCGTGGGCCGTTGAGGGTGATCGCCTGCACGTTGACCATCGGGTAGCTGGGGCTGGCCATGGCCTGTTGCAGATCGACCGCACCGGCGGCCGGCAGTCTCAGCCGTGGGTCGGCCGACAGCGGTGGCAGTTCATTGGACGCCTGGCTGCCGCAACGCTGCGGTTGGCTGCGGTAGGCATTGATCGACTCGATCAGTTGCGACTCGTCGGCAGCCATGGCCGAGACGGTCACGGCCAGCCCAAAGGACAGCGCGGCAAAGCGCAAAACGGATGGCATGAAACGCATGGAAATCTCCTTGAGCGGAATGCGCTCATGATGCGCGAAAGGCCCCCGGTCCGTGCAATGTCTTTTTTCTTCATCGAGCCGATTTTTCTGCGGAACGTTACGCCGGCCTTTGCCGTCTACACTCTCCGAAGGCCCCGGGAACCGGGCGTCTCCCCCACGAAACACCTTGCCCGGAACGGGCGCTGCCGGAAGAACTGACATGGGATTGAAATGGTTGGCTGGCTGTTTCGCAGTAACCCTGATGGCCGGTGTGGTGATGGCCACCGATCAGGCCCCGATCAAGGCCAAGGCCGAAGAAAAAGCCCAGGTGCTGGAAGAGAAAGCCGCTGACAAAGTCAGCGCGGCGCCGGCACCCAAATCCGAAGCGATCACACCTACTGAAGTACAAGCCGTGGACCCCGCCGGCACCGCGCCGCTGGACGATCCGATCACCTGCCTGGCACGCAGTATCTACTGGGAAGCCAAGGGTCGTGACACTGCGGAAATGCAGGCCGTGGCCAGCGTGGTGATGAACCGCCTCGGCCATGATGGCTTTCCCGACACCGTGTGTGCAGTGGTCAAACAAGGGTCGGAAACCAAGAGCTGCCAGTTTTCCTGGTGGTGCGATGGCAAGGCCGATCAGGTCAAGGAAGACGCCGAATACACCCTGGCCAAAGAAATCGCCGGCAAGGCGCTCAACCGCCAGTTGCCGGATCGCACTCATGGCGCGCTGTACTTTCATGATCGCAAGGTGCACCCGAGCTGGGCCAAGGAGTACAAAAAGACCGCCGCGGTCGGCAAATTCCTGTTCTATAAACCGGCCGGCGGCGATGCGCGTTAGACGCAGACGTCCCGTACGCAGTTGCGCAACCAGCGGTGCGCCGGGTCGGCGTCCATGCGCGGGTGCCAGAGCATCGACACGCTGATCGGCGGCATCCTGAAGGGCAGGGCGAAGCTGTGCAGGCCCATGCGCAGCTTGCTGGTGTGACGCTCCGGAACCGTGGCGATCAGGTCTGATTCGCGGACCAGCGTCAGCGCCGCCGAAAATCCGCCGAATGAAGTGACGATATCCCGCGTCAGACCTGCAGCCAGCAACGCTTCGTCCACCGGGCCGCTGCTGCGCCCGCGACGTGAGATGAGAATGTGCTGGCCGCCAGCGAAGCGTTTGCTGCTGATCTTGCCCGCACTCAACGGATGGCCCTCACGGACTACACCAATCCAGTGATCCTGAAACAGGATACGGCTGTGCAGCGTCGGGTCGGTGCTGTCATCGATCACACCGGTCTCCAGATCCACCCGGCCTTCGCGTAGCAGGGTGCTGTCCTTGTCGGCCTTCTGCACAAACCGCAGGCGCACGCCGGGTGCTTCTTCGGCGATGCGCGCGAGCAGGGCGGCGGCGAAGGTTTCAACAAAACCGTCGGTGTTGCGCAGGGTGAAGGTGCGCTGCAGCTGGCCGGGGTCGAGAATCTCGGCGGGGCGCAAAGCGGCCTCGGCTTCCTGCACCAGCGTGCTGACTCGCTCACGTAACTCCAGCGCACGCGGGGTCGGCACCAGGCCACGTCCGGCACGCACCAGCAACGGGTCGCCGGTGGTCTCGCGCAGCCGGGCCAGCGCACGGCTCATGGCCGACGGGCTCAGCTGCAGAATTTGCGCGGCGCGGGCGACGCTGCCTTCGCGCAACAGTACGTCAAGGGTGATCAACAGGTTAAGGTCCGGTGCGCTCATGACATGGCGTTCCATGCAGGTATCAAGTGCAAAGCATGCGTCTTGCGCCTTGCCTTGTCGAGACTCAGGCTATGCCGTCTGACCCTTGCACCAGGAGCGCCCGATGTCCGGATCCCCCTTGCCCCCTCAAGCCCGTTGGGCGCTGACCAGCCTGGCGCTGTCGATGTTGATGCCGTCACTGGACACCAGCATCGCCAACGCCGGATTACCCACCCTGGCCGCAGTGTTCGATGCGACGTTTCAACAGGTGCAATGGATCGTGCTGGCGTATCTGCTGGCGGTCACCACGTTGATTGTCAGCGTCGGGCGTCTGGGCGATGTGTTCGGGCGGCGGCGATTGCTGTTGATCGGCATTGGCATTTTTACCAGTGCGTCGTTGTGTTGCGCACTGGCGCCGGGGTTGGGCTGGTTGATCGGCGCCCGGGCCGTGCAGGGCCTGGGCGCGGCAATCATGTTCGCCTTGACCGTGGCGCTGGTGGCGGATGCGGTGCCCAAAGCGCGGGCGGGCAGTGCGATGGGCCTGCTCGCGACGATGTCGGCCACCGGCACCAGCCTCGGGCCGTCACTGGGTGGCCTGCTGATCGCGCATGTTGGCTGGCCGTCGATCTTTGTCCTCAACGTGCCCTTGGGCCTGCTCAACGCGTGGCTGGTTTATCGTTATCTGCCGGCGGATCGGCCGGTGCGGGCGGGTGTTGCGTTTGATTATCTCGGCAGCGCAGTGTTGGTATTGACGCTGGCGGCCTATGCGCTGGCGATGACGCTGGATGGATTCACCCTGGTATTGCTGCTGTCGAGCGTAGGCGGGGCGGGGCTGTTTATTGCGGTCGAGATCAAAGCCAGAGCGCCGCTGATTCGTTTGTCTCTCTTCAGCGATGCGCGTCTGAGCAGCAGCCTTGCGCTGACATTGCTGGTGACGACGGTGATGATGACCACGCTGGTGGTCGGGCCGTTTTACCTGAGCCGAGGCCTGGGACTGGGCAGCACCGTGGTCGGCCTGGCGTTGTCAGTCGGGCCGCTGCTGGCCGCGTGCGGCGGGGTGCCGGCCGGGCGTCTGGTGGATCGCTTCGGTGCACGGCGTGTGGTGCCGGGGGCGTTGCTCGGGATGGTCGGGGGTTGCAGCTTGTTGGCGTTGTTGCCGATGCGTCTCGGCCTGCCGGGGTATCTGTTGCCGATGGCGGTGATTGCCAGCAGTTACGCGTTGTTTCAGGCGGCGAACAATACCGGGTTGATGGCGACGGTCAGTCAGGATCAGCGCGGCGTGGTGTCGGCCTTGCTCGGGCTGTCGCGCAATCTCGGACTGATCACCGGCGCGGCGGTCATGGGCGCGGTGTTTGCCTTCGCTACTGGCAACCCGACGCAAGCCCCGGCCGACGTCATCGGCAGCGGCTTGCACAGTACGTTCGGGGTTGCGGCGGCGCTGATGGTCATGGCCCTGATCGTCAGCTGGCGTGGCTACTCAAGATACTCGCCACCTGTTGTGGCTGGCAGTTGAGGTACGGCGAGGACTTCAGCCAGCGCTGATCCGGGTACCAGGAGAACATGAACTGGCCGTCCTTGAGTTTGTCGATCACCTGCCTTGCCACTTGCGGACGCACCGCCGGGCAACCCTGGCTGCGACCGATACGGCCCTGGCGCTTGCTCCACAGCGGATTCACGTAGTCGGCGGCGTGGATCACGATGGCGCGGTCGCGGGCCAGATCATTGAAGCCCGGCTCCAGACCGTCCATGCGCAGCGAATAACCATGGGTCCCCTCGTAGCTTTCCTGGGTGCGGAACAGCCCGAGGCTGGACTGGTAACTGCCTTCGCGGTTGGAGAACTGAGTGGCGAAGTTTTCCCCGGAATTCGAACCATGGGCGACCAAATCGCGCAGCACCAGTTTCTGTCTGCTCAGGTCGAAGATCCACAGCCGGCGCGCGGTGGAGGGTTGCGAATAATCGATGATCGCCAGATGGCGTGAGGGTCTCGCGCCATTGTTGACCGCGCATTGCATGGCGTTCAAGGCGCCTTTGAGCGCTTGGGGATTGAGTTCCGGCGCGGCGTGCGCGAGGCTGGTGAAGAGAACCGGCGATGGCTTGCCGGCGGCGAAAGCTGGGCTGCTCACGGCGACGAGGGTCGCGCTGGTCAGCAGAAGTCGGCGCAAAAACGTCAACATTTATACAGTGTCCTCACTGGCTACTTATTTGGCACTTTGGCTCCTGACTCCCAGTCATACCCGACAGACCCCTGTTTCGAGCCTGACTGTTCAGCGCACCTGATGTAAGGTTGACCGTCAATGAGACGGCCACGGATTGGAGTAAAGCAGTTGTTCAAAAAGTACGCATGCTACTTGAGCATTTGTTTGCTCGCTGCGCCGTTTGTCGCTTGTGCCGATGAACCCTTGCCGCCGTTGCAGACCCTGCCGACGCCGCCGGCGCAAATGCCGGTCGAACCACAAAGTCCGCTGCAAGCGGTGCTGATCGGTTTGCCTCAGGCATGCCCGGCGATTGCCGCACAGTTGAGTGGCCCGGCGCTGGCGCAACTGCAAGCGTTCTACCAGCAGCAGGACTGGCTGCCGGTGTGGGCCAGTGAGTCCGGGCGTTTGCCAGCGTTGCGCGCGCAGTTGCAGCTGTTGGCCGACGATGGCCTCAATCCCAAGCGCTATCCGGTGGCCGTCAATCCGCCGCAGGACGGAGAGTTGTGCGCCGATATCGACATCAGCCGCTTTTATCTGCAAGCGCTGCAAGACCTGCATTTCGGGCGTCTGTTGCAGTCGCATTTCGAGCCGCTGTGGCATGCCGATGACACCCCGCGTGATCGTCAGGCGGAATTGCTGGCGATCGCGGTACCCGGCCTGCACGACATCAAAGCCGCGTTCGATCTGGCGCGTCCGCGTCTGGCGCAGTATCAAAGCCTGCGTCATCTCTACGCCAGCCAACGGCTGCAGGCCTTGCCGCACTGGCAGTCGGTGGGCAACGGCCCGCTGCTGCGCCCGGCGATGGAGGACAAACGCGTGCCGGAACTGGCCCAGCGGCTGTTCAACGAAGGCTATCTGACCCACGTCACCGGCACGCCCGGCAATGCCTATGAAGGCGTGCTGGTGGACGCGGTGAAAAGCTTTCAGGCCAACCATTCACTGCAGGCCGACGGGGTGGTCGGGCCGGGAACGATTGCCGAACTCAACATCAGCCCACTGACGCGCCGCGAGCAGTTGCGGGTCAACCTCGAGCGTTTCCGCTGGCTGGCCCAGGACATGGAGCCCGACGGTTTGCTGGTCAACGTCGCCGCCGCCGAGCTGACCCTGTATCAGGGCGGTGTGCCGGTCTGGCAGACCCGTACCCAGGTCGGTCGCGCCGAACGGCAGACCCCGCTGCTCAAATCACGGGTCACGCGCCTGACCCTGAACCCGACCTGGACCGTGCCGCCGACCATCTGGAAAGAAGACAAACTGCCGGCGATCCGCAAGGATCAGACCTTCCTCAGCCGGCAGAACCTGCAAGTCCTCGACGCCCATGGCCAGCCGTTGGCCGCGGCGGATATCGACTGGGACAACCCCGGCAACATCATGCTGCGCCAGGAGGCCGGGCCGCGGAATCCGCTGGGGCAACTGGTGATCCGCTTCCCCAATCCGTTCGCCGTGTACTTGCACGATACGCCGAGCAAGGCCCTGTTCGACAAAGGCCCGCGCGCCTTCAGCTCCGGTTGTGTGCGGGTCGAGCACCCGATGCAGCTGCGTGACCTGCTGTTGACCCCGGCGGAACGTACGCGCACCGACAGCTTGCTCGCCACCGGCAGCACCCACGAATTCCGCCTGTCGGCCCCGGTGCCGATCCTGATGACCTACTGGACGGCGCAGGTCGGCAAGGATGGGCAAGTGCGTTATGCGCCGGATATCTACAGCCGCGACAGTGCGCTGCTCGCCGGCCTCGACGGCGCACACTGACCGCCCCCCTGTAGGAGCTGCCGAAGGCTGCGATCTTTTAATTTTGCCTTTCAAAATCAAGATCAAAAGATCGCAGCCTGCGGCAGCTCCTACAGGGTTTGTGTGATTCCGCAAGCTTGCGCAGCGTCTAGCCCCAGTGTCCCCGCAATCCCATGGGGCGAGACTTCGGAACCCGGCATGCAAGCGCTGTTGAACGAGATTCTTGACGCTGTCCGGCCCCTGATCGGGCAGGGCAAAGTGGCTGACTACATTCCCGCCCTCGGCACTGTGCCGGCCAATCAACTGGGCATCGCCGTGTACGGCAACGACGGCGAAATGTATTGCGCCGGCGATGCCGAGACGCCGTTCTCGGTGCAGAGTATTTCCAAGGTGTTCAGCCTGGTGCAGGCCATCGAGCATTCCGGCGAGGCGATTTGGGAGCGCCTGGGGCACGAGCCGTCCGGCCAGCCGTTCAACTCGCTGGTGCAGCTGGAGTTCGAACGCGGGCGTCCGCGCAATCCGTTCATCAACGCCGGGGCGCTGGTGATCTGCGACATCAACCAGTCGCGATTCGCCGCGCCGGCCCTGTCGATGCGTGACTTCGTGCGGCGCCTGTCGGGCAATCCACAGGTGATCGTCGACGGCAAGGTCGCCGAATCCGAATACCAGCACCGCGCCCGCAACGCGGCCATGGCGTACCTGATGCAATCGTTCGGCAACTTCCACAACGACGTCGAAGCGGTGCTGCGCAGCTACTTCAGCCACTGCGCGTTGCGCATGAACTGTATCGACCTGGCGCGGGCGTTCTGCTTCCTCGCCAACGACGGGTTCTGCAAACACAGCGGCGAACAGATCCTCACCCGTCGCCAGACTCAGCAGGTCAACTCGATCATGGCCACCAGCGGTTTGTACGACGAGGCCGGCAATTTCGCCTATCGCGTCGGTCTGCCGGGCAAGAGCGGGGTCGGCGGCGGGATTGTCGCGGTGGTGCCGGGGCAATTCAGCGTGTGCGTGTGGTCGCCGGAACTCAACGCTGCCGGCAACTCGCTGGCGGGGATGGCGGCGCTGGAGATGCTCAGCTCGCGGATCGGCTGGTCAGTCTTCTGACCCGATCTTTCAAACACTGCAAAACCCTGTGGGAGCGAGCCTGCTCGCGAAAGCGTCGTGCCGGTCGATGCATCTCTCGCTGACCCACCGCATTCGCGAGCAGGCTCGCTCCCACAAGGGTTTTGTGTTGCCTGGGAGAGCGCTGTTCCTATACATTTTCCGGCCGCCCCTCATATGGTGAATCCGCTTCATGTCTCTTGCGCTCGAACGTCTAGTCGCCGGCACGCCGATCCCTTTCGCTGGTAACCGCGTGACCGTGGTCAGCCCCGAACTGGCGGCGCGGTTTCAGCCCGGTGACCACCTTTTGGTCGAGCAGGTGAGTGGCGAACTGTTGCTGATTCCGGTGGTCGATCAACAGGCCGCTGCGGTGGCCATCGAACGCGCTGAAGCGGCTTTCACTGCCTTGTCGGCGGTGACCGACCAAGCCATCAGTCGTTTCTTCGATCTGTTCGCCCAACGTCTGGAAACCCCGGAATGCTGGAGCCTGATCGAGGCGGCGAACCTGGCCGACATCGAACGCGCCAAGGCCCGTGGCCGCTCCACCACCCGGCTGCTCGCCGATGAGCGCATGCGCCGAGACATGATCGCCGGTCTGCGCGCCTGGCGGGATGCGCCGGCCACGCGCGGCAAGGTCATCAGCAGCGTCGAACACGACGGCTGGAAAGTCGAACAAGTGGTGTCGCCGCTGGGCATTGTGGCATTCGTGTTTGAAGGACGGCCGAACGTGTTCGCCGATGCCGCCGGCGTACTGCGCACCGGCAACACCGCGGTGCTGCGCATCGGCAGCGATGCATTGGGCACCGCGCAAGCGATCGTCACTCACGCGCTGAACCCGGCGCTGGCCGATGCCGGTCTGCCGGCGGGGGCGGTGTCGCTGGTGGAAAGCGTCAATCACGCCGCCGGTTGGGCGATGTTCGCCGACCGGCGTCTGTCGCTGGCGGTGGCCCGGGGTTCGGGGCGTGCCGTCAGCCAATTGGGCAGCATCGCCCAGCAGGCGGGCACGGCGGTCAGCCTGCATGGCACTGGCGGCGCATGGCTGATTGCCGATCGTGATGCCGATGCCACACGCTTCGCCGCCGTGGTGCGCAACTCGCTGGATCGCAAAGTCTGCAACACGCTGAACGTTTGCCTGATTCAACGCGACCGTGTCGCCGAACTGCTGCCGTTGTTCCTCGATGCGCTCAAACAAGCGGGCACGGCACGCGGGCAGGGCTGCAAACTGCACATCGTCGCCGGCAGTGAAAGCTACCTGCCGGCCGAGTGGCAGAACGCGACGGTCGAGGTCTATCGCGCCGAGGGGTATCAGACCGAGACCTTGGCCGAAGCGCTGGCGGAATCCGATTTGGGCCGCGAGTGGGAATGGGAAGAAACCCCGGAAGTCAGTCTGATGATCGTCGATGATCTCGATCAGGCGATCGCGCTGTTCAATCGCTACAGCCCGCAGTTCACGGTGTCGCTGATCAGCGAGGATGCGGCGGCCCAGGAGCGTTTCTACAACGCGGTGAACGCGCCATTTGTGGGTAACGGGATTACCCGTTGGGTCGATGGGCAGTACGCGCTGAACAAGCCGGAGCTGGGGCTTTCGAACTGGGAGAGCGGGCGCTTGTTTGCGCGCAGTGCGATTCTTTCGGGGGATGGGGTGTTTACGGTGCGTAGCCGTATGACGCAGGTTGATCTCAGTGTAAAACGCTGACGCTGATCCTGAACTTGACCCTGTCCTTGTAGGAGCTGCCGAAGGCTGCGATCTTTTGATTTTGCCTTTAAAACAAGATCAAAAGATCGCAGCCTTCGGCAGCTCCTACAGCAGGCTGGTTTCAGGCTGCTTTAGCGGCTATGGCACACGCCGCCGGGTGCTCAGCCAGCGGCACAAACGTACGGCGATCCGCCGCCAGCGCATCGATTGACCCGGTCTTGATGTCATACACCCAGCCATGCAGGTTCAGCAGGCCTTTCTCCTGAGCCAGGCGCACGCTCGGGTGGGTCTGAATGTTCGCCAGTTGCGCGATCACATTTTCCCGCACCATCGAACTCAATTTCGCCGCGTCATTGGCGTGCGGTCGTGCCTCGTTCACCACTTTCGCCGACTCGGCATGTTGCAGCCAGCCGCTGACGGCGGGCAGGTGATCCATGCATTTGCACTGGGCAATCGCGGTCATCGCGCCGCAATCGGAGTGGCCGCAGATCACGATGTCAGTCACCCCAAGCACCGCCACCGCATATTCCACCGTCGCCGACACCCCGCCCGGATGCGGGCTGTAGGACGGCACGATATTGCCCGCGTTGCGGATCACGAACAGTTCACCGGGTTCTTGCTGGGTCAGCAGCTCCGGCACCACGCGGCTGTCGGAACAGGTGATGAACAAGGTGCCTGGTTGTTGAGTGGTCGCCAGGTGTTTGAACAGTTCGGTGCGTTGCGGAAACGCCTCGTTCTGGAACTTCAGGAAGCCTTCGATCAGGTTTTTCATGGTGTTGTCCTCTCAGTTCGAACAGCCGGTGCCGAATTCGCTGTATTGAAGAATGTGTTTTGCGCCGTGGCTGTCGAGGTAGGTCATCTCGACCGGTACAACGCCGCAGACGTCGGCGACCGGGGTGATGCTCACGACTTCAGCAATATCCAGCGCCATGCCGTAGCGGTAGGCAATGGCCTCTTCATCAGCCTGGGCCTGGGCGGCGAGGCCGGCGAGCAGGGCCAGGGTCAACAGAATTTTGTGCATGGGGCAGCCTCCAGGCAGATGGGGTGACGACTTGGCAATCAAGTTTTGGATGGGCCCGCACCTCAGGTGCGGGCCGGGAGGATCAGAACGGACGCAGCGGCAGGAACTTGCCGTCGAGGGTGACCACGGCGCGGGAGCCGCCTTCCGGGTCTTCGACTTTCTTGATGTCGAGCTTGAAGTTGATCGCGCTGATGATGCCGTCACCGAACTGCTCGTGGACCAGGGCTTTGAGGGTGGTGCCGTAGATCTGAATCATCTCGTGGAAGCGGTAGATGGTCGGGTCGGTCGGCACGCCGCTGAGGCTGCCGCGCAACGGGATGATCTGCAGGGCGGCAACGGCGTCGGCGTCCAGTTCAAGCTTGGCGCCGACCACTTGCGCGGCGTCTTGCGGCAAAGGGTGCTGGCCGAGCAGGGCCGCGGTGACGTAGGCCAGGCTCAGGCCGGTGTCGTCGGCCAGATCCTGCCACGACAGATTTTTGCGGGCCTTGATGTCGAGAATGCGGGTGGTCAGGGCCAGGCTGGCATCGTTGTAAGCGTGGGACTGTTGCATGGTGTCACTCCTTTCAAGGTTGGCTTGCTGTGTGGGAGCCATCTTCTGCCGGTTGATCCATAGCGTCCAAGACCGATATACAATGCTTCGCATAAGTCCTGCCTATAGATGGTGAGCCCGATGCTGTTGCGACATTTGCGTTATCTGCTGGCCGTGGCCGACCACGGCGGATTCACCCGGGCGGCGGAGGCGTTGCACGTGTCGCAGCCGACCCTGTCGCAACAGATCCGTCAACTTGAGGAAACTCTGGGGGTGGCCCTGTTCGATCGCACTTCGCGCACGGTCAAGGCCACCGATGCCGGCGAGGCTTACATTGAGTGTGCGCGGCGGGTGCTGGTGGAGCTGGAGGCGGGCAAGCGGGCGTTGCATGACGTGAAGGATCTGTCCCGTGGCAACCTGCGTCTGGCCATGACCCCGACCTTCATGGCGTATCTGGTCGGGCCGTTGGTGCGTGATTTCGCGGCGCGCTACCCGGGTATCCATCTGCAGATTTTCGAGCTGTCGATGGACGATATCGAAGCGGGTCTGGCGGACGATTCGCTGGATATCGCGATTGCCTTTACCCCGGTGCGCCACCCCGATCTCGAGTGCATTCCGGCGTTTACCGAAACCCTGGGGATCATGGTCGGGCGCGAGCATCCGCTGTACGACAGCAGCGGGGTACTGACGTCGAGTGACCTTGCACAGCTGGATTTCGCCTTGCTGGCACCGGACTTCATTACCCGGTTATCAATCGATGAATATTTCCGTCAGTTGGGGATCACGCCCCGGGTGCGGATCGAGGTGAACTCGGTGAGCACGTTGCTGGAGGTGGTGCGACATGCGCCGATGGCGACGATGTTGCCCGAGGCGATTGCGACCGAAGATCGCGCGTTGCGTCGCTTGAGCGTCGAGAACGAAGCGCCGCAGCGTGGAGCGGCGTTGTTGCGACGGCGCAATAATTATCACAGTGCGGCGGCAGTGGCGTTCATGAATATGGTGCTGGAGCTCAATATCCCCCTGTAGGAGCTGCCGAAGGCTGCGATCTTTTGATCTTGATCTTAAAAAACAAGATCAAAAGATCGCAGCCTTCGGCAGCTCCTACAGGGCTGTTTTTGGGAGCAATAAAAAGGGCCTGCTTCTTTTGGAAGCAGGCCCTTTTTATTTATTGAAGTTGTAACTCAGCAAAACCGGTCAATCACCCGAACTTCATTCTTGTTCTGCATCGAATCCCACGCCTGTTTCAGCGTCTGCAGCACATTGCCGATGAAGTCTTTATCGGCCGCAGCTTTCTTGCCGACATAACCGTGGCCACGGCGGTACATCTTCAGGCGGGCCAGCAGGTTCTGGTTGTTGCGGTCGAATTCTTCTTCACCAGCGTGGGGCGACAGGCAGTCGATATGCACCTGACCCGACTTGCTGATCCAGAGAATGTGGCTGTCGTGGCTGTCTTTTTGCGCCGCGAACATACGAGCCAGTTCTTCGATAGTAGGTTGATTGTTCAGATTCATGATGTTTGCCCCTTGACCAGTCTGGTGATCTTTCAAAGTTGATTCGCTAATACAGGTAGCCCATCGGTTAGTTGATCCCTGGCACCGAAACCAGGACGTCAGCGGTCGCCCGTGAGAAGTACGGGGTCATGCGTCTGTTGCATGTAGTCGTGTTGAATAACTGCTACGCAATAGCGTCACAACGAGGAGAAGCAGCGAAAACCGGGAGGCTCCTTGACGACGTTTTCAGGGTCGACCACAAGCGTCTTGAGAATTTTCGCCAGCGCTTCTCGTCCTTGTACTGGACGTTCAGGCCAGGTCAGCTTCTTCAATCTGCCTTGTGGGCAGCGTGTATCCGGAAAAAACAACTCGGCGGTCAGACGAGTTTGCTCAAGCGTGTTACCGATGTTCCCGATCGGGGAACGTCTTCATCATGCAAAAGCAAAACGACGCCGTCAACGGTTTTGTAGTGATTATTTTTGATCACTACATATTGTCGGACAAAGCTGTTTTGGAATGAGAAAAGTTCCGTTCAGGCAACGGAAGCGGGGCTGTGAAAGACATAGAAGGTACAGGGATAACCGTCGACCGAACGCTGCTGGCGGACGAACTCACCACCGCTCAATTTGGGGATCAACCTGGCCCAGAAGTGCCGTGCAGGCAGGTTGGCGTCGATATGGAAAATCTGCCACTGACCGGGCAAACGGCTCAAGAGGGCAGAGACGACAAACTGCGCGACGCCTTGGCCACGGAAGCGTCGAGTGAGGAAGAAGTAGCCGATGTTGTATTCGGCGCCGTCGATGTGGGTGTCATTGTCGACGATCACGAACCCGGCCAGTTCGCCGTCGATGCGGATCAGGAACGGTTGAGTAGCGGAATTGCGCCAGTAATCGTCTTTCTGCTGAATGCTGAAGAAGCCATGTTCGCCGAGTTTCAGTGGTAGCCATTGGCTGAAGTCGTACATGTAGAACTGCATGAGGTTTTCGATGGTTTGCAGTTCGTCGCGGTGGGCGGCTAGCAGTTCGATGGTGGGCATTGGGGGGAACTCCTGAAGATTGCGGCTTCAGTATTGTCGACTCATACCTTGTGGTGAGGGGATTTATCCCCGATGGACTGCGCAGCAGTCCTCTAGTTTAAGTAAAAGCTGGGGCCGCTTCGCAGCCCATCGGGGATAAATCCCCTCACCACAGAGTCCCTCACCACAGGACTGATCATTACTTCGCTGTGCGTTTGGCTGCCCCGGCGGTTTTACCGCGCGTCGATTTACGCTTTTTCTTCCACGGCGCGGCAGCCTTGCCGGCCGGTGGCGGGCCGCTGATGGTCAGGTTCAGGGAAGAACAGCGGCTGACCTGCTTGCTCATCCACGCCGCCTGTTTGGTGACGAACTCTTCCAGACTCATCTCGCCGTTCTGCACCATGTCCAGCGCCTGCTCCCAGATGGCGGTGGTGCCGGGATCGGCAATCGCCCGGGGTACGGCGTCGATCAGGCTGAAGGCCGCCGGGGTCGCGGCCAGCGCCTTGCCGTTCTTCACCAGATAACCACGATCCAGCAGACCCTGAATGATCGAAGCGCGGGTCGCTTCGGTGCCGATGCCGGTGGTGTCCTTGAGTTTCTGTTTGAGCAGCGGATCCTCCACCAGTCTGGCGACGTTCTTCATCGCCTTGATCAGATCGCCCTCGTTGTAGGGCTTCGGCGGCTGCGTCCACAGATCCTTGAGGTTCACGCCGGCCACGGCGCAATCGATACCCTGGCTTAGCGCCGGAAGCGTTTGCGGCGCTGGCGCTTCACGGCCCCTGGCCGGGGCGAGGGCTTCAGGCAGGGCACGTTTCCAGCCCGGTTCGATGATCTGCTTGCCGATGGCGCGCAACGCTTCACCGGCGCAATCGAAATCGGCCTGGGTGCGATCGTATTCGTGGTTGGGCAGGAATTGCGCCAGATAACGCGCGCGAATCAGGGTATAGACCGCCCGGTGTTTGCCGCTCAGGCGTTCGAGATTTTTTGCCGCCGCTGTGGGGATGATGCCGTGGTGGGCGCTGACCTTGGCGTCGTTCCATGCCCGGGAGCGGCGCTGCGGGTCGAGGTGACCGTTCAGCGCGTCAAGGCTTGGGTCGGCCTGACGCAGTGCCGCTAGTATCCCCGGCGCTTCGCTGTGCTGGCTCAGCGGCAGAAAGCCGCAATCGCTACGCGGGTAGGTGATGACCTTGTAGGTTTCGTAGAGCGCCTGGGCGATGTCGAGGGTTTCCTGGGCGCCGAGACCGAGTTTCTTCGAGCAGACTTCCTGCAGGGTACCCAGATCGAAAGGCAGCGGTGCCACTTCACGCATGCGTTCGGTGCGCAGCTTCATCACCCGCGCAGTGGCGGCATTGCTGATTGCCGCCGCCGCTTGTTGCGCAAGCGGCTGATTAA
Source organism: Pseudomonas sp. IT-P260 (assembly GCF_949768395.1). NCBI lineage: Bacteria > Pseudomonadati > Pseudomonadota > Gammaproteobacteria > Pseudomonadales > Pseudomonadaceae > Pseudomonas > Pseudomonas sp. IT-P260. The sequence continues at coordinate 387,679 of NZ_CATKPO010000040.1, forward strand.
GGCAGCGATCCTGATCGTCGCAAACGTCGCTGGGCGCACGCCATTGCGCAGTGAACCGCGTGCCGTCGTGCAGCAGTTGCACATCGATCGCCCAATACGGCACCGGGACGAAATCGGCGATGCTGCGGTCGCGATCCACCACCAGTCGCAGCGTCGGCGTTTGGACCCGACCGACCGGCAGCACGCCCTGATAGCCGGACTGCCGGCCCAATAGAGTGAACAGGCGGCTCATGTTCATGCCGATCAGCCAGTCCGCCCGCGAGCGCCCCAGCGCCGAGTGATACAGGCTGAAGGTTTCCGCTCCCGGCTTCAGCGCGGCCAGGGCCTTGCGGATCGACGCCTCGTCCAGCGCCGACAGCCACAAGCGCCGGATCGGCCCGCGATAGCGGCAGTGCTCGACCAGTTCCCGGGCAATCATCTCGCCCTCACGGTCGGCGTCGGTGGCGATGATCAGCTCGCTGGCCTCGCCGAGCAGGCGCTTGACCGCCTTGTACTGGCTGGCGGTGCGCGGCTTGATGGTCATTTTCCACTTGTCCGGGATGATCGGCAGATCCGCCAGTACCCAGCGTTTGTAGCGCGCGTCGTAGGCATCCGGCGGTGCGGTTTCCAGCAGATGGCCGATGCACCAGGTCACTGTGACGTCCGTTCCCAGCCAGCAGCCGTCGCCCCGACGCCTGGCGCCGAGCACGGCCGCAATGTCTTTGGCCTGGGAAGGTTTTTCACAGAGGTACAGCCGCATAACCACCATCGTCAATCAATTCACTGGAGGTGCACAGGATGGCCGCAGTTGGCGTCGGGGGCAACTTTTATCTGTATGGATATACAGATCAAAACGTTGCCGGGAATGACCGGTATTACCGGGACGTCGCGCACCACTATCGAGAAATCGAATGGTGCCGCGCTTGCCGGGCATGTCAGGTTCGTCGGGCCTTCAAGAAACGCGAGAGACAGGACGATCCCGCCAGATGATCGCCAACGTCCGAACGCACTGACTACTCTGAAACAAGGAAGTCGCACCATGGCTCAAGCCAAAGCAAAATCCAGCAGCGCCTATGACGAAGTGAACGCCTTCAGCCACCTGTACGACCGTGGCGTCGGCCTGGTGAACGGCAAACCATCGTTCACTGCCGACCAGGCGGCTGACGAAATCCTGCGCAAAAACCTGTCGTGGCACGACAAGAACGGCGACGGCAAAATCTCCCTGACCTACACCTTCCTGACCGAAAAACCGGCGAACTATAACCCCAACCTCGGCAATTTCAGCCAGTTCAGCGCTCAGCAAAAGGCTCAGGCCGTGCTGTCGATGCAATCCTGGGCCGACGTGGCCAAGGTGACCTTCACCGAGGGCAAGGGCGGCGACGGCCACATGACCTTCGGCAACTACGACGTCAGCACTGGCGGTGCGGCGTTCGCTTACCTGCCGAGCGGTGGCAGCTACGATGGCCAGTCGTGGTATTTGATCAACAACCAGTATCAGGTCAACAAGACCCCGGACACCAACAACTACGGGCGTCAGACCCTGACCCACGAGATCGGCCATACCCTTGGCCTGTCGCACCCGGGCGCCTACAACGCCGGCAACGGCAACCCGACCTACAATGACGCCAAATATGCCGAAGACACCCGTGGCTACAGCCTGATGAGCTACTGGAGCGAAGCCAACACCGACCAGAACTTCAGCAAGGACGGCAGCGGCGCCTACGCCTCGGCACCGCTGCTGGACGATATCGTCGCCGTGCAAAAACTCTACGGCGCCAACTATGAAACTCGCGCCGATAACACCACCTACGGTTTCGGCTCCAATACCGGGCGCGATTACTACAGCGCCACCTCGGCGTCGTCGAAGCTGGTGTTCTCGGTGTGGGACGGTGGCGGCGATGACACGCTGAACTTCTCTGGCTTCACCCAGAACCAGAAGATCAACCTCAATGAAGGTTCGTTCTCCGATGTCGGCGGGCTGGTCGGTAACGTGTCGATCGCCTATGGCGTGACCGTGGAAAACGCCGCTGGCGGTTCGGGCAATGACCTGCTGATCGGTAACTCGGCCGTCAACCATCTGTTCGGCGGAGCCGGCAACGACATCCTTTACGGCGGTGGTGGCGCGGATGTGCTGTGGGGCGGCGAGGGTGCGGACACCTTCGTGTTCGGTGCGGCCAGTGATTCGACCAACAACCAGCCGGACTGGATCATGGATTTCAAAAGCGGCGTGGACAAGATCGACCTCTCGGGCATCGCCGCGTTTGCCACGGGGGCGGCGTCACTGAACTTCGTCAGCAGTTTCACCGGCCACGCGGGCGATGCGATCCTGACTTACTACGCGCAGAACGGTCAGACCGGGCTGCTGGTCGATCTGACTGGGCAGGGGCAGGTTGACTTTGCCGTGGGTGTGGTGGGGCAGGCGGTGGCGACTGATATCGTGGTTTGATGCCAGAAGAGTAGCCCTCACCCTAACCCTCTCCCAGTGGGAGAGGGAACCGATCGGGGGATGCTGAAAACATACGTCGACCTGATTGCACTTCGCTGAATCCACAATCGATAAAGCACTTTCAGGTCGGTGTAGAACGAAAGACACCTCGACAGGCTCCTTCTCCCTCCGGGAGAGGGCTGGGGCCGGGGGGCTTTGGCCGTTCGGCTGCAAAATCACCCTGGTCTGAACCTATGAGCTATACCTGAACCGGTCTCTCTGCGCCGTATTCAGGAGTAACCCCAATGAGCACCACCGGCCTCAACCCCGTCATCACCCTCGAAGAACTTCCCGGTTGCCTGCTGGTGAAATTCCACGGCATCCAGGTCGCGGCGTCCTCGCATGTGCTGGTGCTCCATGAGGCCAACTACCCGCCGGTGTACTACGTGCCCCGCGAGGACATCGACGAAAAATACTTCGCCCGCACCGACCACACCAGTTATTGCCCGTACAAGGGCGACGCCAATTACTTCAGCCTGCAAATACCGGGGCATGAGGCGGCGAATGCCGTGTGGACGTATGAGAAACCGAAGATCTCGGTCGAGCAGATCAAGGACTATGTGGCGTTTTATCCGGATCAGGTGAAGTTCGAGGTGATCAAGGCGGATGCTTAGTTCCTGGATGAAGAGATTCAATTGTGGCGAGGGGATTTATCCCCGATGGACTACGCAGTAGTCCCATTTTTCACGGGGGGCGCTACGCACCCCATCGGGGATAAATCCCCTCGCCACAGGTTTTTTACCAAAGGATCATGTTTCAGATTCAGTTCTTATCGAGATCGATATTCTTCGTCTCACGCAGACAAATCATCCCCACCACCAGGCTCACCCCGGTAATCAGCACCGGGTACCACAGCCCATAGAAAATATCCCCGGTGTACACCACCAGCGCGAACGACACGGTCGGCAGGAAACCGCCGAACCAGCCGTTGCCGATGTGATACGGCAGGGACATCGAGGTGTAGCGGATGCGCGTCGGGAACAGCTCGACCATCAGCGCGGCCAGCGGGCCGTAGCACATGGCCGAGATGATGATCAGTGCGACGATCAATGCCACGATCATCGGTTTGTTGATCTGCTGCAGGTCGGCCTGTTGCGGGTAGCCGGCGAGGGTGACGGCGCCGCGCAGGGCCGATTCGTCATAGCCGTCGATCTTCACGTCGCCGATGCTCACCTGCACGCCGCTGCCGGCCGGCGCCGCGGCGCTGGTGTAGGGCAGGCCTTGCTTGACCAGGAAGGTCTTGACCTTGTCGCACGGGCTGTCGAATTTGGCCTTGCCCACCGGGTCGAACTGAAAGGTGCAGGTTGCTGGATCCGCCAGCACGGTGATCGGCGCCTGACGGCTGGCCTGATCGATTGCCGGATTGGCGTAGTGGGCGAGGGATTTGAAAATCGGGAAGTACAGCGCCGTCGCCAGCAGCAAACCGAGCATCAGCACCGGTTTGCGTCCGACCTTGTCCGACAGCCAGCCGAAAATGATGAAGAACGGCGCACCGATGACCACGCTGATGATCAGCAGGCTGTTGGCCACCGCCGGATCCATTTTCAGGAACTGGGTCAGGAAAAACAGCACGTAGAACTGCGCGGCGTAAAAGGTCACCGCTTGCCCGGCGTTGATGCTGAACAGCGCAATCAGCACGACTTTGAGGTTCTCCCATTGGCCGAACGATTCGCGGATCGGCGCCTTCGACGCTTTGCCTTGCTCTTTCATTTTCAGGTAGGCCGGCGACTCGTGCAGGCTCAGGCGGATCCAGGTGGAAATGCCCAGCAGCACGATCGACAGCAGAAACGGAATGCGCCAGCCCCAGACTTCGAACTGGTCACCGGTGAAGTACCGGCAACCGAGCACCACCAGCAGCGACAGCAGCAGGCCGAGGGTCGCGGTGGACTGAATCCAGCTGGTGTGGAAACCGCGCTTGCCGATGGGCGCGTGTTCCGCCACGTAGGTCGCGGCGCCGCCGTACTCACCGCCCAGCGCCAGGCCCTGGAGCATGCGCAGCACCACCAGAATGATCGGCGCGGCGATGCCGATGCTGGCGTAGTTCGGCAGCAGGCCGACGCAGAACGTGGCGATGCCCATCAGGACGATGGTCGCGAGGAAGGTGTATTTGCGCCCGATCATGTCCCCCAACCGACCGAACACCAGCGCTCCGAACGGCCGCACGATAAACCCGGCGGCGAAGGCCATCAGCGCGAAGATGAACGCGGTGGTGTCGTTGACGCCGGCGAAGAACTGCTTGCTGATCACCGCCGCCAGGGCGCCGTAGAGGAAGAAGTCATACCACTCGAACACCGTCCCCAGCGACGAGGCGAAGATGACTTTCTGTGTGGCATTGCTGGTGCTGGCGCCGCTCGCGGCATCCAGCGGCTGAGCGTGTTCTGACATATCGGTATCCCTCACAGTGATTGTTTTTGTTGTTCCACTGGTGTTGCGTGTCCGGATGAAGCGCGATGCCTTGAATCGGCGGTTGATTCCTGTGGGAGCGAGCCTGCTCGCGAAAGCGATGGGTCAGTCAACTTTTATGTTGAATGGGCTACCGCATTCGCGAGCAGGCTCGCTCCCACATTGGGAATCTGTACAGGTCCAGCCAGGATAAGTTGTGCCGCCTTCTCGGCAATCATCAGCGTAGGCGAACAGGTATTGCCCGAGGTGATGCGCGGCATGATCGAGGCGTCGGCGATGCGCAGGCCGGGCACGCCATGCACGCGCAGTTGTGCATCAACCACCGCGTCAGCGTCATTGCCCATGCGGCAGGTGCCGACCGGGTGGAAAATCGTCGTGCCGATGCGCGCCGCCGCTTCGTGCAGTTGCGCCTCGCTTTGCAGGCTGTCGCCGGGCAGATACTCCACCGGTTTGAACGCTTGCAGGGCCGGGGCGCTGACGATGCGGCGGGTCAGGCGGATCGCATCGGCGGCCACGCGCAAATCTTCCGGATGGCTGAGGTAGTTCGGTTGAATCAGCGGCGCGTCCTGAGGATTCGTCGAACGGATGTCGATCCGCCCACGGCTCTGCGGACGCAGATCACAGACCGACGCGGTGAACGCCGGGAAACCGTGCAGCGGCTCGCCAAAGCGCTCCAGCGACAGCGGTTGCACGTGGTATTCAAGGTTCGCTGAAGTCTGCTCCGGCCCGGAGCGGGCAAATGCGCCCAACTGACTCGGCGCCATCGACAGCGGCCCGCTGCGGTCATACAGGTAACGCAGGCCCATGCCCATCTTGCCCCACAGGCTGCCGGCGATCTGATTCAACGTGCGGGCGTTTTGCAGTTTGTAGATCAGGCGCAATTGCAGGTGATCCTGCAGGTTGCCGCCGACCCCCGGCAGCTCATGAATCACGCCGATGCCGAGGTGTTTCAGCAACGGCCGCGGGCCGATTCCGGAGCGCTGCAGAATGCTCGGGGAACCGACGGCACCGGCGCAGAGGATGATTTCCTTGCGCGCCTTGAAGCTTTTCACCTGGCCTTCGTGACGCGCGCTGACTTTGCAAGCACGGCCGTTTTCCAGCAGCACCCGATCCACTTCAACCCCGGTCAGCACCGTCAGATTGGGCCGCTCGCGAATCGGTTTGAGAAATGCCTTTGCCGCGTTCCAGCGCACCCCGGCCTTCTGGTTGACCTGGAAGTAGCCGCAACCCTCGTTGTCGCCCTGGTTGAAGTCGTCGATGCTGGCGATGCCGCTCTGATCGGCGGCGCTGCGAAACGCGTCGAGAATCGGCCATGACAACCGCTGTTGCTCAACCCGCCATTCACCCGTGGCGCCGTGAAATTCAGCGGCGCCGGCAAAGTGGTTTTCGCTCTGTTTGAACAGTGGCAGCACGTCGTTCCAGGCCCAGCCCGGATTACCCTCGGCCGCCCAGCCGTCATAGTCGCCGGCCTGGCCGCGCATGTAGATCATGCCGTTGATGGAGGAGCAGCCACCGAGCACTTTGCCGCGCGGGTAACTCAGGCTGCGTCCCTGCAGGCCGGGTTGGGCTTCGGTCTTGAAGCACCAGTCGGTGCGTGGGTTGCCAATGCAGAACAGATAGCCGACCGGGATGTGAATCCACGCATAGTTGTCGCGTCCGCCGGCTTCGAGCAGCAACACCCGCTGCTGCTTGTCTGCCGACAATCGATTGGCCAGCAGGCAGCCGGCAGGTCCGGCACCGACCACGATGTAGTCGTATTCATCAAGGGAAGTCTGCATTCCCTGACCTCGCTTTTTGTTTTGATTGTCCGACACTCTAGTTGTTAGCTTTCGTTAAAAGAATGTTAGTTTTTACCCAGCCGCTGTGCGTTTTCGAACAGCCTGGCTTGACCCTGGCTGACAAGGACACCCCATGTTCGACTGGAACGACCTGCGGTTTTTTCTGGAGTTGCAACGCAGCGGCCGCCTGCTCACGGCCGCCCGACGCCTGAACACCACTCACGCCACCGTCGCCAGGCACATCGAGGCCATCGAAAGGAGCCTCGGCACCGCACTGTTCGTCCAGCATGCCCAAGGCTACGAAATGACCCCGGCGGGGGAGGCGCTGCTCAAGCACGCCGAGGCCATGGAAAACGTCGCGCTGCTGGCCCAGGAAGAGATCACCCAATCCACCGCGCCGCTGGGCAAGATCCGCGTCGGTGTCACGGAAGGGCTGGGTATCAAATTTCTCGCCAGCCGCATGATCGGCCTGTTCGAACGCTATCCCGGCCTGGAGGTGGAGCTGGTGGCTGTGCCGCGGTTCGTCAGCATCCTCAACCGCGAGGCGGAAATCAGCATCCACCTCGAACGCCCGGCCGCCGACATGCTGGTCACGCGCAAGCTCACGGACTATCGGTTGGCGCTCTACGCCAGTCAGGCCTACCTCGACAAGGCACCGCCGCTCCAGAGTCGCGAAGACCTCGCCCGGCATGCGTGGATCGGCTACGTGGATGATCTGCTGTTCAGCCAGGAACTGATGTTTCTCAACAGTTTCTGTCGCAGCCCGCGCGTTGTATTCCACAGCACCAGCGTGATCGCCCAGCAGGAGGCGGCGCGCTCGGGCCTGGGGATTGCTGTGTTGCCCTGCTATATGGCGGCGTCGGATCCGGATCTGCGCCTGTTGCTGCCGGAGGAGCGTATTGAGCGCAGTTACTGGATCAGCACCCGGCGCGAGCTGCACAAATCGGTGCGGCTGCGGGTGGTCTGGGATTATGTGGTGGGGCTGTGCGAGGCGGAGCAGGGGCTGCTCAGCGGTAAACACTGATACCTCAACGGTTTTTCACCCGGCTCGAGATTTCACCGATCTGGATCAATATTTCCCCTTGAAATATCACCTAACTTAAAAGATCCAGGCCCTTGTTGCGGTATCGACTACAGTGCTCCGGTGCGCAATTTGCTGCGCTCATGGAGTAGCCCGGCAGCCCCCACCAATAACCACAACGGGTCGCCAGGCAGAGTGCAGCAAGGAGCTGACGTAGAACTCCCCCTGAAACTTTTCACGGATGAACATCGTAATGCACTGCCTCGAACGCACCTTTGATATCCAGCCGCTGACCCAGGCGGATATGACTGTCCACATCAACGGCCAACCGGTTAGCGCGGCCATCGGTGAAACAGTCCTCAGCGTTATCCAGTCCCTCGGTGTGCGCCAGGTCGCACGTAACGATCATGACCAGATCAGCGGCGCCTATTGCGGCATGGGCGTGTGCCAGTGCTGCCTGGTGAAAATCAACGGTCGGCACAAGCGCCGAGCCTGCCAGACGGTGGTGCGCGACGGTATGCGGGTTGAAACCCAGGTCAACCGCATCAACGAGCAGGAGGTTGTATGAGCCTGCAACCGGTGATCGTCGGCGGTGGTCCGGCGGGGATGGCGGCGGCCATCGAACTGGCGCGCCATGGCGTGCGCTGCACCTTGCTCGAAGAGGCTTCGCGCCTCGGTGGGGTGGTCTATCGCGGGCCGTTGCGTGACGGCGTGCAACTGGATTACCTCGGGCCACGCTATTCCGAAGCCCTGAGCAAACTGCACGGTGATTTTCAGCAACAGGCCGGGCTGATTGACGTGCGCCTGAATCATCGCGTGGTCGGCGCCGAAGGCACCCGTGCACTCGTGGTGCTGGATGGCGATGAGCAACTGCATGAGATCGATTATCCGCAATTGCTGCTGGCCGCCGGTTGTCACGAACGCAGCGTGCCGTTTCCCGGCTGGACCCTGCCGGGCGTGATCATGCTCGGCGGCCTGCAACTGCAAATCAAAAGTGGTGTGGTCAAGCCGCAGGGACCGGTGGTCATCGCCGGTACCGGGCCGTTGCTGCCCTTGGTGGCAACGCAGCTGCACGCGTCCGGCGTCAAAGTCGCGGGTGTGTACGAAGCCTGCGCCTTCGGCAAGATCGCCCGCGAAAGCCTGGCGTTGCTGAACAAGCCGCAGTTGTTCCTCGATGGTTTGAGCATGCTCGCTTACCTGAAACTGCACGGCATCCCGATGAACTACGGCTGGGGCGTGGTCGAAGCTCATGGCGACGGCGAGCTGAAAAGCGTCAGCGTGGCACCGTACTCGGCCACCTGGGAGCCGGACCTGACACGCATCGAGCGCTTCGAAGCGCAGACCCTGGCGGTCGGTTACGGCTTCATCCCGCGCACCCAGCTCAGTCAGCAGATGGGCCTCGACCACGGTTTCAGCGACGACGGTTACCTGCGCGCCAATGCCAACAGCTGGCAACAAAGCAACGAGCCGCATGTGCACCTGGCCGGTGACATGGGCGGCATTCGCGGCGGTGAAGCGGCGATGCTCGCCGGCAGAATCGCTGCCACCTCGATCCTGCTGCAACGCGGGATTATCGAAGAGGATCTGGCACGGGTACGCCGCGACCGTTATTTGGGCAAACTCAAATCCATCGTGCGCTTTCGTGCGGCTGTCGACCGCTACACCGAACGCGGTGTCGGCCAGACCGCTTTGCCGGCTGCCGATACGGTGATCTGCCGCTGTGAACATGCGACCCGCGCGGACATTGATCTGGCGCTGGAGCAAGGCGTGCAGGACATCGCCAGCCTGAAGATGCGCACCCGCGTCAGCATGGGCGATTGTCAGGGCCGGATGTGCGTCGGCTACTGCAGCGATCGCCTGCGCCAGGCGACCGGGCGCAAGGACGTCGGCTGGTTGCGCCCGCGTTTCCCGATCGATCCGATTCCTTTTTCCGCGTTCCAGTCCGGCGGCACGGAGGCCGTTTCCCATGAGTAAGTTCTATGACGTGATCATTGCCGGCGGCGGCGTGATCGGGGCGTCCTGCGCCTATCAATTGTCCAAGCGCGAGAACCTCAAGGTGGCGTTGATCGACGCCAAACGCCCGGGCAACGCAACCCGCGCTTCGGCCGGCGGCTTGTGGGCCATCGGTGAGTCGGTGGGACTGGGCTGCGGGGTGATTTTCTTCCGGATGATGTCGGCCAACCGCAAACGCGAAACCCAGGGCGCGGCCGTCGCGGTGGACGCCAGCACGCCGCATATCCTGCCGGAGTCGTTCTTCGATTTCGCCTTGCAGTCCAACGCGCTGTACCCGGCGTTGCATCGCGAGCTGAAGGACAAGCACGGGATGGATTTCAAGTTCGAAAAGACCGGGCTGAAGTTCGTCATTTATGACGACGAAGACCGGCTCTACGCCGAGCACATTGTCAGCTGCATTCCGCATCTGGCCGATCAGGTGCGCTGGCTTGATCAGGCTGCATTGCGCGAAGCCGAGCCGAGCGTCAGCCTTGAGGCCCGGGGCGCGCTGGAGTTTCTCTGCGACCACCAGGTCAGCCCGTTCCGTCTCGCCGATGCCTACATGGAAGGTGCGCGGCAGAACGGCGTCGACATCTTCGTCAATACCAACGTCACTGGCGTGTTGCACCACGGCAGCCGCGTGACCGGCGTGCAGACGGCCGAAGAGGGCGTGTTCCACTGCAAAACCCTGATCAACGCCGGCGGCGCCTGGGCGGCGGATTTGAGCGAATGGGCCACCGGTGTGCGGATTCCGGTGAAGCCGGTCAAGGGCCAGATCCTGCTGACCGAACGCATGCCGAAGATCCTCAACGGTTGCCTGACTACCAGCGACTGCTATGTGGCGCAGAAGGACAACGGCGAGATCCTGATCGGCAGCACCACCGAAGACAAAGGCTTCGACGTCACCACCACCTACCCGGAAATCGCCGGACTGGTGCAGGGCGCGGTGCGCTGCCTGCCGGAACTCAAGGACGTCAACCTCAAGCGCACCTGGGCCGGATTGCGTCCGGGCTCGCCGGATGAACTGCCGATCCTCGGGCCGATGCGTGGGGTGGAAGGGTATCTGAATGCCTGCGGACACTTCCGCACCGGTATCCTGACCTCGGCGATTACCGGGGTGCTGCTGGACAAACTGGTCAACCAGGAAGCGCTGCCGCTGGATATCACACCGTTCCTCGCGGATCGGTTTGAGGTGGCGCCGGTCAAGCAAGCGCTGGAGTTAGAGCTGGCCTGATCCAATCCCCTGTAGGAGCTGCCGCAGGCTGCGATCTTTTGATTTTGTTTTTTTAAGATCAAGATCAAAAGATCGCAGCCTGCGGCAGCTCCTACAGGGTTTTCGGTCGTTCACAAAATCTGTGGGAGCGGGCTTGCCCGCGAAGGCGTCAGTCCTGTCGGCCTGAAGTTTGGATCTGTGCAAGGAGGTCAGACCTTGCGCGCTTCCTCTTCCAACTGATCCGATTCGAACAGCCGCGCCAGTTCCGCACGGGCTTCCTGAGCGGTCTGCAGGACTTTCGCCGCGTCGTCGTAAACGGCGTGCTGCGCCTCCAGCACCTGCTCGTCGTGGTGCTTGAAGCGCTTGATCCGCGCATCGGCCTGAGCCTGGGTCAAACCCAGGCCGACCAGGGTGCGGCGGCTCATTTCCAGACTGGAGTAATAGGTCTCACGAATCGGCTCGGCGCCGACATCCACCAGGCGGTGCACGTGCTGACGGTTACGTGCGCGGGCGATGATCTTCATGTGCGGATACAGCTTGCGCACGATCTCGGCGGTCTTGATGTTGGTCTCCGGATCGTCCGTGGCAATCACGAAGTATTCCGCCTCGCCAACCTTTGCCGCATTGAGGATTTCCGGGCGCATCGGGTCGCCGTAGAACACCGGTACGCCGCCAAAACTGCGCGACAGTTCGATGGTTTCCACTGAAGTGTCCAGCGCTACGAACTTGATGTTCTGCGCCCGCAGAATCCGCGCCACGATCTGCCCCATCCGGCCCATGCCGGCGATCACCACGCGCGGTGCCTCGGTGTCGATTTCGCGGAATTTCTCCGGTACTTCCACCGGCTGCACTTTCGGGCTGACCAGCCGTGCGCAGATCAGCAGCAGCAACGGCGTCAAGGCCATCGACAAGGTGATGGTCAGCACCAGCAAGTCATACAGGCGCGGTTCGAACAGGCCCTGATCGCGCCCGATCTTGAACACCACAAAGGCAAATTCACCGCCGGCCGCGAGCACGATACCCAGGCGAATCGCACTGACCTTGGTCAGCCCACCAGCCAGGCGCCCGACCACAAACAGCAGCGGCAACTTCAAGCCGATCAGCAACAGCGTCAGGCCCAGTACGGTGATCGGCGCACTCAGCAGCAGACTCAGGTTGGCGCCCATGCCGACGCTGATGAAAAACAGCCCGAGCAGCAAGCCCTTGAACGGCTCGATCTGCGCTTCCAGCTCATGCCGATATTCGGAGTCCGCCAGCAGCAGGCCGGCAAGGAAAGCCCCGAGGGCCATCGACACGCCGACCAGATCCATCAGCCACGCCGTACCGATCACCACCAGCAATGCGGTGGCGGTAGACACTTCCGGTAGACCGGTTTTTGCCACCACGCGGAACACCGGACGCAACAGATAACGCCCGCCGACCACCACCACGGCGATCCCGCCGAGTACTTGCAAACCGTGATTCAGGCTTTCCGCGTTGCTGGTGGCATGCGCGCTGCCGGCGAGCATCGGCACCAGCGCGATCAACGGGATCGCGGCGATGTCCTGAAACAGCAGAATCGCAAACGCCAGCCGCCCATGCGGGCTGGTGAGTTCCTTGCGCTCGGCCAGGCTCTGCAGGCCGAATGCGGTGGACGACAGCGCCAGGCCAAGGCCGAGCACAATTGCACTGTTCAGCGGCTGACCGAACACATACAACGCCAGGACGCCGATCACCGCCGCTGTCAGCAGCACCTGCGCCAGACCGACGCCGAACACCGACTTGCGCATCACCCACAAGCGCCGCGGCGACAGTTCTAGGCCGATGATGAACAACAGCAGCACCACGCCCAGTTCGGAAATATGCGCGACACTTTGCGGATTACCGATCAGACCGAGTACCGACGGGCCAATGATCACCCCCGCCAACAGATAACCGAGCACTGCGCCCAGTTGCAGACGTTTGGCCAAGGGCACGGTGAGCACTGCGGCGAACAGAAACACGACAGCGGCTTGTAACAGGTTGCCTTCATGGGGCATGGGTTGACTCCTGACAGCGGTACGGCGGGGGGTGACAAGGATAAAGGCTGAAACGATTCAAGATCCACCGAAGATCCCGTGCAGGAGCTGCCGAAGGCTGCGATCTTTTGATCTTCAAAAACAAGATCAAAAGATCGCAGCCTTCGGCAGCTCCTACAGTGAGCCAGTGTAAATCTGTAATTATTTGCATCAAATGGTTACATTGATAGCCTTCGCGAATCAGTCTTTCCGAGTCCGCCATGGCCATCAACTTCGATCTCAACGACCTGCAGGCTTTTCGCGCGGTGGTCGAGCAGGGCAGCTTCCGCAAGGCCGCCGACACCGTGCGCCTGTCACAACCGGCCTTGAGCCGACGCATCGAAAAGCTCGAGGACGCCCTCGGCGTAAAACTGTTCGAGCGCACCACGCGCAAAGTCAGCCTGACTCAGGCCGGGCGCGGCTTCATGCCCAGCGTCGAGCGTTTGCTGGATGATCTGGATGTGGCGTTGCTGGGCATCAGCGAAGTCGCTTCGACGCGAATGGGCCACGTCACCGTGGCCTGCGTGCCGTCGGCGGCGTACTACTTCATGCCGCGCGTGGTCGCCCGCTATCACCGGCAATTCCCCCGCATCAAGGTCAAAGTCCTCGATTCCAGCGCCCACGACGTGCTCAGTGCGGTGGTCAATGGCGAGGCGGATTTCGGTTTGAGCTTTATCGGCACACAGGATGCCAAAGTCGATTTCGAACCGCTTGTGCAGGAGTGCTACGTTGTCGCCTGTCGCCGTGATCATCCGTTGGCCGGGCGCAGCAGCGTGAGCTGGGACGAGTTCTATCAGCAGGATTACATCTCGCTGGACAAGACGTCCGGCAACCGGTTTCTGCTCGATCAGGCCTTGAGCCGAGTGGTGCCGCAACGCCAGAGCATCTGCGAGACGCGGCATGTGACGACGATGATTGGTCTGGTGGAAGCGGGGCTTGGCGTGGCGGCGGTGCCGCTGATGGCGATGCCCGGGCCGGATCATCCGATCCTGACCCGGGTGCCGCTGACCGATCCGCAAGTGATGCGCAGTGTCGGCATCATCAAGCGCCGGGGTCGCACGTTGACCCCGGCAGCACTGGAGCTGGAACGGCTGGTGGTGGAAATGAAAGTCCAGCCGCCAACGATCAGCGCTTGACCGAATCCAGCCCGGTGGCCTGCACGTCAGCCTGAGCGGCAGGCGCGGCGAGGTAGTCGAGCAGGGCCTTGGCCTCTTTTGGATGTTGCGCACCGACCGGGATGCCGGCGGCAAAACGCGTCACCGACTGCACCGATTCCGGAATCTTGCCGACAAAACTGACCCCCGGCACCGGCAGCAATTCGCTGACCTGCTGGAAGCCCAGTTGATAATCGCCGGTGGCAACCACCGAACCGACCGGGACTTTCGGGATCATTTTCGCCTTAGGTTTCAGCTGATCTTCTACGCCGAGTTTGTTGAACAACTCCTTCTCGATGTACACGCCGCTGGCACTGTCGGAATAGGCCACCGATGTTGCGTCGAGCAGGGTTTTCTTCAGGTTTTCGACGCTGCTGATGTCCGGCTTCGGCGCGCCCTCACGCACTACCAGACCGATCCGTGAATCGGCCAGTTCGACCCGCGAGGCCGGGTCGACCTTGCCCTGTTTGATCAGGTCATCGAGGGCGTAGCCGACCATGATCACCACGTCGGCGTGTTCGCCACGGGCGAGGCGGTTGGGGATCGCTTCCGGCGCCTTGCCCATCGACGGGCCGAGCTGGGTGTCGAGGGTGTTGCCGGTGGCCGCCGCGAATTTCGGGCCGAGGATTTTGTAGGCCGCGGTGAAGCCGCCCGACGTCATCACGTTCAGCTGTTCAGCATGGGCCAGGGCGCTGAACGCGAAGAGGGCGATGGCGCTGAGATTGATCAGTTTTTTCAAGGTGTTGCTCCTTATGCGGCAACCGGTTGCAGACGGCCGCCTGCGCGGCGATAGAGGTACAGCGTGGCGCCCAACGCACACAGTGCGCCGACGCTCATCCAGTAACCCGGCGCCGCTTTGTCGCCGGTGTACTGGATCAGGAAGGTCGACATCGCCGGGGTGAAACCACCGAAAATCGCGGTCGCCAGACTGTAGGCGAGGGAGAAGCCGGCCACCCGCACTTCCACCGGCATGATCTCGGTCAGCGCCGGAATCATCGCGCCGTTGTACATGCCGTAGATGAACGACAGCCACAACAGCGACAGCAACATGTGACTGAAGCTCGGCGCCTGCACCAGGTACGACAGCGCCGGGTAGGTGCTGGCCAGCGCCAGCAGCGACATCGCAATCAACACCGGACGCCGGCCGATGCGGTCGGACAACATGCCGCCAATCGGCAGCCAGAAGAAGTTAGACACGCCCACCAGCAAGGTCACCAGCAACGCATCGGAGGTGCTCAGGTGCAGCACGGTTTTGCCGAAGGTCGGCGCGTACACGGTGATCAGGTAGAACGCGGTGGTGGTCAACGCGACCATCAACATGCCACCGAGTACCACGCCCCAGTTCTGGCCGAGGGTGCGGAACACTTCCTTCATGCTCGGACGGTGTTTGCGTGCGGCGAATTCTTCGGTTTCCGCCAGGTTACGGCGCAGCAGGAAGATGAACGGCACGATCAGGCAGCCGACGAAAAACGGAATCCGCCAGCCCCCATCGGCCACCACGCTCGGCGCCATCCAAGCGTTCAACGCGTAGCCCAGCGCCGCCGCGACGATGATCGCCACCTGTTGACTGGCCGACTGCCAGGCGGTGAAAAAACCTTTGCGGCCCGGTGTGGCGATTTCCGACAAGTACACCGAAACACCGCCCAATTCCGCACCGGCGGAGAAGCCCTGCAACAGCCGTCCGACCAACACCAGCGCTGGCGCAAACAGACCAATGGTCTCGTATCCGGGCACCAGCACAATCAGGATCGTGCCACTGGCCATGATCGACAGCGTAACGATCAACCCCTTGCGACGACCGACGTCGTCGATATAGGCGCCAAGCACAATAGCGCCCAGCGGACGCATCAGAAAGCCTGCGCCGAATACGGCAAAGGTCATCATCAGGGAAGCGAATTCACTGCTCGCCGGGAAGAACACCGCCGCGATCTGCGTGGCGTAGAAGCCGAACAGAAAGAAGTCGAACTGTTCGAGGAAGTTGCCCGAGGTCACCCGGAAAATGGCGCCGGCCCGCGAGCCGCCGTGTGGGATTGAGGCTGTCATAGAAAAGATCTCCACCGCTTTTATGACGTGCGCGACGTGGAAGCGGCGCACGGTTGTTATTGCGGCGGATGGTCGCGCAGCTGTAACAGGATGTTAATTGCATTGTTGGCATGGATTGATGCGCAAAGCGGATCAATCCTGAAAACACCGTCTAACCTGTGGGAGCGAGCCTGCTCGCGAAAGCGGTGTGTCAGGTCATGAAGAGGCTGAATGTGCCGACGCCATCGCTGGCAAGCCAGCTCCCACAATTTTTTGGTGTACCCGCTGTTCCTGCAACACCAAGAAAAACTGTGGGAACTGGCTTGCCAGCGATAGCGGCCTCACGGACAACTACAATCCCCGGCCAGTCCACGCAAAAAACAAGGAATGATTCCAGTCCTCCGCAGTCGGAGTACAGGCATCACACACCTGAAGGAGGTTCACCGATGAACAGCAAAACCCTAATCGCCAGCCTGGCCCTCGTCGCCGGCATTGCCGGGATCAGCCCACTTGTTCAAGCGGCGCAAACCTCAAGCGAACCCACCGTCCAGTCACCGACCAGCGACCGTGAATTGAAGGTCAACGACCGCGCTCCAGACATTTATCAGCGCAGCGACAAAGCTTTGAAAAACTGGAAACAGAAAGGCTTGAAAGCACCGGTCGACCAGGCGCAGTGGGTGCAGATCAACGACAAGTACGTGATGGTCATGATCACCAACGGCACCATTGTCGAGATGCAGCCTGTCGAGCGTTAAGCACTTCGGCAACAATTGGCCATGGACGGTCGATTGCATTCGGGCACCATTCGAGTAAAACCCGAAAGGCGTTTCGAGTGACTGGATGTCAGGAGCAATCGTTGGAAAAGAAACCGCTTTATCGCAAGGTAAATACCACTGCCCACAACGTCTGGCGCAACAATCAGGGCAGCCACTATCGGTATGAGCGCAATACCAAAGCCGAGAGGCGCAGCGAGGCAACGCGGGGTTCGATGCACGGGATCAAGCATCACGGCTACGATTACACCCCACTATTTCGCTTTCTGCTTTCTCGTGTCGGAGGCAACTGGGATGAGATTTTCAGTGAGGCGGTGGCGCGCCTGGATCGTCCGGAGCCAGTGTTCTGGATAGTGTCCATCCATGACGACGATCGCGAGGAGATCGTGCGACTGGGTGAGTCGAGTTACTTCAATGGCCTGTACGTCGATGAGCAAAAACGTCTGCAAATCGTCAACCCGGGTTTGAAGGCCGAGGAGATGAAACCCTATTGCCATTGTTGTACCCATACTTTCAATGGCGTTGTGTTTGGCTTGCCTCCTGACTGAGCAAATCCACTCGACCCTGATTTAATACCTGCCCACCCCCCAACCGATACTGATTGTTCCCACTGCGCTTGGCCTCATACATCGCCAGGTCGGCAATGTGCAGCAGTCGGTCCATGGTTGGCGCATGGTCGGGAAATACCGCGACGCCAAGGCTGGTGCCGATGTGGCGCTGGTCGTTGCCGATGCTGATCGGCGGCGACAGTTCGATGAAAATCTTCTGACAGATGCTGCGGGCTTCCTCCTGCAGGTTGAGGCTCGGGGCCAGGCCTTGCAGGATCACCACGAATTCGTCGCCGCCAATCCGTGCGACGGTGTCGGTGGCGCGCAGGATGCGTTTCAGACGCGTCGCAGTGGTGATCAGCACGCGGTCGCCGGCGGCGTGACCGTAATGGTCGTTGATCGCCTTGAAGCCATTGAGATCGATAAACACCAGTGCCACGCGGGTCAGGCTGCGGCGCGCCTGTTCCAGTGCTTCGGATAAACGCTCTTCAAGCACCAGACGATTGGGCAGACCGGTCAACGGGTCGAAGTGGGCGAGGTGCTGAAGGTAACTCGCCGAGGCTTTTTCCTCAGTGATGTCGCGCACCACACCCATCATCTTGATCACCGCATCGTGGTCGTTGCGCACCACATTGCCGGTTTCCCGCAGCCAGCGAATCGTACCGTCGGGCCAGACCACGCGGTATTCCTCGTCGTGGTTTTCACCGGTCTCCAGGCAACGCAATTCACCCTCGCGCACCCTGACGCGGTCGTCCGGGTGCACGCAGGCGCAGAACAGCGCATAAGACGGGGTGATCTCGCCGATCTTGAACCCGAACATGCCGTAGATCGCGTCCGACCAGTACAGCCGGTCGGTGTCGACTTCCCAATCCCAAGTGCCGATGCGGGCAAAGTACTGGCTGCGTTTGAAACGCTCGGCGTCACCGTCCTGGTGGATGTTCTGGCGTTCGGCGGCGCGGGTCAGCAGCTCGCGGTATTCGTCCAGTTGCTTGCGCAAACCGCGCTCGCGCCAGATCAGCACGACGATCAATCCAAGCATGACAACGCCAAGGGCAAGGCTGATCCAGAGGTCAGTCATTCGGGAACTGCCAGCATGAACAATCGATCCGTGAAGTAATGGCGGTTGGCTATCTTAATGGGTTGTCAGTCACTTCGGATACAGCGCCAATCTTCGTTAATGAGTTGCGAACAGCCGCCATTTCTGGGAAAACGGCGGCCAGCTGAACAATAGAGTGAATGGCATGAATGATGAACTGCAGGTAATCGATCTCCAGGTGGGCGAGGGCAAGGCCGCCGTCAAAGGCGCACTGATCACCACCCATTACACCGGCTGGCTGGAAGACGGCAGCGAGTTTGATTCCTCCCACAGCCGAGGCAAACCTTTCCAGTGCGTGATTGGCACGGGCCGGGTGATCAAGGGCTGGGATCAGGGGCTGATGGGCATGCAGGTCGGCGGCAAGCGCAAACTGCTGGTGCCGGCGCATCTGGGGTACGGCGAACGAACGATGGGCAAGATTCCGCCGAATTCGAATCTGGTGTTTGAGATTGAGTTGCTGGAGGTTTTGACGCGGGAGGATTGAGGGTAGCGAGTGTCGAAACTGTCCGGATGAGGGGGGACCCTCATCCCAATCTCTGTAATTTGAGCACTCGTCCGGCGGGTCAGGTGAATGTGTCGATATCGTCAAGCGTGTCCTCAATGATGCCCTTCAGAGCGGGGAACCTCCTCTGAACGGTTTCGAGCGCGGGCAGGACGGTTTCGGTATTCATTTCGCCATGGCGGCGAGCGATGTGGCCGAGAGCGGTAATCGCAGATGCCACAATCGCTTCAGTTTTGTTGGTGAGATATTTCAGGCAGGTGTCTTGAGCCCAGGCTCTGTCGGTTTCGTTCAGACCGATAGACACCAGAGCGGAAACGACACTTTCGTCCAAGTCGCTGGCGAGGCGTCTTATGGCTTCATCATGGCTGAGTGATGGGTCTTGATAAATGAGGCTCATTTTTTTGCTCCGAGGATATTGCCTTTGTTGTCTACTTTTTTGGCTTTGATCAGTGCATTTTTCATATCTTGATGAAGTTTATCCCATGCCCGTACGTGGCCGTGGTAGATATCTCCGCCCGTGCGGTCAAAGACAACTAGCTCATTTGTATCCGGATCGACACCAATTCGGCGGGGCGATGTGGGCTTTACCTGAACAGAGTTTTCCAATGCTTCCTGACCATTGGTAGGCCCCTTACTTTTGACGGGTGTATCTTTTTTTCCGTGGTAACTCGCCGCGTCGAATTCAAGCGCCAGGACAATATAAAGCGGTTTGATCCCTGAGTTGGCCGGGAACACCAGAATGAAGTCCTGATATTGCGGCGGATAAATCGGGTTGACGATGATTTTGTCCGCCTGTTCTGTCGGCGGATAAATCCATATCTGTGGCGCTTGCGGCGCGCTTTCCAGTGGCGGGATTCCCGTGGTACTGGAAGGGTCAACAACGGGAGTCCAGATCAGTGCTGCCCCATTACCGAAGTCCGCAACTTGTTGCGTTCCTTGCTCGACGAACTTTACGACAGGAATCATCTCCCAATCACTGCGCGTCTGGGTGTTATATCCGTACCCTTTCAGAGTGCCGTCAGGCTGTTGTTCTACGTGCAGTCGGACACGAGTTCGGCCTTTGTCGAGTGATTTGAGTTGTTCTTCTGTGTACAGAGAACTGTCGCCCAAACTCGATGGCCACAGCAGTGCGACTATTCCGAGTAATGCTCCAGCACCTAAACCTCCCGTCGCCAAGGCTGCACCGTTCACTGCGCTACCACTTGTGCCTGCTACGGCAGTCAGCCCTAGAGCAAGCGTTCCTGCTGAGTTGGGCAAGTGCCTGCCGTGGATTTTTTTCAGTGGTATGTTTCCGACGGCGTCTCGTTCGCGGCCGCCTAGCAGGGAAAACTCTCCAAAGTCGGCCAGCCTCTCTACCGGTATAAACCCGGCGGGGCTTGTGTGATTGATAACACCATCAGGGAGTTTGCAGCTTTTGGTAAACACACAGCCTTTAACATCGCGCTGATACTTTAGCGGTTGTTTGATCAATCGATCCTCATACGCCTGCTGCCTGGCCAGCATATCGTCATAAGCAGATTGTCTTGCCTCCCGCTCCGCCAGTTCGCTGGTTGTCATGTAGCGGCTGGTAATGTGGTGACCGTCACCAGCCGGTGGGTTTTGAACACGGGGCATATCTTTTTTACGCACCATCAGCGTCCTTGTTACATCGTTTTTGAAAGCGATGCGGACGCTATATGAAGGTGCTTTTTATAGCTGTAGGAAGGGTCTGAAATCCAAGTGATTGTTACAAATGTAAAAAATCAAGTTTGTGGTATCGCAGCTTAATTAACCCATCCAACCGTTAAGTAAATCGTCGAGGCTTGACTGAGTAAGTGTGCGCATCAGTTAGGCAAGCAGACGCTTGAAAAAGCGCTTGGATTCGGGTGAGTAACTCTTCATGGATCAGCCTTTTTTCCCGGGTTTGACCTTCGGATATTCGATAGTAGAGAGGGCTCCTGCGCGAGCAGGCTTGCTCCCGCAGTGGGAGTGAAGTCACTTTCCGTTTCCCGTTCATCCCTTGAATGCTCACCGAACTTGCGATTGCCCAAGCCATCGGCGATTATGCGCGCCATATAGGGGTAGGGGGTATAGGTATGTCGCACATTCACGAACACAAAGGCGAGTTGCTCAACCGCGTGCGGCGGATTGCCGGGCAGGTGCAGGCGGTGGAGAAAGCGCTGGAAGGCGATGCCGATTGCGCCAAGACCTTGCACCTGGTGGCGGCGATTCGCGGGGCGGTCAACGGGTTGATGGAGCAGTTCATCGAGGCCCACACCCGTGAGCACGTGGCGCATCCCGACCTCACCGACGAACAGCGCGCCCAGGGCGCCGAAGATCTGTTGCAAGCCATCCGCCGTTATTCCAAATAGAGCATCAGCATCATGAGCCTGACCCCAAGCGCTGAGCGTTTCAGCCACGATCACCAGTTTCTCGGCGCATCTCACGACGAAAACGCCCGCCGCACCTTGTGGGTGGTGGCGCTGACGTTCGTGATGATGATCGGCGAGATCGCCGCCGGCTACATCACCGGCTCCATGGCCCTGCTGGCCGATGGTTTCCACATGGCGACCCATGCCGGCGCGTTGGGTATCGCCGCGGCAGCCTATGGTTTTGCCCGGCGCAATGCCAACAACCGCCGCTACAGTTTCGGCACCGGCAAAGTCGGCGATCTGGCCGGATTTGCTTCGGCGATGGTGTTGGGGCTGGTGTCGCTGGGCATTGCCGGCGAGTCGATTTTTCGTTTGTTCGAACCGACCACCGTGGCGTTTGGCGAAGCCACTGTTATTGCGATTGTCGGGTTGGGCGTAAACGTCCTCAGCGCCTTCCTGTTGATGGGCCATCACGGCCATGACCACGGCCATCAGCATGACCACGGTCATGATCATCATCACCATCACGACAACAATCTGCGCTCGGCCTACGTCCATGTGCTGGCCGACGCCCTGACCTCGGTGCTGGCGATTGCCGCGTTGCTGGCCGGGCGCTATCTCGGTTGGGTATGGCTGGACCCGGCGATGGGGATTGTCGGTTCGATTGTCATCGCGAAATGGGCGTACAACCTGATGCGCGACAGCGCCGCGGTGCTGCTCGACACCACCGACGAACCGGTGGCAGCGGAGATCCGCGAGTTGCTGGAAACCTCCGACGATGTGCGCATCAGCGATCTGCATGTCTGGCAGGTCGGCCCGCAGGCGCGGGCGGCGATTGTCAGTGTGGTCGCGGCGGCGGGCGTGACGGCGGAGGCGATCCGCGAACGGCTGGCGCCAGTGCATGAGTTGTCGCACCTGACCATTGAGTTGCGCAGCGCTTAAGGTCGCACTGCGCTGAACAGTGGAATCCGCCCGTTGAGGGAAGGGCGGTAATGCCACGTCAGTTGTTGCAGATTCATACCCTGATCAAGGATTTTTCTGACAGTCGCAGCGGCAATGCTCAGCGCCAGTGTCTGCCCCGGACACTGATGCCGGCCGCTGCCAAAGCTGAAACTGCGCCGGTCAGGACGATCCAGCAGAAACCGCTCGGGCTCTGCATTTAACAAAGGATCGCGGTTGGCCGAGGCCAGCAGCACCAGAATCACCTCGCCAGCCTCGAGCCGCACGCCATCGATCTCGCAAGTCTGTGCGACAAAGCGCCGAGTGTTCTGCACCGGCGGATCAAAGCGCTGAACCTCGGCCAACAGTGCGTCCACAGAGGCGTCACGCAACTCGGGCTGACGTTGCAGCGCTATCAGTGCATTGCCGATCAGCCCGGCAGTCGCCTCAAATGTCTGCGAGCAGAGACCGATCAGGTTGGCGATCAGGGTTTCTTTGTCCCCTGCGAATCGCTGCTCGATAGCCTGGAGCAAGTCGCTGTTGGCTTCAGCCAGCAACTCGATGAAATAACCGCGCAATTGCTCAGCCGCCACATGCGCCGCCGCCAGTTGCAGGTCATTGCTCAACGGCGACAGGCAGGCGACGAAATCCGCCGTCAGCTCACTGATCGCCCGGCTTTGCGCCGGGGTGAAGCCGAGCAGCGTCGCGACCACGCACACCGGGCCGCGAAACATCGCCTTATACAAGCCGTCGGCGTCCGCGGTCATCAGCCGTGCTGCCACCAATGCGCGTACCTGATCGTCATCGATCAACTGCAGCGCCGGTTCCACCGCAGAGCGTGGGCAGCGCTGACGTTCGCCGTCGTTCATCCGTATCAACTGCCCGAATACCTGGCCGGCCGTCCCCGAAGCAATCGCCTTGGGCACCGGTTCCTGCAGCGGCCGCACCCGACAATCGGCATGCGTCAGCACCGCACGCACCGCTCGGGCGCTGCTGGCGACCCACAGTTTCAATCCATGATCAAAGGTCAGTCCGCCCTCGGCGCGCAGTTTGGCGTAGTAAGGGTAGGGATCGGCATGCGTCGCAGCGATGATCGGGTCCATGGTTCACAACCTTGTCGTCGGGAAAGTGATGCGAGTATCTTCAGTTCGCAGCGAGGACGATTCGTCGGGGAGCGAAATATGCACGCAGAACATCAAGACATCGGCGTTTCGCAGGTGGCAGCCGCCATCGCCGAACCGGCACGCACCAAAATCCTCTGCTCGCTGATGGACGGCCACGCCCGCACCAGCACTGAATTGGCCGCCGTTGCCGAGGTCAGCGCGTCCACTGCCAGCGCGCACCTGGCCAAACTCAAGGGTCTGTCGCTGGTGCGCTTGCACGTACAGGGCCGCCATCGTTATTACAGCCTCGCCGATCAACGGGTGGCGCAGGCGCTGGAAGCGTTGATGGTGATCGGCCAGAACGCCGCGCCGAGCTTCAAGCCGCACACTCCAGATCGTCTGCAATTCGCGCGCACCTGCTATGACCATATGGCTGGCACGCTGGCGGTATTGCTGCATGACCGTTTGCTCACGGCGGGATGGCTGGTGGAAACCGACGAGCGGGCTTATCGCTTGAGCGAGAGTGGCGAGGCGCTGTTCGTGGGTTTGAGTATTGAGGTGCAGGACTTGAGTACCTTGCGCCGCAAGTTCGCTTGCCCGTGCCTGGACTGGAGCATGCGTCGGCCGCATCTGGGCGGTTCGTTGGGCGCGGCGTTGTTGCAGATGGCGTTGAAACGCAAGTGGGTGACGCAGGATCTTGATAGTCGGGCGTTGGCACTGACCGTGGCGGGGCGCAAGGCAATGGGTACGCGGTTTGGTCTTGAGTTGCCGTTCGACGCGAAGGTCAACAGATCGCAGCCTGCGGCAGCTCCTGCAGTAATCGCGTACACCCGATAATTCTCGGCCCTGCCCAGTCCCTGTAGGAGCTGCCGAAGGCTGCGATCTTTCGATCCCGTTTTGCACCTTGTGTCAATCCAATAGACTCGATACTGTACGCATAACCAGTATCGAGTCTCCGCCATGCAAATCATCGACAAGCTCAGCATTCTCGCCGACGCCGCCAAGTACGACGCTTCCTGCGCCAGCAGCGGTGCGCCCAAGCGCAGCTCCGAAGGCAAGAGCGGGTTGGGCTCGACCGATGGCATGGGCATCTGCCACAGCTACACGCCGGACGGTCGTTGTGTGTCGTTGCTGAAAATTCTCCTGACCAACTTCTGTCTCTACGATTGCCAGTACTGCGTCAACCGCCGCTCCAGCGATGTGCCGCGTGCACGATTCACCCCCGAGGAAGTGGTCACGCTGACCCTGGATTTCTACCGGCGCAACTGCGTCAGCGGACTGTTTCTCAGTTCCGGGATCATCCGTTCGGCGGATTACACCATGGAGCAACTGGTACGCGTGGCAAAACTGTTGCGCGAACAGCATGAGTTTCGCGGCTACATTCACCTCAAGACCATTCCCGAGGCCGATCCGGCATTGATCGAGGAGGCCGGGCGTTATGCCGATCGCCTCAGCGTCAATATCGAACTGCCCACCGATGCCAGCCTGCAAACCCTGGCGCCGGAGAAACAGATCGGTTCGATCAAGCAAGCGATGAACACCATTTACACCGGCGTGCAAACGGTGCTCAACGAACCGCGTTCGGCGAAATTCGCTCCCGCCGGGCAGAGCACGCAAATGATCGTCGGCGCCGATGACACCGACGACAGCACGATCCTGCACAGCGCTCAGTCGCTGTATGGCAACTACCGCTTGCGCCGCGTCTACTACTCGGCCTTCAGTCCGATTCCCGACAGCCCGAAAAGCGTGCCGCTGGCCGCGCCACCGCTGATGCGCGAACACCGTCTGTATCAAGCCGATTTCCTCCTGCGCAGCTACGGCTACAACGCTGATGAGTTGCTCAAGGGCCCGGGTAATCTGGCGCTGGACATCGACCCCAAACTGGCTTGGGCGCTGCAGAATCGCGAAGTGTTTCCGCTGGACCTGAACCGCGCCGAGCCGTCGCTGATCGCGCGCATCCCGGGCATTGGCCTGCGTACCACCGAACGTCTGGTGCAATTGCGCCAGCAACGGCGCATTCGCTACGAAGACGTGGCACGCATGCGCTGTGTGCTGGCCAAGGCCAAGCCCTTCATCATCACCAGCGACTACCACCCGCAGCAGGCTGAAGTCACCAGCCACATGCTCTATCAGCAACTGCGCGACCGGCCGCAGCCGCAGCAGATGGGATTGTGGGGATGATCAATCTCGATTGCGACGACCTGTTCGACACCTGGCGCCAACAGGCGCGCTGGCTGCTCAGCCATGAAGTCGACCCGAGTCTGGTGAGTTGGGCGTCGGAAGGGGTGAGCGATCTGTTTGCCAGTGACGTACATGTGCCGGAGGGGCAGGGGCCTTTTCAGGCACGCATCCCCCGCGCACTGCTTGACACCCTGGAGCAAGCCGCACGCTACCGGGGCGACCAGCGCTGGAGTCTGTTGTATGAAGTGCTGTGGCGAGTCAGCCACGGCGACCGCACAGCGATGATGGCCGGCGATAAACTCGGCAGCGAGTTGCAGCGGCGCATCAAGCAGGTACACCGCGAAGCCCACCATTTGCATGCGTTCGTGCGTTTCATCGAACGCCCGCAGGATCAGCCGGGCCCGCAATACGTCGCATGGCACGAGCCGGCCCACGACATCCTGCACAGCGCCAGCGAGCATTTCATCGGGCGCATGGGCCGGCATCGCTGGTTGATCGCCACCCCGCGTGACGGGGTTTATTACGATGGCGAGCAATTGATCCATCAACGCCAATGCCCGCTGGAATGGCAGCAACTGGCGCAGAACGTCGATGACCCGCACGGCGAGTTGTGGCTGACGTACTACAGCCACATCTTCAACCCGGCGCGGTTGAACGAGAAGGTCATGCAAGGGCACTTGCCGGTGCGTTTCTGGAAGAATCTGCCGGAAGGGGAGTTGATTCCCGGATTGATTACCCAGGCGCGCACGGGCAAGCAACAGAACGGTCAGGCCAGCGGGATTGCTGCGCGAGCCGGCAAACGGATTGCGCTGAAATAGAAAATCAAAAGATCGCAGCCTGCGGCAGCTCCTACAGGAGATCTGTGTAGGAGCTGCCGCAGGCTGGGATCTTTTGATCTTGCTTCCAATAAAAAGCCCCCCATCGATCACTCGATGGGGGGCTTTTGTGCATCTGCAGCCGTCAGATCAAACCTTGACGATCCAGCCCGCTGGCGCTTCGATGTCGCCGGTCTGCACGCCAGTCAGCTCTTTGTAGAGCTTCTGGGTGACCGGGCCGACTTCGGTTTCGCTGTGGAACACGTGCAGGTGGTCGTTGTAGCTGATGCCGCCGATCGGGGTGATCACCGCAGCGGTACCGCAGGCGCCGGCTTCCTTGAAGTCCGACAGTTTGTCGATCAGCACGTCGCCTTCCACCACTTCCAGGCCCAGACGGGTTTTCGCCAGTTCGATCAGCGACAGGCGGGTGATGCCTGGCAGTACGGAGGGCGAGTTCGGGGTGACGAATTTGTTGTCGTGGGTGATCCCGAAGAAGTTGGCCGAACCGACTTCCTCGATTTTCTTGTGGGTCAGCGGATCCAGGTAGATGGCGTCAGCGAAGTGCGCCTTCTTGGCCTGGGAGCCCGGCATCAGGCTGGCGGCGTAGTTGCCACCGACCTTGGCCGCACCAGTGCCTTGTGGCGCGGCGCGGTCGAAGCTGGAGATCTGGAAGTTGTGCGGGGTCAGGCCGCCCTTGAAGTAGGCGCCGACCGGGATCGCGAATACCGAGAAGATGAACTCTGGCGCGGTGCGCACGCCGATGTTGTCACCCACGCCGATCACGAACGGACGTAGGTACAGCGCGCCGCCGGTGCCGTATGGCGGGATGAAGCGCTCGTTGGCGCGAACCACTTCTTTGCACGCTTCGATGAACTGCTCGGTCGATACGTGCGGCATCAGCAGGCGGGCGCAGCTGCGCTGCATGCGCGCGGCGTTCTGGTCGGGACGGAACAGGTTGATCGAGCCGTCCTTGCAACGATAAGCCTTCAGGCCTTCGAAGCACTGCTGGCCATAGTGAAGGGCCGTCGAGCCTTCGCTGATGTGCAGCACGTTGTCTTCGGTCAGGGTGCCTTTGTCCCACTCGCCATTGCGAAAGTACGACAGATAGCGTTTGTCGGTCTTGATGTAGTCAAAACCCAGCTTGTCCCAATTGATGCTTTCGTTACCCATGACACCCTCTATCACTGAACAACCGTCGAAACGGTTCAAGGCTTCTGACGTTTTTTTGGATGGGCACAACAATACTTCATTCTGGAGCGGTTTCGCAGCCCGGACTATCGGATGACAGACAGATAATTCCGGTTGCGCCTGAGAATTCGCGAGCAGGCTCGCTCCCACATTTGAAATGCATTCCCATTGTGGGAGCGAGCCTGCTCGCGAAGGGGCCATTACAGCCACCCACCATCACAGGTGCAACGCATGCCCCAAAGCCCGCAGCGCTGCTTCCTGCACCGCTTCACCCAAAGTTGGATGCGCATGAATGGTGCCGCCGATATCCTCCAGGCGCGCGCCCATTTCCAGGCTTTGCGCAAACGCGGTCGACAATTCGGAAACACCTGCTCCGACTGCCTGCCAGCCGACAATCACATGATTGTCGCGACGCGCGACTACGCGCACGAAGCCGCTTTTCGATTCCAGGGTCATCGCCCGGCCATTGGCGGCGAACGGGAAGCTGGAAACGACGCAGTCCAGCCCGGCAGCCTTGGCCTCGTCCGGGGTCTGGCCGACCACCACCAGTTCCGGGTCGGTGAAGCACACGGCGGCGATGGCGGTCGGGTTGAATTCGCGGGATTTGCCGCTGATCAGCTCGGCAACCATTTCGCCCTGAGCCATGGCGCGATGGGCGAGCATCGGCTCGCCGCTGAGATCGCCGATGGCGTAGACGTTGCGCATGCTGGTCTGGCAGCGGCTGTCGATCTTGATCGCCGAGCCGTTCATGTCCAGGTTCAGCGCTTCAAGGTTCCAGCCCTGCGTATTCGGCTTGCGACCGACGGCCACAAGCACCTGATCGGTTTCCAGATTGAGGGTGTCGCCGTTCGGGTCACGCACCTGCAAGGTGCCGTCGAAACCCAGCACGCTGTGTTTGAGATAGAGCTTCACGCCCAGTTGTTTCAGCGCTTCGTGCACCGGTTGCGTCAGCTCGGCGTCGTAGGCCGGCAGGATGCGATCCTGCGCCTCGACCACGCTGACTTCGGCGCCGAGCTTGCGGTAAGCAATGCCCAGCTCCAGACCGATATAACCGCCGCCGACCACCACCAGACGTTTGGGCACGGACTTCGGTGCCAGCGCTTCGGTGGAGGAGATGATCGGCCCGCCAATCGGCAGGATCGGCAGGTTGACGCTGGTCGAACCGGTGGCCAGCACCAGATGCTCGCACTGGATGCGTGTATCGCCGACCTCGACGGTTTTGCCGTCGATGACTTTGGCCCAGCCATGGATGACCTGGACCTTGTTCTTTTTCAGCAGCGCGGCGACACCGGTGGTCAGGCGATCGACGATGCCGTCCTTCCACTCGACGCTTTTAGTGATGTCGAGGGTCGGCGCGGAAACGCTGATGCCCAGCGCCGAATGCTGGTTGTGGTGTTGAGTCTGGTGAAACTGCTCGGCTACATGAATCAGCGCTTTCGACGGAATGCAGCCGATGTTCAAGCAGGTGCCGCCCAGCGATTGGCCCTCGACCAGAATCGTCGAAATGCCCAGTTGCCCGGCGCGAATCGCCGTGACGTAGCCGCCGGGGCCGCCGCCAATGATCAGCAGCGTGGTGTTCAAGGTTTGCATGGCGTCACTCCACAAACAGGGTCGCGGGTTGTTCGAGCAGACCACGAATGGCCTGGATGAAGAGCGCCGCGTCCATGCCGTCGACCACGCGGTGATCGAAGGAGCTGGAGAGGTTCATCATCTTGCGGATCACCACCTGGCCTTTGACGACCATCGGCCGTTCGACGATTTTGTTCACGCCGACGATGGCCACTTCCGGCAGGTTCAGCACCGGCGTGCTGACGATGCCGCCCAGCGCACCAAGGCTGGTCAGGGTGATGGTCGAGCCGGACAATTCGTCGCGGCTGGCCTTGCCATTGCGGGCGGCGTTGGCCAGACGCGAGATTTCTGCGGCGCTGTCCCACAGGCTGCGTGCTTCGGCGTGACGCACCACCGGCACCATCAGGCCGACGTCGCTTTGCGTGGCGACGCCGACATGCACCGCGCCAAGGCGGGTGATGACCTGGGCTTCATCGTCGTAACGGGCGTTCATCTGCGGGAAGTCGCGCAGGGCCACGACCAACGCGCGCACCAGGAACGGCAGCAAGGTCAACTTGCCCCGGCTGGCGCCGTGTTTTTCGTTGAGGTGCGCACGCAGCTCTTCGATGGCGGTGACGTCGATTTCCTCGACGTAGCTGAAGTGCGCGGCACGCTGCGTGGCGTCCTGCATGCGTTGGGCGATCTTGCGGCGCATGCCGATTACTTGAATCTGTTCTTCGTCGTTGCGCTGGGCGTAAGCGGCGGCGAGCGGTGCCGAAGCGTTCGACTGCCCCTGCGCCAGATAGGCTTCGAGGTCTTCGTGCAGCACACGGCCGGCCGGGCCGGAACCGCGCACCAGACGCAACTGAATGCCCAGATCCAGCGCATGTTTGCGCACCGCCGGCGAGGCCAGCGGACGTTCATCGGCTTCGCGGGCAACCATCGGGCCCTGGCAAACGGCAGCCGCCGGACGCGGTGCGGCAGCGGCGGCAGGTTTGCTTTCAACGACAGCTTCAACTTTGGGTGCGACTGGCGCTTCTTTCGCCGCAACAGGCGCCGGTTTGTCCGACTCCTTCAGATTGCCGGCACCTTCCACTTCGATGCTGATCAGCACACTGCCGACCGCCATCACTTCCCCCGGCTGACCGCCGAGGGCAATCACTTTGCCGTGTACCGGTGACGGAATATCGACCATTGCCTTGTCGGTCATCACGTCCGCCAGCACTTGGTCTTCAACCACCAGATCACCGACCTTGACGTGCCACTGCGACAGCTCTACTTCTGCGATGCCTTCGCCGATGTCCGGCATCTTGATAACGTGCGTGCCCATTCAGACCTCCATGACCCGTTTCAACGCCGCGCCCACTCGGGACGGCCCTGGGAAATACGCCCACTCTTGCGCGTGCGGGTAAGGTGTGTCCCAACCGGTGACGCGTTCGATCGGCGCTTCCAGGTGATGGAAGCAATGCTCTTGAACCAGCGCTACCAGCTCGGCGCCGAAACCGCAGGTGCGGGTGGCTTCGTGCACCACCACGCAACGACCGGTTTTTTTCACCGATTTGACGATGGTGTCCAGGTCCAGCGGCCACAGGCTGCGCAGGTCGATGACTTCGGCATCCACGCCACTTTCTTCTGCGGCAACTTGCGAGACGTAAACGGTGGTGCCGTAGGTCAGCACCGTCACGTCCTTGCCCGGACGGGTGATGGCGGCAACATCCAGCGGCACGGTGTAGTAGCCGTCCGGCACCTGAGCTTGCGGGTGTTTCGACCACGGGGTTACCGGGCGGTCGTGGTGGCCGTCGAACGGGCCGTTATACAGGCGCTTAGGCTCGAGGAAGATCACCGGGTCATCGTTTTCGATGGAGGCGATCAGCAGGCCTTTGGCGTCGTACGGGTTGGAGGGCATCACGGTGCGCAGGCCGCAGACCTGAGTGAACATCGCCTCGATGCTCTGGCTGTGGGTCTGGCCGCCGTAAATACCGCCGCCGCAGGGCATGCGCAGGGTCATCGGCGCGGTGAACTCGCCGGCCGAGCGATAACGCAGACGGGCGGCTTCGGAAATGATCTGATCGGAAGCGGGGTAGACATAGTCGGCGAACTGAATCTCGGCCACCGGACGCAAGCCGTAGGCGCCCATGCCCACCGCCACACCGACGATGCCGCTTTCGGAGATTGGTGCGTCGAATACCCGCGAGGTGCCGTACTTGGTCTGCAAGCCTTCGGTGCAACGGAACACGCCGCCGAAGTAGCCGACGTCCTGCCCGAACACCACCACATTGTCGTCACGCTCAAGCATCACATCCATGGCCGAGCGCAGGGCCTGGATCATGGTCATGGTGGTCGTGGTCATGGCGGTTTCCAACTGAATATTGTTGTTGTGATCGTTCATGTCAGATCCCCAACTGCTGACGCTGGCGCTTCAAGTGCTCCGGCATCTCTTTGTAGACGTCTTCGAACATGGTCGCGGCGCTTGGAATCTGGCCGCCGGCGAGGGTGCCGTACTGTTCGGCCTGTTTCTGCGCGGCAATCACCTCGGCTTCTAGTTCGGCGCTGACGGCGGCGTGCTCTTCTTCCGACCAGTGGCCGACCTTGATCAGGTGCTGCTTCAGGCGGGCAATCGGATCGCCCAGCGGGAAGTGGCTCCAGTCGTCGGCAGGACGGTATTTCGACGGATCGTCGGAGGTCGAGTGCGGGCCGGCGCGGTAGGTGACCCACTCGATCATGGTCGGGCCGAGGTTGCGCCGGGCGCGTTCAGCCGCCCAGGCGGAGGCGGCGTAGACTGCGTAGAAGTCGTTGCCATCGACGCGCAACGAGGCGATGCCGCAACCGACGCCACGTCCGGCGAAGGTGGTGGCTTCACCTCCGGCGATGGCCTGGAAGGTCGAGATTGCCCATTGGTTGTTGACCACGTTGAGAATCACCGGCGCGCGGTAAACGTGGGCGAAGGTGAGGGCGGTGTGGAAGTCCGATTCGGCGGTGGCACCGTCACCGATCCACGCCGAGGCGATTTTGGTGTCGCCCTTGATTGCCGAGGCCATGCCCCAGCCGACGGCCTGAATGAATTGAGTCGCGAGGTTGCCGGAGATGGTGAAGAAACCGGCGTCCTTGACCGAGTACATGATTGGCAACTGCCGGCCCTTGAGCGGATCGCGCTCGTTGGACAGCAGTTGGCAGATCAGGTCGACCAGCGGCACTTCGCGGGCCATCAGGATGCTTTGCTGGCGGTACGTCGGGAAGCACATGTCGTCGATGTTCAAGGCCAGGGCCTGGGCGCTGCCGATGGCTTCTTCGCCAAGGCTTTGCATGTAGAACGACATTTTTTTCTGGCGCTGGGCGACCACCATGCGGTTGTCGTAGATCCGCGTCTTGAGCATGGCGCGCATGCCCTTGCGCAGGATCTCGACCGGCACATTTTCAGCCCAGGGGCCGAGGGCGTTGCCCTGATCGTCGAGCACCCGAATCAGCCCGCGCGCCAAGTCGGCGGTGTCGGCGGGTTCTACGTCAATGGAAGGTTTGCGCACCGTGCCGGCATCGGTCAGATGCAGGTAGGAGAAGTCGGTTTTGCAGCCTGGGCGGCCCGAGGGTTCAGGGACGTGCAGACGCAGCGGTTCATACGCTTGGGTCATGGCTTCTACGCTCGATCTTGTGAATTTCTTGTAGTGAGCTGGCAATCATTCTTGGGTGAAAGAAATCTTGTCCTACAACAATCATAGGCCCGGGCCAGAAGAATATTTCTCTCTGTTTCGTTGCGCTGGAGACGATTTGCAGATAGAAATTCTGCATAAACATAAAAAACAGGTGGTTTTGTCTCATGCGCAAACTGGACCGTACCGACATCGGCATTCTCAACAGCCTTCAGGAGAATGCGCGCATCACCAACGCCGACCTCGCACGCTCGGTGAACCTGTCGCCGACGCCGTGTTTCAACCGGGTCAAGGCAATGGAGGAATTAGGACTGATTCGCGAGCAGGTGACGCTGCTGGATGCCGATCTGCTGGGGCTGCATGTGAACGTGTTCATTCACGTCAGTCTGGAGAAGCAGGTCGAGGAGGCGTTGCAGCATTTCGAAGAGGCGATTTCCGACCGCCCCGAGGTGATGGAGTGCTACCTGATGGCCGGCGACCCGGACTATCTGATCCGCGTGCTGGTGCCGACGATTCAGGCGCTGGAGCGCTTCATGATGGACTTTCTGACCAAGGTGCCGGGGGTGGCGAACATTCGGTCGAGTTTTGCCTTGAAGCAGGTGCGCTACAAGACGGCGTTGCCGTTGCCAGCGAATGGATTGACCCTCGGGTCCTGAAGATCAAAAGATCGCAGCCTGCGGCAGCTCCTACAGGTATACCGCTGATGCGTGCCCTGCGTAGGAGCTGCCGAAGGCTGCGATCTTTTGCTTTTAAAGCTTGTTGATCGGCACCTTCAGATACACGACGCCGTTATCCTCGGCTGGCGGAAAATTCCCCGCCCGCACATTCACCTGAATCGCCGGCAGCAACAGCGTCGGCATGCCCAACCCGGCGTCACGCTTGGTGCGCATCTCGACAAACGCCGCCTCGTCGATCCCGTCATGCACATGAATATTGCTCTTGCGCTGCTCACCGACCGTGGTCTGACAGTGCGCGGCGCGGCCGTCGGGCGGGTAGTCGTGGCAGACGTAGAGTTTGACGCTGGCGGGGAAGGCCAGCAGTTTGTGGATCGAGTTGAACAGCTGATGCGCGTCGCCGCCGGGGAAGTCGCAGCGGGCGGTGCCGACGTCGGGCATGAACAGCGTGTCGCCGACCAGAATCTGTTCGCCGTCGATCAGGTAAGCCATGTCTGCCGGGGTGTGGCCGGGGACGTGCAGGGCGGTGGCTTTGAGGTTGCCGATCCTGAACGACTCGTTCGGCGCGAACAGGTGATCGAACTGCGAGCCGTCGACGCAGAATTCCGGCTCCAGATTGAACAGCGCCTTGAACACATTCTGCACTTTGCTGATCGACTGACCGATGGCGATCTTGCCGCCCAGTTCGCGGCGCAGGTACGGCGCGGCGGACAGGTGGTCGGCGTGGGCGTGGGTTTCCAGCAGCCATTGCACCTGCAGGTGATGGTCACGGACGAAGGCGATGATTTTGTCGGCCTGTACGGTGCTGGTGCGACCGGCGGCGCCGTCGTAATCGAGCACCGGATCGACGATTGCACATTGCCCGCCATCGGCTTCATAGACCACGTAGCTGTAGGTCGAGGAGGCGGGGTCGAGGAAAGCTTCAATCTGCGCGGGCATGGACACCAACCTGAATCAGGGAAATGGGTTGCAACACTTTATCTAAAAACATAATGTTCGCAGCTTAAGTGACGTTGAAGGCATCGTGCAAATGCAATCCAGTCTGACCGAATGTGAAGTCGCCCAACTGCGGGCGTCCGCCTCCAAGGCCTGCGCGCTGCTCAAGGCGTTGGCCAATGAGGATCGCCTGTTGATCCTGTGCCAGCTGACTCAGGGCGAACGCAACGTCGGCGAGCTGGAAAAAATCACCGGCGTGCGCCAGCCGACGCTGTCCCAGCAGTTGGGCATCCTGCGCGATGAAGGCCTGGTGGCGACCCGCCGCGAAGGCAAATACATCTTTTACGGCCTGGCCAGCCCTGAAGTGATTCAGGTGATGAAGACCCTGTCCGGACTGTATTGCGGGGCGGTGCTCAAGAGCTGGGGCCACCCATAAATGTCAGCCAACCCCTACATTCCCTGTGGGAGCGAGCCTGCTCGCGAAAGCGGTGTATCAGTCAATACTTTGACCTACTGACACATCGCCTTCGCGAGCAGGCTCGCTCCCACAGGGCATTTGTAGATTGGCCGGAAAATCCTTGCGTGCAGCAATAAGGAACAAGCAATGAACGATCAACACTGGGGCCCATCCATCAGTGCAGACATCGTGGTCATCGGCGGCGGCACCGCCGGCATCGGTTTCGTCGCCAGTCTGCTCAAGCGTGATCCCACTCTGAACATTACGGTCATTGAGCCGAGTGCTCAGCACTACTACCAACCGGCGTGGACGCTGGTCGGCGGTGGCGCCTATGACGTCAAGGACACCGCGCGGCCGATGAGCAAAGTGATGCCGCGTCAGGCCACCTGGATTCAGGCGGCGGTGACAGCGGTGGATCCCGACACCCGTCAACTCACGCTCAACGATCGACGCCGCGTCAACTACCAGAACCTGATCGTCTGCCCCGGCCTGCGTCTGGCCTGGGAGAAAATCGAAGGCCTGCAGGAAAGCCTCGGCCAGCATGGCGTGACGTCCAACTACAGCTACCAGCATGCGCAGTACACCTGGGATCAGGTGCAGAAACTGCACGGCGGCAAGGCCCTGTTTACTCAGCCGGCGATGCCGATCAAATGCGCCGGCGCGCCGCAGAAGGCGTTGTACCTGTCGTGCGATCACTGGCGCAAAACCGCTGTGCTGAACAACGTTAACGTCGAGTTCAACCTCGCCGGCGCCGCGCTGTTCGGTGTCGCGACCTTCGTGCCGCCGCTGATGAAGTACATCGAAAAGTACAACGCGCAACTGGCTTTCAACAGCAATTTGGTCAAGGTCGACGGCCCGGCGAAAACCGCCTGGTTCGAGATCAAGGACGCTGACGGCAACGTCACCACACAGGCGAAAACCTTTGACCTGCTGCATGTTGTGCCGCCGCAAGTCGCGCCGGAGTTCATCGCCCAGAGCCCGCTGGCCGACGCTGCTGGCTGGTGCGAAGTCAATCCGCACAGCCTGCAACATCCGCGATACCCCGAAGTGTTTGGCCTCGGTGACATCTGCGGCACCACTAACGCAAAAACCGCTGCGGCCGTGCGCAAGCAGATCGTGGTCGTCGCCGAAAACCTTCTGGCGCTGCGCAAGCGGCAGCCGCTGCCACTGAAGTACGACGGCTACGGTTCCTGCCCGCTGACGGTGGAGAAGGGCAAGGTGATCCTCGCCGAGTTCGGCTACGGCGGGAAGTTGCTGCCGACCTTCGCCCTCGATGCGACCGTGCCGCGCCGCTCGGCGTGGTTTCTCAAGGCGACGCTGCTGCCGTGGTTCTACTGGAACGGCATGCTCAAGGGCCGCGAGTGGCTGACCGGTTTGTCCAAAGTCGACTGAGAACTCCCTATGTTGCTGGCAAGTCTGTTTGGCGTGTTGATGGGGCTGATTCTCGGACTGACCGGGGCGGGCGGCGGGATTCTCGCGGTGCCGGCGCTGGTGCTCGGCCTCGGCTGGAGCATGACTCAGGCCGCGCCCGTGGCGTTGTTCGCCGTGGGCAGTGCGGCGGCAGTGGGCGCCATCGACGGTTTGCGTCATGGTCTGGTGCGTTATCGCGCGGCGCTGCTGATTGCCGCGCTCGGTGCGGTGTTTTCGCCGCTGGGTATCTATTTTGCGCACCAGTTGCCGGAGAAGATCCTGATGATCCTCTTCAGTCTGCTGATGGTCATGGTCGCGTGGCGGATGTTGCGCCGCGAGCGTGCGCAAGAGGGGCCGAGCGACCACGGCCATGCGAGCTGGGGGCAGAAGAACTGCATGCTCAATGAACAGACCGGGCGCTTCGACTGGACCGCCAAATGCACCGCGACTCTTGCGGCGCTGGGCGCGGTGACGGGTGTGGTTTCGGGCTTGCTCGGCGTCGGCGGAGGGTTCCTGATCGTGCCGGCGTTCAAGCAACTGACCGATGTGCAGATGCGCGGGATCGTGGCGACGTCGCTGATGGTGATCAGCCTGATTTCGGCGATTGGCGTGATCGGATCGTTTCACGCAGGCGTGCGGATTGACGCACAGGGCACGGCGTTTATCGTCGCCAGCATCGTCGGCATGATCATCGGCCGCAAGCTTTGTGCGCGGGTGCCAGCGCGGACGTTGCAGGTGGGGTTTGCCAGCGTGTGTCTGGTGGTGGCGGGGTATATGTTGTTGCGTGCCTGAATGTTGGCAGATCAAAAGATCGCAACCTTCGGCAGCTCCTACAGGAATCGCATTCCCATGTAGGAGCTGTCGAGTGAAACGAGGCTGCGATCTTTCAGGCTGTTACAACACCAAGTGCGGTAGCCACAGGGAAATGGCGGGGATGTAAGTGACCAGCATCAGCACCAGAAAAAGCACCGCATAAAACGGCAGCAGCGCCTTCACGGTGCTCTCGATACTGACCTTGCCCACCGCCGAACCGACAAACAGCACCGCGCCCACCGGCGGTGTTATCAGCCCGATCCCGAGGTTGACCAGCATGATCATGCCGAATTGCACCGGGTCGACACCGATGCCGAGAATCACCGGCATCAGAATCGGCGTGAGGATCAGGATCAACGGCGCCATGTCCATCACCGTGCCGAGCAACAGCAGCATGACGTTGATGCACATCAGGATCACGTAGCGGTTGTCCGACAGGGTCAGGAACAGCGTGGTGATCTTCGCCGGGATCTGCATCAGGGTCATGATGTAGCCGAAGCTTGCGGCGAAACCGATCAGGATCATCACGATCGAAATCGTCCGCACAGTGCGGTGCATCAGCTTCGGCAGTTCACGCCACTTGTAGTCGCGGTAGATGAACATGGTCACGAAGAACGACCACAACACGGCGATGGCCGCCGATTCGGTCGCGGTGAAGATCCCCGAGAGGATGCCGCCGAGGATGATCACCATCGCCATCAGGCCCCAGAGGGCTTCGCCGACGATTTTCAACGCCTGGCGCATCGGGATGACTTCACCTTTGGGGTAGTCCCGTTTTTTCGCGAAAATCAGGCACAGCACCATCAGGCAGGCGCTCATCAGCAACCCCGGCACGATGCCCGCCATGAACAGCGAGGCAATCGAAACCGTACCACCGGCAGCCAGAGAATAGAGCACCGAGTTATGGCTTGGCGGCGTGAGCAGGGCTTGCACCGAGCCGCTGACGGTCACCGCGGTGGAGAAGTCTCGTGGATAGCCCTTGCGTTCCATTTCCGGAATCAGCACTGAACCCACCGACGCGGTGTCGGCCACCGAGGAACCGGAGATCGCGCCGAAGAAGGTCGAGGCGACGATGTTGACCAGCGACAGACCACCGCGCACGAAACCCACCAGCACTCCGGCACATGCCACCAGCCGGCGGGACATGCCGCCCTCGGCCATGATCGCACCGGCCAGGACGAAGAACGGAATGGCCAGCAGCGAGAATTTGTTCACCCCCGACGCGACCTGAATCATCACCGCCTGGAACGGGATGTCGATCCACCATGCACCGATCAGTGCGGCGGCGCCCAGCGCGTAGGCGACTGGCATGCCGATCAGGATCAATACGATAAAACTGCCCAGCAGAATCAGAGCGTCCATTAAGCGGCACCTTCGCTTTCTTCAACCAGATCGAACTGCACGACCCGCCGTTTGCTCTGGTCACCGAGCAAGAGTTTTTCCAGAACGAAAACCAGCGTCAGCAAGCCGCCCACGGGAATCGGCAAGTAGGTCACGCCAACCCGCAGATCGGGCAGGGCTGCCATGAACTGGTTCCAGGTGGACATGCACAGCTTGGCGCCCCAGATCGTCATAAAGATGCAGATCGCCGCCATGAGCAGCTGGGAAATAATCGCCGCGGCGGATCTTGCGTGCGGTGGCATGCGATCGGTGAGCATGGCCACGGCCATGTGCGCACCGGCGCGGTAACTGGCGGCGGCACCGATGAAGGTAAACACCATCATCAGCAGGATCGCCGTGGGCTCTGGCCAGCTCGAACCGGTGCCCAGGACGTAGCGGGCGAACACGCCCCAGGGAATCATCAGGGAAATCGCCAGGACGGCAAGGCCAGCGACCCAGATGCACGTCATGTAGATCTTGTCGTTGATACGCAGCAGCAGATTCTTCATCGGGTTCCACCGTAACCGGG
Organism: Pseudomonas sp. IT-P260; assembly: GCF_949768395.1. Taxonomy (NCBI): domain Bacteria; kingdom Pseudomonadati; phylum Pseudomonadota; class Gammaproteobacteria; order Pseudomonadales; family Pseudomonadaceae; genus Pseudomonas; species Pseudomonas sp. IT-P260. Next base: position 426,649 of record NZ_CATKPO010000040.1, read on the forward strand.
CGCACCTGAGTCATCAGGTACGCCGGGCCTGGTTAATGAGTACGGAGCGGGCGGCGTTACTGGACAGCTTCGATTTTCTTGATCAGGTCGGCGTACGCCGCACCATACTTTTCCCGCACTGGAGCGGTGGCGTCGTAGAAGGGTTTCTTGTCGACCTGGATGAACTCGACGCCCGCGGCTTTGAGTTTTTCTTCGCTGGCAGCGGACTTCTTGTCCCACAGCACGCGCTCTTCAGCCTGGGCAGCCTTGGCGGCGGTCTTGACCAGCGCCTGTTGTTCCGGGCTCAGTTTTTCCCAGGTGATTTTCGACATCACAATCGGCTCCGGCAGAATCAGGTGACCGGTCAGGCTATAGAACTTGGCGTTCTGGAAGTGGTTGTGTTCGAGCAGGGTCGGCGGGTTGTTTTCCGCGCCGTCGATCACGCCGGTCTGCAAGGCGCTGAAGATTTCCCCGGTGTCCATGGCGATACCGTTACCGCCCATGGCGTTCATCATGTCGATGAACATCGGGTTGCCTTGCACGCGAATCTTCATACCTTTGAGGTCTTCGAGCTTGCGTACCGGTTTCTTGGTGTAGACGTTGCGCGTGCCGCCGTCCATCCAGGCCAGCGCCACCAAGCCGAATTCGGAGTTGGTGATTTTGTCCAGGATCTCGTCGCCCACCGGGCCGTCGATGACGTTACGCATGTGTTGATGGTCGCGGAAGATGAACGGCATGTTGAACACGTTCACGTCCGGGACCACGGGGCCGACAATACCCAGGCTGACGCGAGACAGCTGCACCGCGCCGACTTGCATCTGCTCGATGACTTCCTTTTCAGAGCCCAGCACGCCGCCGGGGAAGTATTGGAAGGTCAGTTCGCCGTTGGTCTCCTTGGTCAGGGTCTTGCCCATGTTTTCTTCGGCCACCACCGTTGGATAACCGGCGGGGTGGATGTCAGCGAATTTGAGTTGCAGGGCCTGGGCGGCGCCAATGAAGGTAAACATCAGTGGGAGTGCAGCGGCCAGCAAGGTGCGTTTGAAGTTCATGGGGGTGAGTCTCCAGTCTTGTTATTGTTGTGTTCAAGGCGCAGCGGTGCAGCAGAGGGGTTTAAAGCAGATCGTTGAACAAGGGTTCGGCAAGGCCTTTGACGTTGGGCTTCAACGCGAACACGCCGCCGGCCACGGATTGCGGATCGCGGTCGTCGCCGGGACGAATCGAGGCGACAAACAACGTGTCCATGTCGCTGCCGCCGAAGGCACACATCGTCGGTTTCTGCACCGGCACTTGCAGTGAGAAATCGAGGCGCCCGTCCGGAGCAAAACGGTGAATCAGTCCGGCGTCGTTGGCGCAGATCCAGTAGCAGCCCTCGGCATCCACGGCAGCGCCATCCGGTCGGCCGGGGAAGTGGTTCATGTCGACGAAAACGCGGCGGTTCGATGGCGTGCCGGTCTCGGTGTCGTAATCGAAGGCCCAGATCAATTGCACGTGCGGATGTGAGTCCGACAGGTACATCGTCTTGCCGTCGGGGCTGAAGCCGAGGCCGTTCGGCACGATGAACCCGTCGAGCTGCGCTTCGATCACGCCTGACGAGACGGCGCCGTAGCGGTAGAGTCGGCCTGCAGGCGCGTTCAGGCCCATGTTCAGCACCATGCTGCCGGCCCAGAAACGGCCCTGGCGGTCGCAGCGACCATCGTTGAGGCGCATGTCTGCCCGGCTGTGCTCGACGGTGGCGAGTCGTTCGCTGTCGAGGCTGCCATCGCTGTGCGGATGCAGATGAAAAAAGCCGCTCTCCATACCGGCAACCCAGCCGCCACCGCTGTGACGGGCAATGCAGGCGAGCATTTCAGGGGTTTCCCAGGCATGCACATGGCCGGTGTCAGCGCTCCAGCGTTGCAGCCCGCCGTTGGGAATATCGACCCAATACAGTGCGTTTTCCTGCGGCACCCAGACCGGGCTTTCGCCCACGGCGTTGCGAGCATCGACGATCAATTCGGCTTGCATACTCATTCCTTTGCGTCGTTGTCAGGGTGTTCAGTCGCCGAAGGGGCCGGCCGCGACGAACGCGCCACCCTGATAGATCCGCGCCGGGTCATCGGCGGCGGGCATGGGTTGCGCTTCGACTTTTTCGCGGAACACTTCGGAGCTGTCCCTGGCTTCAAAACCGAGGTGGCTGGCGAAGCGGTTGTCCCACCAGACGTCCTTGTTGGCGGACATGCCATAGACCACTGTATGGCCAACGTTGGGCGTGTACAGCGCGCGTTCGAGCAATTGGGTGAGGTCGTCGAAGCTCAGCCAGGTGTGCATCATTCGGCGGTTCTGCGGCTCGGGAAATGAGGAGCCGATGCGGATGCTGACGGTCTCGATGCCGTAGCGATCAAAGTAGAAACTGGCCATGTCTTCGCCGTAGGACTTGGACAATCCATAGTAGCCGTCGGGGCGGCGGGCGCAGCTGGCGTCGAGCGGCTCATCCTGTTTGTAGAAGCCGATGACATGGTTGGAACTGGCGAAGATCACTCGCTTGACACCATGGCGGCGCGCAGCTTCGTAGATGTGAAATACGCCGCAGATGTTGGCGCCGAGAATTTCTTCGAACGGCCGCTCGACGGAGACACCGCCGAAATGCAGGATCGCGTCGACGCCTTCGACCAGTTGGTGCACGGCGTGTTTGTCGGCCAGATCGCAGGGGACGATTTCTTCGCGTTCATCAACGGCCGGGGCGAGAGCAGCGATGTCTGACAGGCGCAGGATGTGGGCATAAGGGCGCATACGTTCACGCAGGACTTTGCCCAGGCCACCGGCGGCGCCGGTCAGCAGCAGACGATTGAACGGGGTGCGGGGAGTAGAGGTGGACGTCATGGCAATCCCTTACACGTTGTTATTAGGTTTGTTGTAGGTTGTCGTATGACTGCGCTGAAGTATCGGTAGGCTTTCCGGAACTTGTCAACGCGACTTTTGGTGTAAATGACGGAAGGGGCTCATTTACTTTTCAATCACCGCGAGGCCTTCGTTGCACTGCAATTTCCTTGTGGGAGCGAGCCTGCTCGCGAAAGCGGTGCGTCAATGAACATCAATGGTGAATCTGCCGCCGCCATCGCTGGCAAGCCAGCTCCCACCGGTATCAGCGTTGTTTTCAATGACCGCGTTCACCACAAAATTCTGTGGGAGCTGGCTTGCCAGCGATGAGGCCGATCCAGGCAATTCTTGCATCGACTGACAAGGCGCCTTCGCGAGCAGGCTCGCTCCCACAGGGTAAAAAGAGATCTGGTTACAACAATGAAATCGGATAGCTGATAAAGATCCGGTTCTCATCGAACTCATTGGTGCTGAAGTCCCGGCGTATCGTCGCGTTGCGCCATCTCACATTGAGGTTTTTCAGCGGCCCGCTCTGCACGGTGTAGCCCAGTTCCGATTCGCGGCCCCATTCCTTGCCGTCGGTGATGGTGCCGGTGTGCACGTTGTCGCCGCTGATGTAGCGGTTCATCAGGGTCAGGCCGGGAATGCCGAGGGCGACGAAGTTGTAGTCATGACGCAATTGCCAGGAGCGCTCTTTGGCGTTGTCATAACTGGCGTTGTAGCTGTCGTTGGCCAGGGTGCCGCCGCTGGTGCCGTTGACCCGCATCCACGCGTCGTCGCCGCTGAGTTTTTGCAGGCCGACATAGAAGGTGTTGCCGCCGTAGCGGGCCGACAGCATGGCAAATGCAGTCTTGTTATCGAGGTCACCGGCCTGGGCGCTGCCGTCTTCCTTGCCGGTGAAGAAACCGAGGTTGGCGCCCAGCGTCCAGTCGCCCAGCGGCTGGCTGTGGCTGAGGTTGAAATACTGCTGCTGGTAGATGTCGCTGAGCTCGGCGTACCACACGCCGACCAGGGTGCGCTTGTCGTTGAAGGTGTATTCGCCGCCGCCGAAGTTGAAACGGTCGGAGGTGAAGGCGCCGCGGCCGTTCATCGACATGTCTTCCATGCTGGCGTCGTTACGCGGGCTGTTGCCACGGAACTGCCCACCGTAGAGGGTCAGGCCGTTGATTTCGGTGGAGGTGATCTGGCCACCGCGAAAGGTCTGCGGCAACGAGCGACCATCGTCCGAGCGCAGAATCGGCAGCACCGGCATCCATTCGCCAACCTTCAATTCGGTCTTCGACACCTTGGCCTTCAGCGCCACGCCGAGGCGACCGAAGTTGTCCGCCGGACGCCCGTCATCGTGGATCGGCAACAGTTGCGTACCGCCGGTGCCTTTGCCGCCATCGAGTTTTTGCGAATACATCCCCAGCACATCGAGACCGAAACCGACCGTGCCTTGGGTGAAGCCGGATTTGGCATCAAGGATGAAGTTTTGCGTCCACTCTTCGGCCTTGCCCTGCGGGTAGTTCGGGTTGACGAAGTTGCGATTGAAGTAGGCGTTGCGCAGGTTCAGCGTGGCTTTGCTGTCTTCGAGGAAGCCTTCGGCGTCTGCGCTCACGGGCAAAACCAGGGCGAGGCTGCTGCAGCCGATCAAACTCAGGGTGGAACACGGGCGGGGGATGGAAATACGGGACGTGCGAACGGAATTGCAGACGAGTGTGCTCACGGTGACGCTCCCTGTTGCATTTGTTGTTTTTATTATTGTTATACGTCGTCGTACAACATGGTTGCGGATAGTTGCGAGGTTTTCCGCAAAAGTCAACAGGGCTTTTTACGATGAGTTTGCGCGAGTTGGCAGCCCTCCAAATGCTGCAAAGAGGGCTGTTTTCGGCGGGTTTACCGGTTATAGAGCGCCTCTGTGTTGTCGATCAGCGGGTTTTTCTCGGTCAGGACGATCCGGGCGATCTGGTCCTTGCGCATGAATGTCACTTTTGGATGGGACTGCGCATAGCGGATAAAACGTTCCATCGCCTCGACCATTGCCGGTGTGCCGCCGATGCGGTCGTGCAGACTCACCGACATCATCCGCCGCTGGCTCGCGCCTTCGGCGTACAGGCGATCAAATTCCAGCACCAGTTGCTGATAGAACTGCTCGGCGGAGAAATGCCGGCCCTCGATCAGCACGATGTCGTTATTGCGCAGGGTGTACGGCACCACGGCAAATTTGCGTCCACGGACCATGGTCACGAACGGTTCGTCGCGGCTGACGTCATCGATGTGATAGGTGAAATTCAGGTCTTGCAGAACCTTCAGCGTATTGGGGCTGCGCCGCAGCCAATTGGCGTTGTAGCCCACTGAGCGCTGGCCGGTAAGTTTTTCCACCGCGTTGACACCGTCGCCGATGAACTGTTTTTCCTGGTCGTAGCTCATGTTGTACGAATCGGCCCAACGCATGCCGTGGGCTGCCAGTTCGTGGCCACGCTCGGCAATCGCTTTCGCCAGTTCCGGGTGTTTGAGCGCCGCTTCGCCGACCACATGCGAGGTGACCTTGATGCCGGTGCGATCCCACAGGTCGAGCATCCGCCACAAGCCTTCCTTGTAGCCATAATCAAACCAGGTCTGCGCCGGCAGATCCGGATAACCCTTGGGCAGCGGCGTGCCGGAGAACGGACTTTCCGCGCCTTCGGGCTGACCGCCGGTTTCGAATTGCATCGACACTGAGATCACCAGTTGCGAACCGTCCGGCCACGGGCGTTCCTGAGCGAAGGCGAGGGCCGGCAGCAGCAGGGCGGCCGCCACAAGGTTTTTTAAAAAGCGTGGGGAGCGTTGCCGGTGGGGCGTGGTCATAACGGGCACCTTGCAGGTTGAGAAGGGCTGCAAGGGTGGCAGTTGCCCGGTGCGGGAAAAATCCGTTGCGGGCGAGAAGACCTTTAAACAGAATTTACGAATCCACCGCGAACCTGTGGGAGCGGGCTGCCGGTCACCCTGTTGCCGAGCCGACTGCCGCCATCGCTGGCAAGCCAGCTCCCAGAGGATTGTGGGTTTGCCGCAACATTTGCGGCAAACTTCCGGCAACATAAGCACAAGGTCTTTCAATGGATCGATACGCCCCGCGCAACTGGCAGCCGCACGAGAAGCCCAGTCTGCCCGGTTCCCCCTCGACGCCGCTGCACTCCAACCCCAAGCGCCTGGCCTATGCGCTGGTCGGGCTGCTGGTGGCGGTGACCGGTGGTTTGGGTAACTCGCTGGTGGTTGCCAACCTGCCTTACCTGCAAGGCGCGTTGGGTGCGACCACGGCGGAGATGGCCTGGCTGCCAGCTGCTTACGTGATGACCAACGTGTCGATGAACCTGCTGCTGGTGAAGTTTCGTCAGCAGTTCGGCCTGCGCGCATTCACCGAAGTGTTTCTGGTGTTGTATGCGCTGGTGACCTTCGGCCACCTGTTCGTCAACGACTTGAGTTCGGCGATAGCGGTGCGGGCGGCGCACGGGATGGTGGGTGCGGCCTTGAGTTCGTTGGGCCTGTATTACATGATCCAGGCATTTCCCGCCAAGTGGCGGTTGAAGGCGCTGGTGCTGGGTCTCGGTGCCTCGCAACTGGCGCTGCCGCTGGCGCGCCTGTTCTCCGAAGACTTGCTGCAGATTGCCGAATGGCGCGGCTTGTACTTGTTCGAATTGGGCATGGCCTTGCTGTCGCTGGGCTGCGTGCTGCTGCTCAAGTTGCCGCCCGGTGATCGCTTCAAAACCTTCGAGCCGTTGGACTTTCTCACCTTCGCCATTCTCGCCAGCGGCGTGGCACTGCTTTGCGCGGTGCTGTCGCTGGGGCGCATCGACTGGTGGCTGGAGGCCGACTGGATCGGCTATGCGCTGGCGGCCTCGATTGCCCTGATCCTCGCGGGCCTGGCCATCGAGCACAACCGCAGCAACCCGATGCTGATGACCCGCTGGCTCGGCAGCGGCACGATGATCCGCCTGGCGTTGGCGGTGACCCTGATCCGCATGGTCACCTCGGAGCAGTCCACCGGCGCCGTCGGTTTCATGCAGAACCTCAACATGGGTTATGAGCAACTGCACAGCCTCTACGTGGTGATGCTGATCGGCAGCATCGCCGGGCTGGCGACCAGTGCGCTGACCATCGACCCCAAGCACCTGCTGATGCCGCTGATCATCTCGCTGGCGCTGATGGCCACCGGCTCGGTGATGGACAGTTTCTCCAACAACCTGACCCGCCCGCAAAACCTGTATTTCAGCCAGTTCCTGCTGGCCTTCGGCAGCACGTTTTTTCTGGGACCGACCATGGTGTTCGGCACCCGCAACGTGCTGACCAACCCGCGCAATCTGGTGAGTTTTTCGGTGTTGTTCGGGATCTGCAACAACCTCGGCGGCCTGCTTGGCGCGGCGTTGCTGGGCACGTTCCAGATCGTGCGCGAGAAATTCCATTCCAGTCATCTGGTCGAGCACCTGACGCTGTCCGATCCGCTGGTGGCCGCGCGCGTACAAAGCGGTGGTTCGGCTTATGGCAGCTTGCTGGCCGACCCGAGTCTGCGCAACCTCGCCGGGATTCGCAGCCTGTCCAACGCAGCCACGCGCGAAGCCAACGTGCTGGCCTATAACGATGTGTTCATGCTGATCGCCGTGATTGCGGTGCTGACCATGATCTGGCTGTCCATTCGTGCGCTGTGGCTGATGAGCACCACCAAAGCCGTCGACCCAGCGCCTTCCGTACCTCCTGACGGTGCCTCCCATTCATGACCGAACCGACCACCACAACCACCAATGCCATCGCCGCCACCCCGGAAGGCGTGGCACCGCCGTCATCACCGAACACCGAGCCGCGCTCGTTGCGGGTGAGGATCATCTCGTCACTGGGCTTTGCCGCGATTGCCATCGTCGGCGTGTTGATCGTGCTCTACGCCTGGCAGCTGCCGCCGTTCAGCAGCGCCGTCGAAACCACGGAAAACGCCCTGGTGCGCGGTCAGGTGACGATCATCGGCCCGCAGCTCAGTGGCTACGTGTTCGAGGTGCCGGTGCAGGACTTCCAGTACGTGAAGGCCGGCGACTTGCTGGTGCGCCTGGATGACCGGATTTATCAGCAGCGCCTCGACCAGTCGCTGGCGCAACTGGCGGTGCAGAAGGCCGCGCTGGCCAATGTGGTGCAGCAACGCAACAGCGCCGAAGCGACGATCAAACTGCGTCAGGCGGTGGTGGCCGACAGCGAGGCGCAGTTGCGTAAAAGCGAGGCGGATCTGCGCCGTAACAAGGAGCTGGTGAGTGACGGCTCGGTGTCGAAACGCGAGATGGACGTGGCGCTCGCGGCCAATGCGCAGAGCATTGCGGCGGTGGCGCAGGCCAAGGCCAATCTGGAGATCGCCCGGCAGGATCTGCAGACGGTGATCGTCAATCGCGGTTCGCTGGAAGCCTCGGTGGCCAGCGCTGAAGCGGCGGTGCAACTGGCGCGGATCGATTTGTCGAATACGCGCATCGTCGCCCCGCGAGACGGCCAGCTCGGGCAGATCGGCGTGCGCCTGGGCGCCTACGTCAACTCCGGGGCGCAGCTGATGGCGTTGGTGCCGAACCAGAAATGGGTGATCGCCAACATGAAGGAAACCCAGATGAACAACGTGCGCGTCGGGCAGCCGGTGCGCTTCACCGTCGACGCGCTGAACCACCGTCAGTTCACCGGGCATGTGCAGCACATTTCGCCCGGCACCGGTTCGGAGTTCGCCCTGTTGCAGGCGGATAACGCCACGGGCAACTTCGTGAAAATCGCCCAGCGCGTGCCGGTGCGGATCACCATCGATCCGGATCAGCAGGAAGAGGAACGCTTGCGCCCGGGGATGTCGGTGGTGGTCAGCATCGACACCGCGGCGGGCGACACACAACCGCATTAAGAGCAAAAAGATCGCAGCCTTCGGCAGCTCCTACAGGGAATCGCATTCCAATGTAGGAGCTGCCGAAGGCTGCGATCTTTTGCTTTTCAGGCCGCAATCATCGGCGGCAAGGTACCGAGCAGGGAGACCGCCGCCACCGCACCCATCCCCAACAACCACTCCAGCAGCACACTGCGCTTGAGCGCGCCTATCCGCTGTTCGCAATCATCAATCCGCAAGCGGTTGAACAACGCCAGTGCAAGCATGCCCAGCACCAGCAACGCCTTGATCAGCAGGATCAGGGCAAAGCCACTGAACAGCGGCGTCGGCCACCATTGCCCGGTCAGCACGCGCACGTTGATCATGCCGGTGATCAGCAGCCCGCCAACAATGGCGTAACCGACACCGCTGAAGCGTTGCAGGGTCCGGCTCATCGTTTCGCCGGGTTGACGCAGGATCAATACCAGCAGCAACAGCCCGCCGAGCCATGCGGCGACGCAGGTCAGGTGAACGATCTGGTTGAGGATCAGCAGTTGCCCATTCAGACCGTCGAGCATCGCGCCGTGACCGACCGGCGCCAGGGTCGCCAGGAGCAGCGCGCTCAACCCCAGACGCAGCGGCAGGCTCGATCGCCATGGCGTAAACAGCAACGCCAGCAACAGCGCGTTGATCAGCAGATGCCAACACCAGACCTGACCGAAAAACGTATTGCCCAGCACCAGGCCAATCGTGTCCGGATCGAACGCGGCCGCCGCCGAACCGGCCATGCTCGCGGTGATCAGCAGCGCCCAGGTGACACCGCTGACCAGCGCAATTGCCGTCAGCCAGCGCGCCCGGCGCGCCAGATGCCGATCCAGTGTCGGCACTGGCGCCTTGAGCAGCAGTGGCCGAAACAGCCAGGCGCCGAACAGCATCAACACCGCGCTGAAATGCACGAAGCGGCACAGCACCAGCGCTTCACTCATGAATTACTGGCCGACCTTGAACTGATAGGCGCCTTCGCTCTTGTGCGTGTCCACCGACACCGCATGCCATTCAACTTTGTATTCCCCGGCACTGAGTGGCGCAGCGGGGGTGACGATCAGGGTTTTCTTGTCGCCTTCGGTGGTCAGCGGTTTGATTGCGACCGGGGCGCCGTCGTGGGTCAGGCTGACTTTGGTGAAACTGGCCTCGACGCCTTCGGAAAAGGTCAGGCGCAGATCGGCCGGAGCGGTGACGGTGCTGTCGGCGGCCGGGGTCTGGCTTTTCAAGTGGGCGTGGGCAAAAACGGAGGATGCGGCGCACAGCGAAGCGAGCAGGGCAGTGGTTTTCAGGACCTTCTTGAACAGCATCGCGTATACCTCTGAGGCAGGACAAAGAAGCGCCAGTTTAGCCATGCGCCGGCCTTCATACGAAGTTTTGTTTGCAGCGGTCGCCCCGAGGCCAGAGCGGATGCTAGTCTTCAACAACGTCGTTGTCAGGGAGCCCTCATGGGCAATCACAAGATCGAGATCCGTCGCAGTAACGTCGAGAAAATCCTGCTGGCGGCGGAAAAGGTGTTCGCCGAAAAAGGCTTCGGCGGCACCGCCATGGCCGATATCGCCGCCGAAGTGCAACTGCCGCGCTCCAACCTGCATTACTACTTTTCCACCAAGAGCGAACTGTACAGCGCGGTGCTGTTCGACCTGCTGGAGGTGTGGAAACAGGACGCGCTGTGCTTTGAGATGTTCGACGATCCACGGGTGGTGCTCAGCAGCTACATCCGCGCCAAGATGAACCACTCGCGCAGCCGGCCTTATGGTTCGAAAGTCTGGGCCAACGAAATCATCCACGGTGCGCCGACCCTGGGCGAGGCGCTGGACGTCAGCCTGTACGACTGGGCAAAGATGAAGGAGGCGAAGATCCGCCAGTGGGTGGAGGACCAGCGGATTCTGCCGGTGGAGCCGTCGAGCCTGCTGTACATGATCTGGGCCTCGACCCAGCACTACGCCGACTTCGATCATCAGGTGAATATTCTGAACGAGCACCAGCCGCTGTCGGACATGCAGTTCGAGCGGGCGGTGCAGACGGTGACCAGTGTGATTTTGCGCGGGATCGGGTTGGAGCCTTGATATATATGTTGAAGCGGCTG